>NZ_JBHXRW010000015.1:0-150449 GCF_042716635.1 Streptomyces sp. NPDC058664 | reverse complement strand
GCGCCCCCCCGCCCCCCCCCGCACCGCCCGCCTCCGCTGTCAACTCCGACCCCCCCACCCGGGCCGGCCCCCCCCCCCCCCCCCCCCCCGGGGGGGGCCCCCCCCCCCCCCGGGCGCCCCCCCCCACGACGGCGTCCTCATGTTCCACGGGACGCTCCGCGAGCTGTTCCACGAGCACGGCCACCGGCCGACCCCAGCTGTTCCGTCCCCCTGTGACGTGTGGCACGATGCCCCGAAACCCACCGCACCACCCCCACAGGAGACGTCTCGCGTGCAGCCCTCCGCCGCCCCGGACCTCGCGGACCTCGCCCACACCCGGGCCCGGCCGGCCCACTGGCTGGCCACCGCCACGGCCACCGCCGCGGTCGTCGCCCTCGCGGGGCTGCTCCAGCCCGGCCCCGCCGGAGCCACCGCGGCCCCGGCCGCCGCCCCGCGCCCCGCGGCCGCCCCCGAGGCCGCCGGAGTCGCCTACCCGTTGGACTGCGCGGGAGGCCCCCGTACGGTCGCGAAACGGGCGACAGGAGACCTCGACGGGGACGGGAACCCCGAGACCGTTGCGGTCGTGCACTGCGAAGCCGGCTCCGGCACCCCGCCGGACGGCGTCTACGTCCTCGTCCGCGGCAAGGAGACCGGCGCCCCCGCGCGCGTGGTCGCCACCCTCGTCGACCCCGGGCTCCGCAAGAACGTCACCGAGCTCGACGTACGCGACGGAGCCGTCCTCGCCACCCTGCTCGGCTACTCGTCCCCCGACGTCCCCAGCTGCTGCCCCGACGAGAAGGAGCAGGTCAGCTGGCACTGGCAGGACGGCGCCTTCGTACGCGACGGACGGGCCGACGCGCGCAGCACCTGACCCGTCACTCCGCGTCGGGCCCGTACACCTCCACCTTGTCCGCGGTCCGACGCACGTGGATGCAGTCACCCGGGCACTCCTTCGCCGAGTCCACCACGTCCTGGAGCAGCGTCAGCGGGACCGGGGTCGAGGCCCCCACGTCCTGGAGGAGCTCGTCGTCGGCGCTCTTCACATAAGCGAGCCCGTCGATGTCCAGCTCGAAGACCTCGGGAGCGTACTGCGCGCAGATCCCGTCCCCGGTGCACAGGTCCTGATCGATCCAGACCTCCAGCGCGTCCTCGGCGCCCACGGACGGGACCTCGTGCTGCACGGTCATATCTCCTGCCGTTCCTGCTTCTCGAATCGCATATCGCGGGTAAGTCGGGCCCCCTCCGAAGGGTGTTGGCCCATGACGACGATACAACCGCCCGCTTTCAAGCCGTGAAGGGTGGGTATTCCCTCTGGCGAGAGGGGAAGCGCAAGGGTGAAGATCGGACACACCTCGGAGTCTTTTTGATCTAGGGGTTTCAATCACCACCCACGCAGGTAGGGTCAGGAAGCGTCCAGCTCCCCCTGGAGGAGGTGAGGACCGTGGCAGCCCACGACGACGACATCAACCGCGGCATCCGGCCCGGGCGAGGGTCTGAGGACCCCGCCGGACAGGTTGCCTATCTCGAGCAGGAAATCGCCGTCCTGCGCCGCAAGCTCGCCGACTCTCCGCGACACACGAGGATTCTCGAAGAGCGGATCGTCGAGCTGCAGACCAACCTGGCCGGCGTGTCCGCGCAGAACGAACGACTCGCGAACACGCTCCGTGAGGCCCGCGACCAGATCGTGGCCCTCAAGGAGGAGGTCGACCGGCTCGCACAGCCGCCGGCCGGCTTCGGTGTCTTCCTGCAGGCCAACGAGGACGGCACGTGCGACATCTTCACCGGGGGCCGCAAGCTCCGGGTGAACGTCAGCCCGAGCATCGAGCTCGACGAGCTCAAGCGCGGCCAGGAAGTCATGCTCAACGAAGCGCTCAACGTGGTCGAGGCCATGGAGTTCGAGCGCGCCGGGGACATCGTCACCCTCAAGGAGATCCTCGAGGACGGCGAGCGCGCCCTGGTGGTGGGGCACACCGACGAGGAACGGGTGGTGAGGCTCGCCGAGCCTCTGCTGGACGTCACCATCCGCGCCGGTGACGCCCTGCTGCTCGACTCCAGGTCCGGCTACGTCTACGAGGTGGTCCCCAAGAGCGAGGTCGAGGAACTCGTCCTCGAAGAGGTCCCGGACGTCGACTACGACAAGATCGGCGGTCTGGGCGGCCAGATCGAGATGATCCGCGACGCGGTCGAGCTCCCCTACCTCTACCCGGACCTCTTCAAGGAGCACGAACTGCGGCCGCCCAAGGGCATCCTGCTCTACGGCCCGCCCGGCTGCGGCAAGACGCTGATCGCGAAGGCCGTGGCCAACTCCCTGGCCAAGAAGGTCGCCGAGGTGACCGGACAGCCCGCGGGGAAGTCCTACTTCCTCAACATCAAGGGCCCCGAGCTCCTCAACAAGTACGTCGGCGAGACCGAGCGGCACATCCGCCTCGTCTTCCAGCGTGCCCGGGAGAAGGCGAGCGAAGGCACCCCCGTCATCGTCTTCTTCGACGAGATGGAATCCCTCTTCCGCACCCGTGGCTCCGGTGTCAGCTCGGACGTGGAGAACACCATCGTCCCCCAGCTGCTCGCCGAGATCGACGGTGTGGAGGGCCTGGAGAACGTCATCGTCATCGGCGCCTCCAACCGCGAGGACATGATCGACCCCGCGATCCTGCGACCCGGCCGGCTCGACGTCAAGATCAAGATCGAGCGCCCGGACGCGGAGGCCGCGAAGGACATCTTCGCGAAGTACCTCACGGCCACCCTGCCCCTGCACGCCGACGACCTCTCCGAGCACAGCGGATCCAAGGCCGCCGCCGCCCACGCCATGATCCAGTCCGTCGTCGAGCAGATGTACGCCGAATCCGAGGAGAACCGCTTCCTCGAAGTCACGTACGCCAACGGCGACAAGGAAGTCCTCTACTTCAAGGACTTCAACTCCGGCGCGATGATCCAGAACATCGTCGACCGGGCCAAGAAGATGGCCATCAAGGCCTTCCTCGACCACAACCAGAAGGGCATCCGCGTCTCCCACCTCCTCCAGGCCTGCGTGGACGAGTTCAAGGAGAACGAGGACCTGCCCAACACCACCAACCCCGACGACTGGGCCCGGATCTCCGGAAAGAAGGGCGAGCGGATCGTGTTCATCCGCACCCTCGTCACCGGAAAGCAGGGCGCGGACACCGGACGCTCCATCGACACGGTGGCCAATACCGGTCAGTACCTGTAAAACGCCCACCGGCTGCGGATGCCCGGAGACCGGGCATCCGCAGCCGACGCATTCCATCCAGCATTTCCCCCGGCATCACAGCACAGGGAAATACGCAACTGATCTCCCCACCAGCGCGGAGCCGCTCTAGGCTCATCGGTACCGCCGAGTCGCGCACAGTGAGCGCCGCCGGGCAAGGAGGGCCGCATGACCGTACGGCGAGTAATGGGCATCGAGACGGAATACGGGATCTCCGTCCCGGGACACCCGAACGCCAATGCCATGCTCACCTCGTCCCAGATCGTCAACGCCTACGCGGCGGCGATGCACCGGGCGCGCCGCGCCCGCTGGGACTTCGAGGAGGAGAACCCGCTGCGGGACGCCCGCGGCTTCGACCTCGCCCGCGAGGCCGCCGACTCCAGCCAGCTCACCGACGAGGACATCGGCCTCGCCAACGTCATCCTCACCAACGGGGCGCGGCTCTACGTGGACCACGCCCACCCCGAGTACAGCTCGCCCGAGGTCACCAACCCGCGCGACGCCGTCCTCTGGGACAAGGCCGGCGAACGGATCATGGCGGAGGCCGCCGAGCGCGCCGCCCAGCTCCCCGGCGCCCAGCCCATCCACCTCTACAAGAACAACACCGACAACAAGGGCGCCTCCTACGGCACGCACGAGAACTACCTGATGAAGCGGGAGACCCCCTTCTCGGACATCGTGCGCCACCTCACCCCCTTCTTCGTCTCCCGCCAGGTCGTGACCGGCGCGGGACGGGTGGGCATCGGTCAGGACGGCCGGAAGGACGGCTTCCAGATCAGCCAGCGCGCCGACTACTTCGAGGTCGAGGTGGGCCTGGAGACCACCCTCAAGCGCCCCATCATCAACACTCGGGACGAGCCGCACGCCGACGCCGAGCGCTGGCGCCGACTGCACGTGATCATCGGCGACGCGAACCTCTCCGAGATCTCGACCTACCTCAAGCTGGGCACCACCGCGCTGGTCCTGTCGATGATCGAGGACGGGTTCATCACCGTCGACCTCGCCGTCGACCAGCCCGTGCGCACCCTCCACCACGTCTCGCACGACCCGACCCTCCAGTACCTGGTCACGCTCCGCAGCGGCCGGACACTCACTGCGGTGCAGCTCCAGATGGAGTACTTCGAGCTGGCCAGGAAGTACGTGGAGGAGCGGTACGGCGCGGACGCGGACGAGCAGACCAAGGACGTCCTGACCCGCTGGGAGGACACCCTCAACCGGCTCGAGAACGACCCCATGAGCCTGGCCGGCGAGCTCGACTGGATCGCCAAGCTGGAGCTCATGGAGGGCTACCGGCGCAGGGACGCCCTGGAGTGGGACGCCCCCCGCCTGCACCTGGTGGACCTCCAGTACGCGGACGTACGCCCCGAGAAGGGCCTCTACAACCGCCTGGCGGCCCGCGGGCGCATGAAGCGGCTCCTGGACGAGTCCGAGGTGGAGCGGGCCGAGACGGCGCCTCCGGAGGACACCAGGGCCTACTTCCGGGGCCGCTGCCTCGAGCAGTACGCCGACGACGTCGCCGCGGCCTCCTGGGACTCGGTGATCTTCGACCTGCCCGGCCGGGACTCGCTCCAGCGCGTCCCGACCCTGGAACCGCTGCGCGGCACCAAGGCCCATGTGAAGTCGCTCCTGGACCGCTGCCGGACGGCCGAGGAACTGGTCCGGGTCCTGTCCGGCGGCTGATCGGAGGCCCGGCGCGGGCCTGAAATACCCCGGCACTGGGAATCATGGAAAGAGTGCCCGGGCGTTGTGGAAATCGCGGGGCCGAAGTCGGACCCCGCGTATAGGGTCTGATCTTGTACGGACTCAACCGAGCGGGTCGATTCGAGCGGGGTGAGGGATATGGCGACCAAGGACACCGGCGGCGGACAGCAGAAGGCGACGCGTTCCACGGAGGAGGTCGAGGAGACCACCACGGAGGCGAGCTCCGACCTCCAGGAGCGCCAGGAGAAGCTGAGCGAGGACGTGGACTCCGTCCTGGACGAGATCGACGACGTACTCGAGGAGAACGCCGAGGACTTCGTGCGGTCCTTCGTTCAAAAGGGTGGCCAGTAGCCGCCCCACGCGCCTGTCGTCCTCCGTCCCCGGAGCCCCGGAGAAAGCCGTGGGTCCGGGGACGGATGACAAGCGGTGGCACGGGTAAGGTCCGTGCACAGCAATCAAGATCGGCCCGCGCGTCCCACGGCGGGCCGACTCTCCCACCCGGAAGGAATCGCGTGGAAGCCAACCCTCGTAGCACCGGGCGTCTGCCGGCGGCCTTCCTGACGCCGGGGTCGTCCTCGTTCTTCGACTTCCTGGCCAGCCACTCGCCGGAGATGCTCCCGGGCAACCGGAAGCTCCCCGAGGGCATCGTCCAGGCGCCGCACGGCACGACCATCGTGGCGGCGACCTTCGCCGACGGGGTCGTCCTCGCCGGTGACCGGCGGGCCACCATGGGGAACATGATCGCGCAGCGCGACATCGAGAAGGTCTTCCCGGCCGACGAGTACTCGGCCGTCGGCATCGCCGGCACCGCCGGTCTCGCCGTGGAGATGGTGAAGCTGTTCCAGCTGGAGCTGGAGCACTTCGAGAAGGTGGAGGGCGTCACGCTCTCCCTGGAGGGCAAGGCGAACCGTCTCTCCACCATGATCCGGGGCAACCTCGGCATGGCCATGCAGGGGCTCGCCGTCGTGCCGCTCTTCGCCGGCTGGGACGAGGCCAAGGAGAAGGGCCGGATCTTCTCGTACGACGTGACCGGCGGACGCTCCGAGGAACAGGGCTTCGCCGCCACCGGCTCCGGTTCGATCTTCGCGCGCGGCTCGATGAAGAAGCTCTACCGCGCCGACCTGACCGAGCAGGAGGCCACCACCCTGGTCGTCCAGGCGCTCTACGACGCGGCGGACGACGACTCGGCGACCGGCGGTCCCGACATGGCGCGCCGGATCTTCCCGATCGTCTCGGTCATCACGGACGAGGGTTACCGCAGGCTCACCGAGGCCGAGTCCTCCGGTCTCGCCCGGTCGATCACCGAGCGGCGCCTGGAGCAGCCCGACGGGCCGCGCGCCGCCCTGCTCTGACCACTCGTCGCTCTGTAGAAGCCCAGAAGAAAGGGACGGACCGCCGGTGTCCACTCCGTTCTACGTCTCACCCCAGCAGGCCATGGCCGACCGGGCGGAGTACGCCCGCAAGGGCATCGCCCGAGGCCGCAGCCTGGTCGTCCTCCAGTACACCGACGGCATCGTCTTCGTCGGCGAGAACCCGTCCCGCGCACTGCACAAGTTCAGCGAGATCTACGACCGGATCGGCTTCGCCGCCGCCGGCAAGTACAACGAGTACGAGAACCTCCGCATCGGCGGCGTGCGCTATGCCGACCTGCGGGGCTACACCTACGACCGGGACGACGTCACCGCGCGCGGTCTGGCCAACGTCTACGCCCAGACGCTGGGCACGATCTTCTCCAGCGCGGGGGAGAAGCCGTACGAGGTGGAGCTGGTCGTCGCCGAGGTCGGCGAGGAGGCCTCGGGCGACCAGATCTACCGGCTGCCGCACGACGGCTCGATCGTGGACGAGCACGGCTCGGTCGCGGTCGGTGGCAACGCGGAGCAGATCAGCTCCTTCCTGGACCAGCGGCACCGGGACGGCATGTCCCTGGCCGAGGCCCTGAAGCTGGCCGTACAGGCCCTGTCGCGGGACACCAACGGCAGTGAGCGGGAGATCCCCGCCGAGCGTCTCGAGGTGGCGGTCCTGGACCGCACGCGCCCGCAGCAGCGCAAGTTCAAGCGGATCGTCGGCCGTCAGCTGTCCCGTCTCATGCAGGCGGACAACGCGGCGGTGACGAAGACGGACGAGCCCTCGGACGAGGCCCCCGAGGAGTAGACGGATCGGCCCGAAGGGGCCCCGGTGCGCGTCGGCGCACCGGGGCCCCTTCGGTCTGTCCGGCCCTCAGAGGGCCGGTGCGGGCCCCGTGGAGCCCCGGGGGACCAGGGCGACGGGCAGGGAGACCGAGCGGGGCGGTTCACCCGCGAGGACGGCGAGGAGCGCCTCCATGCCCCTCCGGCCGAACTCCTCGGCGGGCAGCCGCACGGTGGTGAGCTCCGGTTCGACCACGGTCGCCAGGGCCATGTCGTCGAAGCCGGTGACCGACAGGTCCTCGGGGACCCGCAGGCCGAGCCGGCGCGCGGCCTTGCAGACGCCGACCGCGAGGATGTCGTCGTCGCAGATCACGGCCGTGGGCAGGGGGCCGGGTGCCCCGAGGGCGAGGCCGGCGGCCTCCCGCGCGTCCGCGATGTTCAGGGGCGACCGTACGGTGCGCACCTCCGTCCCGCGCAGGGCGTGGGCGAGCGTCGCGGCCCGCACGTCGAAGGTCCAGGACGGGGCGGCGGACGCCAGGTGCAGGAAGCGGCGGTGGCCGAGACCGAGGAGGTGGTCGGTCACCCGGCGCATCCCGTCGGCGACGTCGAGGTTCACATGGGCGGCGGCGCCGGGGTCGGCCGGGTCGCTGTCGAGCATGACGAGCGGGAGGTCGGTGTCCCGGAAGGCCTCCAGGGCGTCGGTCGCCATCGAGGAGGCGATCACCCCGTCGAGGGCGGCCTGCGCCGACGCGAAGGGGTCACGGGCGGGGCCGAGGCCGTCGGGGGAGGGGTAGAGGACGACGCCGAAGCCGTGCGCCGCCGCCGCGGTGGCGGCGCCGGTGTAGACGTGGGCGAAGAACTCGTTGGTGAGGGCCGGGACGACGAGGAGGGCGGTCCGGGTACGGCCGAGCCGGAGGTTGCGGGCGGCGAGGTTGGGCCGGTAGCCGAGGTTCCGGGCGGCCTCCCGGACGGTCCCGGCGGTCCGCTCGGAGACGCGGCCGCGCCACTTGTCACCGAGCACGAGGGAGACGGTGGCCTGGGAGACGCCCGCGGCCCGGGCGACGTCCCGGCTGGTGGGGCGGGTGCCGCCGAGCGGCTCCGGGGTCTGCACTGGGGCCTCCGCGTCGGACGGTTCGAGGGTGCGGGCTGGACCCGCGTACAGCCGACATGGTACGTATGACGCAGGACGTTATACGTAAAACCTCGGCGCTGTCCGAGGCGAGGGGAGACCACATGGCCACCGAGGCCCGGGCACACGGCGGCTATCTCGACATACTCCGGGCACCGCACGCCGCCCGGCTGCTCGCCGGCACCCTGGTCGGACGCCTGCCCAACGGCACCGGCCCCATCGCCATCACCCTTTTCGTCCGCGACCAGGGCGGCAGCTACACCCTCGCCGGCGGCCTCATCGCCGCCTACGGCGTCGCCACCGCCGTCGGCCAGCCCCTCCTCGGCCGCGCCGTCGACCTCAAGGGCCAGCCCCGCGTCCAGCTGCCCGCCGCCGTCCTCTCCGCCCTCGGCATGGCCCTCCTCGCCCTCGTCGGCACCGGCCACCTCGCCCTCGCGTACGCGGCCGTCGTCCTCGCCGGCCTCTTCACCCCGCCCCTCGAAGGCGGCCTGCGCGCCCTGTGGCCGAGCGTCCTCGGCCGCGAGGACAGGGTCCACCGGGCGTACGCCCTCGACGCGGTCGCGCAGGAGATCATGTTCACCGTCGGCCCGCTGCTGCTCACCCTCCTCGTCTCCCTGTGGTCGCCCGCCGCCGCCCTCCTCGTCATCAACCTCCTCGGGGTCCTCGGCGCCCTCGCCGTCGTCCTCTCCGAGCCCTCCCGCGCCTGGCGCTCCGCGCCCCGGGAGGCCCACTGGCTGGGCGCCCTGCGCTCGCCCGGGCTCCTCGCCCTCCTCGGCTCCTTCTTCTTCGTCGGCCTCGCCCTCGGCTCCATCACCGTCGCCGCCGTCGCCTACGCGGACGACCGGGGCACCCCGGCCGTCTACGGCTGGCTGATGGCCGCCCTCGGTCTCGGCGCGCTCCTCGGCGGCGTCGCCTACGGCGCCCGGCAGTGGTCCGGGGCGCCCGAGCGGCGCCTGCGCGTCCTCGTGCTGCTCCTCGCGGTCTGTTACCTGCCGCTCGTGCTCACGCCCGGCCCCGTCGCCATGGCCGGCCTCTCGGTCCTCTCCGGCGTGTTCCTGGCGCCCGTCCTCGCCTGCGCCTTCATCGTCGTGGACCGGCACGCGCCGCGCGGCACCGTGACCGAGGCCTTCTCCTGGCTCGTCACCACCTTCGGCGTCGGCTCGGCCCTCGGCTCCGCCGTCGCGGGGCCCGCCGTCGAACTCGCGGGGACGGTCACCGGATTCGCCGTCGCCGGGGCGGGCGGCCTGGTCGCCTTCCTCGTCCTCCTCGCCACCGGCCGCGTGCTCGGCGTGCCCACGGGCCCCGACACCCCGGCGGCCGACGCGCGACACGCCGTCGGCGCGGGCGCCTCCACCCCCGTACACAGCGAAAAGAACACGCACTGATCGGAAAATGATCGAAACGGGAACGTCCAACCCGGTTTCAGCACAGGCCGTCAGGCGTAATGTTCAGACATGGACCGCCGCATTTTCGGGCTGGAGAACGAGTACGGCGTCACGTGCACGTTCAGGGGACAGCGCCGACTGTCTCCTGACGAAGTGGCGCGCTACCTCTTCCGCCGTGTCGTGTCATGGGGCCGCAGCAGCAATGTCTTCCTGCGGAACGGCGCCCGCCTGTACCTGGACGTGGGATCGCATCCGGAATACGCAACACCGGAATGCGACGACGTGACCGAACTGGTCACCCACGACAAGGCCGGCGAGCGCATTCTCGAGGGCCTGCTCGTCGACGCCGAACGCCGCCTGCACGAGGAGGGAATCGCGGGCGACGTCTACCTCTTCAAGAACAACACCGACTCGGCCGGAAACTCGTACGGGTGCCACGAGAACTATCTCGTCGCCCGGCACGGCGAGTTCTCCCGGCTCGCGGACATCCTCATTCCGTTCCTCGTCACCCGGCAGCTCATCTGCGGCGCGGGAAAGGTCCTCCAGACCCCGCGGGGCGCGGTGTTCTGCGTCTCCCAGCGCGCCGAGCACATCTGGGAGGGCGTCAGCTCCGCGACCACCCGCTCGCGGCCCATCATCAACACCCGGGACGAGCCGCACGCCGACGCCGAGCGCTACCGCCGGCTGCACGTCATCGTCGGCGACTCGAACATGTCCGAGACGACCATGCTGCTCAAGGTCGGCGCCACCGACCTGGTGCTCCGCATGATCGAGGCGGGCACGGTGATGCGCGACCTGACCCTGGAGAACCCCATCCGGGCCATCCGCGAGGTCAGCCACGACACCACCGGTCAGCGCAAGGTCCGGCTCGCCAGCGGCCGCGAGGCCTCCGCCCTTGAGGTCCAGCGCGAGTACTACGAGAAGGCCGTCGACTTCGTCGACCGCCGCGGGATCAGGACCGGCACCGTCGCCCAGGTCCTGGAGCTGTGGGGCCGTACGCTCGACGCGATCGAGAGCGAGCGGCTCGACCGGATCGAGACCGAGATCGACTGGGTCATGAAGCACCGGCTCATCGAGCGCTACCGGGCCAAGCACAACATGACCATGTCGAACCCGAGGGTCGCGCAGATAGACCTCGCCTACCACGACATCCACCGCCGTCGTGGGCTCTACTACCTGCTGCAGAAGAACGGGCAGGCGGCACGGATCTGCAACGACCTGAAGATCTTCGAGGGCAAGTCGGTGCCCCCGCAGACCACTCGGGCCAGGCTCCGCGGCGACTTCATCCGCCGCGCCCAGGAGCAGCGGCGGGACTTCACCGTCGACTGGGTCCACCTCAAGCTGAACGACCAGGCGCAGCGCACCGTGTTGTGCAAGGACCCGTTCCGCTCCGTCGACGACCGGGTCGAAAAGCTGATCGCCGGAATGTAGGCAGGTCGTACCGACCGGTGGGGCCCCGTACGTTTGGCGTGCGGGGCCCTCGACGTGACAGGAGGAGCGCCTAGAGTGTCGGCACAACTACTGTGCCGTCTGAGATCTGAGGAACACGTGCGCCGACTTGCCGGCCTTCTCGTCGTCCCGCTGCTGCTGCTCTCGACAGCGGCGTGCGGCAGCGACGACAAGGGCTCCGATTCCGCCTCGATGAAGAACGGACTGCCCGCCATCACCGCGGGTCAGAAGTTCGGGGAGAAGCCGACCCTCGCCAAGGGCGAGGGCGACCCGCCCAAGGAACTCAAGGTCAACGTCATCAGCGAGGGCAAGGGCGCGGTGACGAAGAAGGGCGACGCGCTCCAGGTGAACTACCTGGGTCAGGCCTGGGACTCCGACAAGCCCTTCGACAACAGCTTCGACCGGGGTCAGCCGTTCGACCTGACGCTCGGCGCCGGCCAGGTCATCAAGGGCTGGGACCAGGGCCTCGAGGGCCAGAAGGTCGGCAGCCGCGTCGAGATCGGCATCCCGCCGGAGCTCGGTTACGGTGCGCAGGGCCAGGGCGACATCAAGCCCAACGCCACCCTCGTCTTCGTCGTGGACATCCTGAAGTCCGTCACGATCCCGAAGTCCGCCACGGGTACCCCCGTCGCCCAGGAGAACAAGGACCTGCCGAAGGTCGGGACGAACACCGACGGCAAGGCGCCCACGCTGACGGTGCCGAAGACCGACCCGCCGACCAAGCTCGTCTCGAACTACGTCATCGAGTCCAAGGGCGAGGCCGTGAAGGCGACCGACACGGTCGTCGTGAACTACGTCGCCGCCCTCTGGAAGGACGGCAAGGTCTTCGACTCGACGTACACCACCGGCAAGCCCGCGAACTTCCCGCTCGCGCAGCTCACGCTGAAGGGCCTCAAGGACGGTCTCGTCGGCAAGAAGGTCGGCAGCCGCGTCCTCATCGTCGCCCCGCCGTCCGAGGCGTTCGGCGACAAGGAGCAGCAGGGCATTCCGAAGAACTCCACGCTGGTGTTCGCCGTGGACATCCTGACGAAGATGTAAGACTGTCCCGATCACGCAGTTCATCAGTATGAGGAGCAGTTCAGTGAGCATCGAGAAGCCCGAGGTCGACTTCCCGGGCGGCGAGCCGCCGAAGGACCTGAAGATCAGGGACATCTGGGAGGGTGACGGCGCCGAGGCCAAGGCCGGCGCCAACGTCCTCGTCCACTACGTGGGCGTCGCCTTCTCCACCGGTGAGGAGTTCGACTCCTCCTGGAACCGCGGCGAGCCGCTCCCGTTCCGGCTCGGTGCCGGCCAGGTCATCGCGGGCTGGGACCAGGGCGTCCAGGGCATGAAGGTCGGCGGCCGTCGCGAGCTGATCATCCCCGCCCACCTCGCCTACGGCGACCGTGGCGCCGGCGGCAAGATCGCTCCGGGCGAGACGCTGATCTTCGTCTGCGACCTGGTCGCCGCCTGACCCGTCGTGTCCGACCGGTGACGGTCCTCCGAGGGCCCCCGCCATCCGTGGCGGGGGCCCTCGGCTTTGGCCCCGACACTCCGGGGCGGTACGGTCGGACGTCCGACCAGTGATCCGGCAGAAGAGGTGCGGGGCGTCGATGGCGATTGCCAAGTCCGAGCGGCTGATGAATCTCGCGCTGTGCCTGCTCGGGACGCGCCGCCCGCTGAGCAAGCGTGAACTCCGCGGTTCCATCGAGGCCTACCTCGAAGCGAGCGGGGACGACGCCTTCAACCGCATGTTCGAGCGCGACAAGGACGATCTGCGCGAGCTCGGCCTGGTCATCGAGACCGTCGAGAACCTGGAGGGCGAGACCGGCTACCTCGCCCGCCGCGACTCCAACCGGCTGCCGCCCATCACCCTCGACGCCGAGGAGGCCGCCGCGCTCGGCCTCGCCGCGAAGGTCTGGCAGCAGGCCCGCCTCGCCGGCGCGGCCAGCGGCGCCCTCCAGAAGCTCCGCGCCGCCGGAATGCCGGAGGCGGAGGACTCGTACGACGTCCAGCCCAGCGCCCTCGAGCCGCGCATCCCGGTCCACGAGGCCGCCTTCGAGCCGCTGATGCTGGCCTGCCGCGACCGCCGGCCCGTCGTCTTCGACTACCGCAAGGCCAACGCCGCCCGCCCCGAGGCCCGCCATGTCGAGCCCTGGACCCTCGAATGCTGGCGCGGCCACTGGTACCTGGCCGGCTGGGACCGCGACCGGGGCGCCGAGCGCGTCTTCCGGCTCTCCCGGATCACCGGCAAGGTCCGCTCCCGGGCCGGCGCGTTCACCGCGCCCGTGCCGGACGTCGTCACCGTCCGCGAGACCGTGGAGAGCTGGGCGGGGGAGACCGCCACCCGCTCGGCCCGGATCCGGCTGCGCGCCGGCTGCGGCTACCCGCTGCGGGCCCGCGCCCAGTCCGTGCGGGAGGGCGCCGACGGCTGGGACGAACTGGAGATCCCGTACGGGCACGGGCTCGACGCCTGGCTCGTCGAGTTCGGCCCCGATGTCGTCGTACTGGAACCGGCCGATCTGCGGGCCGACGTGGTGGACCGGCTCCGTGCCGTGGCCAAGGGCTGAGGGGAAGACGTACCGCATGGCTGCCAACGCGATCGACCAGACGAGGCGGATGCTGTCGCTCGTCACCTACCTCCGGGAGCGCCCCGGCGCCCACGTCGCCGACGTCGCGCGCGCCTTCGGGATCACCGAGGACGAGCTGATCTCCGACCTCGACGTACTGCCCATGTGCGGTACGAGCTTCCGCGGCGGGGACCTCCTCGACATCGACACCGACGGCGACCGGATCTGGTGGCACAACCCGGACGACGTCGCCGCGCCGCTGCGGCTCGCCGCCGACGAGGCGACCGCCCTCCTGGTCGCCGCCCGTGCCGTCGCCACCCTGCCGGGACTCCGCGAGAGCGACCGGGAGGCGCTGCTGCGCGCCACCGCCAAGCTGGAGGCGGCGGCCGGCGAGGCCGCCGGGGCCAGCTCCCGGCTCTCGGTGACCTTCGAGTCCGAGGGAGGGGTGTTCGCCGAGGTCGACCGGGCGATCTCGGAGCGCCGACGCCTGTGGGTGCGGTACTACTCGCCCGCGCGCGACGAGCTCACCGAGCGCGAGGTCGACCCGATCCGGCTGTTCGCCGTCGGCCACACGTACATGGAGGCGTGGTGCCGGCTCTCCGAGGCGCGCCGCACCTTCCGGCTGGACCGGGTGGCCGAGATCCGCATCCTCGACGAGCAGGCGGCGCCGCCGGAGCTGGAGCTGCGCGACCTCTCCGAGGGCCTCGTCCAGCCGTCCGCCGACGACCCGGAAGTGGTGGTCGAGGTCGGCCCGGGCGGGCGCTGGGTCGCCGAGTACTACCCGCACGACCGGGCCGACGAACTGCCCGACGGCGGGCTCCGGATCACCCTGCGCACACCGGACCCGGCCTCGCTGCGCCGGCTCGCGCTGCGGCTGGGCAGTGACGGGCGGATCGTCGCGCCGCAGGATCTCGCCGACAACGCGAGGACGGCCGCCACCGCCGCGCTCGCCGCGTACGAGGGCGAGTGACGTTCTCCGCCCGGCGGACGCTGTGAGGGACGTAGCCGCTGACGCCGTGCGGACGCGGCTGCCGATGTGAGGCCGGGCCGCGTGCCGACGTACGCGGCCCGGGAGGTGGACACGCGCGTACGCGCCCAGGAGGCGGACGCGGTCCGGGAGATGAACGCGGCCCGGAAGACGGACGCGGACGTACGCGGGCGCGTGGGCACGGGAGACGAGAGATGAGGTAAATGTCCGTGATGCACGGTTTTACGGTGGCGATGGCCCCGGTCCTCTTCAAGGCCGCCTGCCCCGACTGCCGCTCCCGCTTCGAACTCTCCGCGAGCGCCCTGCGCCTCGCCATCGGGGCGAGCCGCCGCACCACCTTCTACTCCTTCACCTGCCCCGAGTGCGGCAGCTCCGTACGCAAACCCGCCGGCGAGCGCATCGTCGAACTCCTCACCGGCGGCGGCGTCCGGACCCTGCGCCTCCACACCACCGCCTGAGCGCCCCGCGCGCCCAAGGTCTAGGCTCGGCGCATGTTCTGGCCCATGCTCGCCATCGCCCTCGGCTTCCTCGGCCTCGCCGTCCTGGGCGTCCTCGCCGTCAAGGTCTTCATCGAGGTCCAGCGCCTCGGCCGCCAAGTGGCCCGCACCACACAACAGATCGGCCAGGCCGCCGAAGAGCTCGAAACAGCCGCCGCCGGCCTGGCCCGAACCGGCGAGGCCCTGCGCTGAATCCGTGCCGTACGCTGCGCGAAGTCGCCCCCGGCGGTACGCGGGGGACGCAATCGGGAGTATGCACGGGCATTGCCCTGCGTTTACTCCTGCGGGTTACGATCGCAGACAGCGCGGTGGCCGGATGCTTGTCCGACCCGCCGGGCACGCACTCCATGTCGCCTCGGTGAAGAAGGTACACAGCTATGGGTAGGCTCGGCCCCACCGAGATCATTCTGATTCTCGTCGTCATCATCCTGCTGTTCGGCGCCAAGAAGCTCCCGGACATGGCTCGCTCGCTCGGCAAGTCGGCCCGCATCCTCAAGAGTGAGGCCAAGGCGATGAAGTCGGACGACCAGCAGAGCGCCCCCGCCGACCCGCCGCACGCCGGCACCGGCACGGGAACCACCGCGCCGGACCAGCCCGCCCCGCGCACCATCCAGGCCGCTCCCGGAGACGTGTCCAGCTCGCGTCCCGTGACCGAGCCCTCGGACACCACCAAGCGCTGACCCGGTCCGCCGCGGCCGCCGCACCGGGCGGCGGCCTGCCGCACGAGATGAGGACGTGGGTTGCCCAAGTCTGCCCGCAAACAGGAGAAGGACCCCGAGGGCCGGATGCCCCTCGTGGAGCACCTGCGTGAGCTCCGCAACCGACTGGCGAAAGGTCTCCTCGCCATCGTCGCGGTGACGATCGTCGCTCTCGTGTACAGCGAGAAGCTCATGGTGTTCCTGGCGCAATCGGTGCCCAAGTGCCCACCTGGCGTCACCAGTGACGGCGGAAACTGCGCGACCGTCACCTTCAACACGCTGATGGCCCCCTTCAGCACGACGATCCAGGTGTCCCTGACGGCGGGTCTCGTCGTCGCGAGTCCGGTCTGGCTCTACCAGCTGTGGGCGTTCGTCGCGCCCGGACTTCACAAGACCGAGAAGAAGTACACGTACGCCTTCGTCGGCGCGGCCGTGCCGCTCTTCTCCGCCGGCGCCTACCTCGCGTACCTGATCCTGCCCATCAGCGTGAAGGTCCTCATCAGCCTCACGCCCAGTGGCTCCGCGAACCTCCTCTCGCTCAACGACGTCCTCGACTTCACCCTGCGCATGGTGCTCGTCTTCGGCCTCGCCTTCGAGCTCCCGCTCGTCCTGGTGATGCTCAACCTCACCGGTGTCCTCACCGGCCGCCGCATGGCCGGCTGGTGGCGCGGCGTGATCATGGGTGTCTTCGTCTTCGGCGCCGTCATCACCCCGACCACCGACCCCGTCGGCATGATCGCCCTCGCCGGCCCCGTCACCCTCCTGTACTTCGGCGCCGTCGGCTTCTCCCTCCTCAACGACCGGCGACGCAGGCGCAACAACCCCGACGCCGGACTCGGCGACGACGAGGCGTCCGTGCTCGACCTCAGCCCCGAGCCCGTCGCCGCCCTCGAACCGGTCGCCGCCTCCCGGGCCCTGCCCGAGCAGGCCACCGGAGAGCCCGGCGCCGTCAGCCCGCACCGGGTCAACGGGTACGACGACATCACCTGATCTTGTAGGGTCCCCCCAGACTCCGTCCGGGGGGACCCCCAATGAGCAGCGACATCACCCTCTTCGTCAACCCCACCGCGGGCCGCGGTCGCGGCGCCCGCGCCGCCCGGCCCGCCGCCCGCGCCCTCAGGGACGCGGGCTTCGCCGTCCGCACCGTCCTCGGACACGACGCCGCCGACGCCCTGCGACGCGCCCGCGAGGCCGTCGCCGCGGGCACCGGAGCCCTCGTCGCCGTCGGCGGCGACGGCATGATCTCCCTCGCCCTCCAGGCCGTCGCCGGCACCCGCACCCCCCTCGGCGTCATCGCCGCGGGCACCGGAAACGACTTCGCCCGCACCCTCGGCCTGCCCGTCCGCGACCCGGGCGCCGCGGCACGCGTCACCGCCGGGATCCTCAGGACCACGGGCGGCCGGAGCACCGACCTCGGACGGATCCTCGGGCGGACCGACGGCGGGCCGCCCACCACCGACGGCACCACCGAGGCCACCGCCCCCCGCTGGTACGGCACGGTCCTCGCCTCCGGCTTCGACTCCCGCGTCAACGACCGGGGCAACCGCATGCGCCTCCCCGCCGGACGCTTCAAGTACGACCTCGCGATCCTCGCCGAGCTCGCCGGCTTCCGGCCCGTCCCGTACCGCCTCACCCTCGACGGCGAGCGCGTCGTGGAGGTCGACGCCACCCTCGTCGCCGTCGGCAACGGCAGCTCCTACGGCGGCGGCATGCGCATCTGCGCGGACGCACGCACCGACGACGGACTCCTCGACGTCACCGTCGTCGGCGACTGCGACCGCACCACCCTGATCAAGGTCTTCCCCCGCGTCTACAAGGGCACCCACCTCAGCCACCCCAAGGTCACCACCTACCGGGCCCGCTCCCTCACCCTCGACGCCCCCGACACCACCGGCTACGCCGACGGAGAGCCCCTCGGCCCGCTGCCCCTCACCGTGGAATGCGTCCCCGGTGCCCTGCACGTCCTCGCACCCGCCCACCTGCCCGGAGACGGCCCCTCCACTTCCCCTCGATAAAGATCGCGTCACTGTCACAGGGGGCGGGTAGGCTCGACAACAAGATGACAGAGGACCTCACACCAGCCGAGGCGTACGCGGCCGCCCGCGCCCGCAACGCCGAGCAGGCCACCGCGCTGGCCCCGTTCCGCGAGATGTACGAGTTCGGTCTCGACCCCTTCCAGATCGAGGCGTGCCAGGCACTCGAGGCGGGGAAGGGCGTGCTCGTGGCCGCGCCCACGGGCTCGGGCAAGACCATCGTCGGCGAGTTCGCCGTCCACCTCGCCCTCACCCAGGGCCGCAAGTGCTTCTACACGACACCCATCAAGGCGCTGTCGAACCAGAAGTACGCCGACCTCGTCAGACGGTACGGCGCCGACAAGGTCGGCCTCCTCACCGGTGACAACAGCGTCAACGGCGACGCGCCGATCGTGGTCATGACCACCGAAGTCCTCCGCAACATGCTGTACGCGGGATCCCAGGCCCTCTCCGGCCTCGGCTACGTGGTCATGGACGAGGTCCACTACCTCTCCGACCGCTTCCGCGGCGCCGTCTGGGAGGAAGTGATCATCCACCTCCCCGAATCCGTCACCCTCGTCTCACTCTCCGCGACCGTGTCGAACGCCGAGGAGTTCGGCGACTGGCTCGACACCGTCCGCGGCGACACCGAGGTCATCGTCTCCGAGAGCCGGCCCGTCCCCCTCTGGCAGCACGTCCTCGCCGGACGCCGGATGTACGACCTCTTCGAGGAGGAGACCGACCACGGCGGCCGCGGAGCCTCCCGGCGCGAGCTCAACCCCGACCTCCTCCGCCTCGCCCGCACCGAGAACAGCACGTACAACCCGCGCGACCGGCGGCGCGGCAAGATGATCCGCGAGGCCGACCGCGAGCGCGAGCGCCGCCAGCGCACCCGCATCTGGACCCCCGGCCGGCCCGAGGTCATCGAGCGCCTCGACGCCGAAGGGCTCCTGCCCGCGATCACCTTCATCTTCAGCCGGGCCGGCTGCGAGGCCGCCGTACAGCAGTGTCTGTACGCCGGACTCCGGCTCAACAACGACGAGGGACGCCTGCGCGTCCGCGAGATCGTCGAGGAGCGCACCGCCTCCATCCCCACCGAGGACCTCCACGTCCTCGGCTACTACGAGTGGCTCGAAGCCCTGGAGCGGGGCATCGCCGCCCACCACGCCGGCATGCTCCCGACCTTCAAGGAGGTCGTCGAGGAGCTCTTCGTCCGCGGCCTCGTGAAGGCCGTCTTCGCCACCGAGACCCTCGCCCTCGGCATCAACATGCCCGCGCGGACCGTCATCCTGGAAAAGCTCGTCAAGTGGAACGGCGAGCAGCACGCCGACATCACCCCCGGCGAGTACACCCAGCTCACCGGTCGTGCCGGACGCCGTGGCATCGACGTCGAAGGCCACGCCGTCGTCCTCTGGCAGCGCGGGCTCGACCCGGAGCACCTCGCCGGACTCGCCGGCACGCGCACGTACCCCCTGCGCTCCAGCTTCAAGCCCTCGTACAACATGGCGGTCAACCTCGTCGACCAGTTCGGCAGCCACCGCTCCCGCGAGCTCCTCGAAACCTCCTTCGCCCAGTTCCAGGCCGACCGCTCGGTCGTCGGGATCTCCCGACAGGTACAGCGGAACGAGGAGGGACTCGACGGCTACCGCGAGGGCATGACCTGCCACCTCGGCGACTTCGAGGAGTACGCGCGGCTCCGCCGCGACCTCAAGGACCGCGAGACCGAGCTGGCCAAGCAGGGCGCCGCCCAGCGCCGCGCCCAGGCGGCAAGCTCCCTGGAGAAACTCAAGGCCGGCGACGTCATCCACGTCCCGACCGGCAAGTTCGCCGGACTCGCCCTGGTCCTCGACCCCGGCATCCCGGCCGGCCGCACCAACGGCCACCGCGGCTTCGAGCACCACGACGGACCACGCCCCCTCGTCCTCACCGCGGAACGGCAGGTCAAGAGGCTCGCCTCCATCGACTTCCCCGTCCCGGTCGAGGCACTGGAGCGCATGAGGATCCCCAAGACCTTCAACCCGCGCTCCCCCCAGTCCCGCCGCGACCTCGCCTCCGCGCTGCGCAGCAAGGCGGGACACATCAACCCCGAGCGCCACCACAAGCAGCGCTCCGCCGCCGTCGACGACCGCGAGATCGCCCGGCTGCGCACCGAGATCCGCGCCCACCCCTGCCACGGCTGCGACGAGCGCGAGGACCACGCCCGCTGGGCCGAGCGCTACCACCGTCTCCAGCGCGACACCCAGCAGCTGGAGCGGCGCATCGAAGGCCGCACCAACACCATCGCCCGCACCTTCGACCGGATCGTCGCGCTCCTCACCGAACTCGACTACCTCCGGGGCAACGACGTCACCGACAACGGCAAGCGGCTCGCCCGGCTCTACGGCGAACTCGACCTGCTGGCCAGCGAATGCCTCCGCGACCGCGTCTGGGAAGGCCTCACACCGGCCGAACTGGCCGCCTGCGTCTCCGCGTTGGTGTTCGAGGCGCGCCAGTCCGACGACGCCGTCGCGCCCAAGCTGCCCAGCGGCAACGCCAAGGCGGCACTCGGCGAGATGGTCAGGATCTGGGGCCGCCTGGACGCCCTCGAAGAGGAGTTCAAGATCCACCAGGCGGAGGGGGTCGGCCAGCGCGAACCCGACCTCGGATTCGCCTGGGCCGCCTACCAGTGGGCGTCCGACAAGAGCCTCGACGAGGTGCTACGGGAGGCCGAGATGCCCGCCGGCGACTTCGTCCGCTGGTGCAAGCAGGTCATCGACGTCCTCGGACAGATCGCGGCGGCGGCGCCCAAGGAGAACAGCACCGTCGCCAAGAACGCCCGCAAGGCAGTGGACGCGCTGCTGAGGGGTGTGGTCGCGTACAGCTCGGTGGGCTGACGGCGGCTCCCTCCCCGCCCCTTCGGGGGGGGGGGGCCGGGGGCCCCCCCCCCCCGCCCCCCCACGGGGGGGTGAACCCCGGGGCGCCCCGGGGCCGCCCGGGGGGGGCTGTGGGGTGTGGTCGCTTACAGCTGGGGGGGCTGCCGGCGGCCCCCCCCCCGCCCCTACGGGTCGTGGGCCGGGGCCCCCCCGCCCCCGGGCACTCGACGTTCCTGGACACCAGGGAGCCGCTCGTCGCCGACCGTTGTCCGCGGGGTGTTGTCCACAGGTGGTTGTCCACAGGGGTGGCGTGTCCAGGGCCCTTCCGCTTGCATGGACTCACAAGCAGGGCAGGCCAGTTGGGGAGGGGACTCACATGACCACGCAAGCCGGTCATCCGCGCGCCGGGACACACGGCGGCACCACACCGCCGTCACCGGACATCGCGGAAGGCCCCCGAGGAGTACCCCTCCTCGGGAACCTGCCCGCCTTCGGCAAGGACCCGCTCGGCTTCTTCGAACAGCTCCGTGACCGCGGCGACACCGTCCGCTGGCGCTTCGGCCGCAAGCCCTCCCTCTTCATCGCCCACCCCGACACCGTCGGCGAGCTCCTCACCGAGGTCGAGCGGAGCTTCGACCAGCCCGACCTCGGCATCGCCTTCCGCACCCTCCTCGGCAACGGCGTCATCGTCTCCAAAGGCGCCGACTGGCGACGCAAGCGATCCCTGGTGCAGCCCTCCGTGCGCCCCAAGCAGGTCCGTTCCTACGCGGCGACCATGGCCGAATGCGCCGTCGCCCTCGCCGACCGGTGGACCGACGGACAACAGATCGACATCAAGAAGGAGATGGCCGCCCTCACCCAACTCGTCGCCGTCCGCACCATCTTCGGCGTCGACACCGCCGCGGACGCCGAAGCGATCGGGCAGGCCATGGACATCGCACAGAAGGAGATCGGCGCCGAGTTCAGCGGCATCGGAGCCGTGCTGCCCGACTGGGTCCCGACCCCCGGCCGCGCCCGCATCAAGCGGGCCACCGCCGTCATCGACGCGGAGGTCTCCCGGGTCGTCTCCCGCCACCGGGACGGCGAGACCGAGCGCCCCGACCTCCTCAGCCGGCTCCTCGCCGCGCGTGACGAGACCGGCGTTCCCCTGTCCGACGAGGAGATCCGCGACGAGACCGTCACCCTCTACATCGGCGGCCACGAGACCACCAGCTCCACCCTCGTCTGGGCCTGGTACCTGCTCTCCCGTAACCCCCGCGTCCGCGAGGCCCTCGCCGAGGAACTCGACCGGGTCCTCGGCGACCACGAACCGGGCTACGACGACTACGCGTCCCTGACCTACACCCAGGCCGTCATCAAGGAGACCCTGCGGCTCTACCCGACGATCTGGCTCATCACCGGCCTGGCCAAGGAGGGCGCGACCCTGGGCGGTACGCCGGTCCCCGCCGGCACCCGCGTCTGGACCAGCCAGTGGGCCACGCACCGAGACCCCCGCTGGTACGGCGACGCGGAAGCCTTCCGCCCCGAGCGCTGGCTCACCACCGAGGACGGCGAACCCGCCGAGCAGATACCCGAATACGCCTGGTTCCCCTTCGGGGGCGGCCCGCGCGTCTGCCTCGGTACCCGCTTCGCCCTCGTCGAAGCGGTCCTGATTCTCGGGGTCCTCGCCCGCCGCTACCACCTGGACCTCACCACCGACGACATCCGCCCGGTCCCGAGCCTCACTCTCCAACCGGACCGCGACGTCCTGGCCACGGTCCGCGCGCGGAGCTGACGGGAAGGAGCGGAGGGAGCGGGTCAGGAAGGGCCGGGGTCCGCCGACAGGGCCGCGGCCAGATCCCGGAGATCGTCGGCGCGCAGGACGCGGTCGCCGCAGCCGGGCAGGGGGACGTGCAGGACGGACGTCCAGCGGGTGGGGATCGCACCGGCACCGTACACGGCGCCCGCGAGCATGCCGGTCACCGCCGCCACGGTGTCGGTGTCGCCACCCAGGTCGACCGCCGCGACGAGCGCATCCTCGAAGGAGCCCGTCGTGCGCAGCGCCCACACCGCCGATCCGAGACAGGGCCAGACCGCGCCGTTGAACTCGGTGGCGTGATCCGGGTGCCAGCCGGGAGCGAGGACCGTCGCCCAGCGCTCACGGTGCGACGGGGACACCTCGGCGAGCGTCGCGGGCAGGGCGGCGACCGGATCCTCGCCGAGGAGAGCGACGCGGATCAGCTCGTGGAGGATCGCCGTCCCCTCCCCGGCCGCTCCGTCGCCGTGGGTCAGGGCGCTGATACGGCGGGCGGCATCCATCGTCGCGGTCCTGCCCCGCGCCGCGAAGTGCACGGCGGAGGTCGAGGCCCGCATGAGCGAACCGTTCCCCGCGGCCCGGCTGTTGATCTGGAAGTGCAGCGAGGCCGCGAGGTCCCACGGGTCTCCGCCGAGCAGCACCTGCTCGGTCTGGAGACCGATGTCCTTCGGATCGGCTTCCGCCCAGCGGCGGAACCGGTCGAAGATGTCCGGCAGGTCGAGGCCGCGTCGTTCGAGGAGCGATTCCCCGACGAGGACGGCCATCTGCGTGTCGTCCGTGGCCTCGCCGGGATCCCAGCCGCCGCCCCCGCGCAACTCGCCCACGCCGTCGGGGAAGTGTTCCCGGAAGACGCCCCGAAGCCCGAACTCGAAGGGAGCGCCCAGGGCGTCGCCCGCGGCGGACCCGAGGACGGCGCCGATGGACCGCTCGATGTCTCGCATGTGGTCAGGGTAGAGCGGGTTCCTGCCGGCGAGATCCTGACCGACGGGTCCATGCCGAACGGACCGCAAGGAACAAGGGCAGGCCGACGGGGGAGAGGAGGATCGTCAGGAGGAGGAGCGGAGCCATCAGGAGGGGTGGGACGGAGAGGCGCCGGCCCTCCCGGTACATCCACTGACCGAGCAGCAGGTCCCAGGCGATGATCTGCGCCCAGACCGCCCCGGCTCCGTTCGCGAGCGCCGCCAACTCCCGGAAGGTGTCGATGTCGGGGCTGCTGACCGCCGTCCACAGCTCGGGCAGGACAGGGGCGGCAAGGATCGCCCAGACGGCCAGGATCGGCAGGACCGTCAGGGGTGAGGCCGCGAGACGTTCCGTGAGCCGCCAGGCCGGCGCGAAGATCATGAGCAGCCAGACCGGGGCCGCCAGGAAGAACGTCAGCTCGAAGAGGAAGCCCGTCATGACGCGACCTCTTCGGGATGGGTGGGGGAGGGGGAAGACGGGGAGGGTGGGGAGGGGGAGGGGGAGGCCCCCCTCAGGGACAGTGCGGTCGCCGCGCCGCCGAGCAGGACGATCGCCCCCGCCCCCGCCAGCGTCGCCCCGTCCGGTGCGAGCAGTGCCTGGCCCCGTAGCGCCTGCCAGGTCAGCAGGACGAACGTCGCCGTGTAGGCGGTCGAGGCCGTCAGGGTGAGCCGGAGCCGGACCCGTTCGTCCGCGAGGCGGGCGAAGCGCGGTGCGAGCGCGGCCAGGACGAGCAGCAGCAGCGGGAGCAGCTGGAGCGCGTGCATGCCGAAGAAGTGCGGCACGCGCAGGTCCCCGCCGGTGCCGGCCCAGCCGGTCAGGGGCATCGACGGGCCGCCGTCCGGTACTCCCACCGCGTGCGCGCCGATGATCGGCGAGTCGTCGACGGCCAGTTGCTCGGGCGTCGGACGCACCATCAGGAAGCCCACGGCTGCGCCGGCCAGGGCGATCAGCGAGGACAGCCGGACGGCCCACGCCATGGCCCGGTCGAGGATCCTGGCGCGCAGCAGGAGGACCGCGATGACCAGGGCGCCCAGCCACAGCATGACGACGGTGCCGCCCATGATCTGGAAGACGGCGTTGTCGAACGCGGTCGCCTGGTTGAAGTGGCTCTGCGTGCCCCTGATCACCTGGAGCGTGATGAGGACCATCTCGCCCGCGCTGGTGACGGCGACCACCGTCCCGGCCCACCAGCCGACCCGGCGGCCCCGGGGCAGCAGCGAGAGCATCCAGGCGAGGGAGAGGGCGTACGCGACGAACGAGACCGAGAACTTGAACGGTTTGGTCCAGATCGGCACGCCGACCAGGACGCGGTCGTCGACGAACACGCCGACGGCGGAGACCAGGGCGAGGGCCGCCATGGAGGCGGCGAACCAGACCAGTGGTCGGTGCAGACGGGTGACTGAGGTCAGTGGAGACATACGGATCCCCCGTGGGAAACTATGGATAGCGGCACTAGCCGCTATCTGATAGCTCCACTATCTATGATGGGGGTGTCGGTCGGCAAGGCCGAAGCACGGCCAGGAAGGTGAACACGCGGTGCGCATTGGAGAGTTGAGTCGCAGGACCGGAGTGTCCGTGCCGACGATCAAGTTCTACGTCCGGGAGGGGCTGCTGCCGGCCGGAGAGCTGACGAGCCCCAACCAGGCCTCGTACGGGGAGGCGCACGTCCAGCGCCTGCGCCTGATCCGGGCGCTCCTCGACGTGGGAGGTCTGTCGGTCGCCGCGATCCGGGAGGTGATCCTGGCCGTCGACGACTCGGAGCGCCCGGTGCACAAGGTGCTGGGCACGGTCGCCGTCCGGATGGTGCCGCGCTATGACCGCGATCCGGGCGCGGGAATCGAGAAGGCGCGCGAACGGGTTGGTGCGCTGATCGCGGAGCGGGGCTGGCGGGTGCATCCGGACGGCCCGGCCCCGGAGGCGCTCGCGGTGGCCCTCGACGCCCTCGAAGAGGTCGGCCACGGCGCGTTCACCGAGGCCCTGGACGCGTACGCGGACGCGGCGGAGCGGGTGGCGCGGGCGGACCTGGAGTACGTGGCGCACCACGTGGCACGCGAGGAGCTGGTGGAGAGCGTGGTCGTCGGCACGGTCCTCGGCGACGCGATCTTCTCGGCTCTGCGGCGCATGGCCCAGACGGACGCCTCGGACCGCGCCTTCGGCCGCACGACGTAGCCGGGCCGCACGACGTAGTCGGAGGGCGGGGGAGGGGTGCGGGGCGGGAGAAAGGTCCGGGGGGGAGATGGGGAGAGGCCGGGGGTGGGAGCCGGCCTCGGCCCTCGTGTCTCGGCCTCCGGCCCCGGTCTCCGGCCCCTGGTCCCCGGCCCCGTGTCTCGTTCTCCCGGGCTCAGTTCTCCTGCTCGCGCTCCACCTGGTCGTTCCACTCGCGCTTGATCGCGCGCCAGGCCTCGTCCGACTTGCCCAGGCGCCAGTAGCCCGAGATCGACAGGCGTTCGCGCGGTACGCCGCGGTCGAGCCGCAGGTGGCGGCGGAGTTCCTTCACGAAGCCCGCCTCGCCGTGGACGAAGGCGTGCACGTCGCCCGCCGGGAAGTCCAGGGCCCGTACGGCCTCCACGAGGGCCTCGCCCGTCGGCCGGTCGCCCCGGTGCAGCCAGGTGACGTCGACCCCTGCCGCCGTGGCGAACTTCTGCTCCTCGGTCGCGTCCGGGACCTCCACGAACGCGTGCACCCGTGCCCCGGCGGGCAGCGCCTCCAGGGCCACCGCGATCGCCGGCAGCGCGCTCTCGTCGCCCGCGAGCAGGTGCCAGTCCGCCGCCGGGTCCGGCGTGTAGCCGCCGCCGGGGCCCAGGAAGCGCACCGTCTCGCCCGCCGTGGCCCGCGCCGCCCAGGGGCCCGCGAGGCCTTCGTCCCCGTGGACCACGAAGTCGACGGTCAGCTCCCGGTGCTCCGGGTCCCAGGCCCGCACCGTGTACGTCCGCGTCGTCGGCCACTGGTCGCGGGGGAACTCCGCCCGGATCCGCTCCATGTCGAACGGTTCGGGGTAGGAGACCCCCTCCGGGGCGAACAGCAGCTTCACGTAGTGGTCGGTGTACGCGCCGACCTCGAAGCCGTCGAGTCCGGGGCCTCCGAGGACGACCCGCACCATGTGCGGGGTGATGCGCTCGGTGCGTACCACGCGCGCTTCGGTGGCCTTCGGTGCTTTGCGGGTCGGCTGCTCTGCCACGAGGGGCTCTCCTGACTCGACGTACTTAGGTATGCCTAAGCTAGCATCCCGGAGGGTGGTCGACCCGGTGTCACCGCCTTCCGGTCAGCGTTCCAGGACGGGAAGCAGCCGCCCGACCGCCCCGCCGAGCCCCCAGCGCTTCACCAGCGCCGCCAGGGCCTCCGGGTCGTGGGGAGCCGACGGGAGGGTCGCGTCGAACTCCGGCAGGGGTACGTCCCCGGCGACCCGCACCACCTTCGGCGCGACGTCCAGGTACGGGGCCGCCTCCAGGATCCCGCGGCGCTTGGCCGGCGTCAGCTTCGACGCCCGGTCCTCGGCCGCCGCACGCACTCCCGCCAGGTCCCCGTACTCCGTGATCAGCTGGGCCGCCGTCTTCTCGCCGATGCCCTTCACTCCGGGCAGTCCGTCACTGGCGTCCCCGCGCAGCGCCGCGAAGTCCGCGTACTGGTCGGGGCGCACCCCGTACTTCGCGCGGATCAGCTCCGCGTCCACCAGGTCGCAGTCGCCGACGCCCTTGCGCGGGTACAGCACCCGTACCTGCCGTGCGTCGTCCACCAGCTGGAACAGGTCCCGGTCACCGGTGACGATGTCCACGGGCCCCCCGGCGCGCCCGGCCAGTGTCCCGATCACGTCGTCGGCCTCGTATCCCGCCGCCCCGATCCGGGCGATGCCCAGGGCCGCGAGGACCTCCTCGATCACCGGCACCTGCGGGGACAGCGTGTCGGGGATCTCCTCCTCGTCCGGGCCGGTCTCCGTCTCGACGGCGACCCGATGGGCCTTGTACGAGGGGATCAGGTCCACCCGCCACTGCGGCCGCCAGTCGTCGTCCCAGCAGGCGACCAGTTCGTCGGGGCGGTGGTCCTGCACGAGCCGGGTGATGAAGTCGAGGAGCCCGCGCACGGCGTTCACCGGCGAGCCGTCGGGTGCCCGGACGGAGTCCGGCACGCCGAAGTACGCGCGGAAGTACAGGCTGGCGGTGTCGAGGAGCATCAAGCGTCGAGTCACACCCCGATCATGCCCCACCTCACCGACAGTCCCCTCCGAGCGGCAGTCACCCGTCGTACCCGCCGAGCGGCAGTCGCCCCACCCGTCCTCCCGTAGCGCCCACGTGACCCCCGTCACCTTCGCGTTTTCCCCCCGTGAAGGCGGGCAGGCGCGAGCCCGGAGCGGAACCCGGTACGGGATTCAACAAAAAGATCCCCGTACGCGACGGGCCCGCGGGCCGATCCCGCCCGCTCCACGGCCCGGCCGCGCGGGGGGTGGCGGGCCGTTCTCGTTGCTACCCGTGAGGTGTATGTGTCCAGGCTCCAGGCCGATCACCTGTTCAAGGTGTTCGGCAGACGACCCGACGAAGCCGTCCGCAGGCTCGCCGACGGCGCCGACCGCGAGGAGCTGCGCGCCGAGGGGACGACAGCAGCCGTCGTGGACGCCGGTTTCACCGTCGAACCCGGTCAGATCTTCGTCGTGATGGGGCTCTCCGGTTCCGGCAAGTCCACCCTCCTGCGCATGCTCAACGGCCTGCTCGAGCCCACCGCGGGACGGGTCCTCTTCGACGGCCGTGACCTCACCGCGCTCTCCCCCCGCGAGCTGCGCACCGTCCGCTCCACCAAGATCAGCATGGTCTTCCAGCACTTCGCGCTCTTCCCGCACCGCAACGTCCTGGAGAACGCCGCCTACGGCCTGGAGGTCCAGGGCGTGCCGCGCGCCGAGCGGGAGACCCGGGCCACCGAGGCCCTCGAACTGTGCGGCCTCGCCGGCTGGGAGAAGTCCTGGCCCGACGAGCTGTCCGGCGGGATGCAGCAGCGGGTCGGCCTGGCCCGCGCCCTCGCCACCGACGCCGACCTGCTCCTCATGGACGAGTCCTTCAGCGCGCTCGACCCGCTCATCCGCCGCGACATGCAGGACCAGCTCCTCGTCCTCCAGCAGCGGCTGAAGAAGACCATCGTCTTCATCACCCACGACCTCAACGAGGCCATGCGCCTCGGCGACCGGATCGCCGTCATGCGCGACGGACGGATCGTGCAGCTCGGCACCGCAGAGGACATCCTCGTCCGGCCCGCCGACGACTACGTCGCCTCCTTCATCCAGGACGTCGACCGCTCCCGGGTGCTCACCGCCTCCGCCGTCATGGCTGACGGCGCCGTCCCGGACGACTGCCCCGCCGACTGCGCCTGCCAGGCCGTCGGACCCGACACGCTCGTCGCCGACCTGTGCGCCGTGGCCGCGCTGGCCCCGCACCCCGTGACCGTCGAGGACTCCGAAGGCGCCGTCCTCGGAGTCGTACCGCGAGAACGGCTCCTCGCCGCCATGGGCGGTCTCACCGCCGGGGAGGTGACCGCCCGTGCCTAGGCTTCCCCTCGGCGAGTGGGTCGACGGCTCCGTCGACTGGCTCCAGGCCCAGTTCTCCTGGCTCTTCGACGCCGTCAGCACCGGCGTCACCGGTCTCTACGACGGCATCGACGCCGTCCTGTCCGCGCCCCAGCCGCTGCTCTTCGCGGGCATCCTCGCCGTCGTCGCCTGGTGGCTGCGCGGCCTCGCCGCCGGCGTCCTCGCCTTCGCCGGATTCGCGCTGGTCGACTCGGTCCAGCTGTGGGACGAGGCCATGGCGACGCTCTCGCTCGTCCTCGTCGCCACCCTGGTGACCCTGGTGATCGCCGTACCGCTCGGCATCTGGGCGGCCCGCTCGAACACCGTCAGCGCCGTCCTGCGGCCGGTCCTCGACTTCATGCAGACCATGCCCGCGATGGTCTACCTCATCCCCGGCATCATCTTCTTCGGCGTCGGCGTGGTCCCCGGCATCATCGCCACCATCGTCTTCGCGCTGCCCCGGGCGTCCGCATGACCGAGCTGGGCATCCGCCAGGTCGACGGCGAACTCGTCGAGGCGGCCGAGGCGTTCGGCACCACCCCGCGCAACACGCTGCTGCGCGTGCAGCTCCCGCTCGCCCTGCCGACGATCATGGCCGGGGTCAACCAGGTCATCATGCTCGGCCTCTCCATGGTCGTCATCGCCGGCATGGTCGGCGGCGGCGGGCTCGGCGGCGCGGTCTACCGGGCCATCGGCAACGTCGACATCGGCCTCGGCTTCGAGGCGGGCGTCTCCATCGTCGTCCTCGCCATGTACCTGGACCGGATGACCGGCGCCCTCGGCCGCCAGGTCTCCCCGCTGGGCCGCCGCGCCGCCGCCAAGGCCCGCGCGGTGCTGAGCGCGAAGCGCCCGGGGGCGAAGCTCTGGGCCCACCGCCCGCAGCCCGTCACCGCCCTCGTCGGTGTCGTCGTCCTCGCCCTCGTCGCCGGTGGCACGGGCTTCCTCGGCGGCTCCGGTGCCACCTCCACCGCGGCCTCGGGCCCGAACGGCGGCCACGGCAAGAAGATCAGCATCGGCTACATCCCCTGGGACGAGGGCATCGCCTCCACCTACCTCTGGAAGGAGCTCCTGGAGCGGCGGGGGTACGAGGTCGAGACCAAGCAGCTGGAGGCCGGAGCCCTCTACACCGGCCTGGCCGGCGGGCAGCTCGACTTCCAGACCGACGCCTGGCTCCCCGTCACCCACGCCCAGTACTGGGAGAAGTACAAGAACAAGCTGGAGGACCTCGGCTCCTGGTACGGCCCCACCTCCCTGGAGCTCTCCGTCCCCTCGTACGTCAAGGGCGTCGACTCCCTCGACGACCTCAAGGGCAAGGCGGGACAGTTCAAGGGCCGGATCGTCGGCATCGAGCCCAGCGCCGGAATGATGGGCATCCTCAAGGACAAGGTCCTCAAGGAGTACGGCCTGGAGGGCGAGTACGAGGTCGTCGACGGCTCCACGCCCGGCATGCTCGCCGAGCTGAAGCGCGCGTACGAGCGCAAGGAGCCCGTCGTCGTCACCCTCTGGTCGCCGCACTGGGCCTACTCCGCCCACGACCTGAGGAAGCTCGCCGACCCCAAGGGCTCCTGGGGCAAGGGCGACGGCGTCCACACCCTCGCCCGTAAGGGGTTCACCGGGGACAACCCCGAGGTCGGCGCCTGGCTGAAGAACTTCTCGCTGACCGAGAAGCAGCTCACCGACCTGGAGGCGGTCATCCAGGAGACCGGCAAGGGAAAGGAGCAGGAGGCGGTCCGCACCTGGCTGGACCGTGAGCCCGGTCTCGCCGAGAAGCTCACCCCCCAGTAGCACCCCGCAGCAACACCGGGGGACAGCCGACTGCTGTCCGAAAAGGGGTGGTCGCCGAACGTGTTCGGTGACCACCCCTTTTCGTCACGACGCGAAACCCCGCCCCAAAGCTGCGTAAGGTTCAGGTAACCGCCCGGTACGGGTACGCACGAGGCACGAGGGAGGGGGCCGACATGGACGAGAAGGAATCACCACGCGTGGGCGCGGCCGTCAAGAGGCGACGCAGAGCGCTCCAGCTCACCCTGGCCGTCGTCTCCGCCCGCAGCGGACTCTCCGTGCCCTTCCTCAGCCAGGTCGAGAACGACCGGGCCCGCCCCAGCCGCCGGTCCCTGGAGCTCGTCGCCGAGGCCCTGGAGACGACGGCCGGTGAACTCCTCGCCGCCGCCGAGGCCTCCCGCACCGTCGACGTCGTACGGTCGGGGGACGACCCCTCCCCGGCCCTGCCCGCGGGCGTCCGGCGGCTCGTCCGCGGCCGCCACCAGCTGCACGCCCTGGAGTTCACCGGCGAGCAGGACGCGGGACGCGAGTTCCAGCACCGGAACGACGAGCTGCTGTACGTGGCCGACGGCGCCGCCGAGGTCGAGGCCGAGGGCCGTGCGTACCGGCTGGTCCGCGGTGACACCCTCTACCTCTCCGGAGGGGTACGACACCGCTGGCGCGCCACCGAATCCGGCACGCGCCTGCTCGTCGTCGCCGTCGCCGACCACGTCGAGGCCGAGGTGGAATGAAGGGCTGGAGCACGATGAGGTGGGCGGAACGAGAGCCTCGCCCTGCCGAGGCGGAATGAGAGTCTCTCCCTGCCGAGGCGGAACGAGGGGCTCGGCACGATGAGGGTCGTCTCCCTCGTGCCCTCCCTCACCGAGGCCGTCGCCGTCACCGCGCCCGGTCTTCTCGTGGGCGCCACCGACTGGTGCAGCCACCCCGCCGGCCTCGACGTCGTCCGGATCGGCGGCACCAAGAACCCGGACGTCCCCGCGATCACCGCCCTCCGCCCCGACCTCGTCCTCGCCAACGAGGAGGAGAACCGCGCCCCCGACCTCGCCGCGCTGCGGGCCGCGGGACTCGACGTCCTCGTCACCGAGATCCGCACCCTCGACCAGGGGCTCCGTGAGCTGGAGCGGGTCCTCGCCGCCTGTGGCGCGCCCCGGCGGCCCCGCTGGCTCGACGAGGCAGAGACGGCGTGGGAGGCGGTCACCCCGGGAACGGCCGGCGGAGGACCGCTCACCGCCGTCGTCCCGATCTGGCGCCGCCCCTGGATGGTCCTCGGCCGCGACACCTTCGCCGGCGATCTGCTCGCCCGGCTCGGGGTGCGCAACCTGTACGCCGACCACCCGGAGCGCTATCCGCGCCTCCCGCTCGACGCGCTCAGGGCCGCCGCCCCCGACCTGGTCGTCCTGCCCGACGAGCCGTACCGCTTCACACGGGACGACGGCCCCGAGGCCTTCCCCGGGATCGCCGCCGCCCTCGTCGACGGACGTCTGCTCACCTGGTACGGGCCGTCCCTGGCCGAGGCCCCGAAGGCGCTGGCGCGGGCCCTGCGAGCAGCGCGCCGCTGACGAGACCGCGCAGGGTGTGCCGTCCGGCCACCAGCCAGGCCACCACGAGGAACCCGTACAGACCGATCGCGAGCCAGCGGAAGACGGCGAGACCGGTGTGCTGGGCGAGGCCCTCGGCACCGGTCACACAGGTCCCGACGGGGAAGGTGAACGCCCAGAAGGTCATCGCGAACCCCATGCCCTGCCGACGTGCCCGCAGCACCATCGCCCCGGCGAGCGCCAGCCACAGCAGGGCGAAGCCCATGACGGGCACCCCGTAGAGCACGGCGAAGGCGGCGAAGCCGTGCGCGTACGGGGCGGGCAGGACACCGGGGGCCACGTCGGCGAACTTGTTCGCGGCGGTCGTCGACTGACCCAGCGGGCCGAGGACGAGGAAGAGTGTGGGCGTCAGCGCGAGCGGCAGCGGCCCGCCGGTCACGAGCCGGCCGAACACCAGCGGCAGCATGACCAGGGTCGCGAGCAGACTCAACCCGAACATCGCCCAGCAGGCGATGAGGAGCGTCTCCCGCGCCTGTCCGGCGGCCAGATGGGGCACGAGCAGCGGGCCGAGGGCCGCGGAGACCATGGGGGCGACGACCGGCAGCAGCCACACCGGGGACGCGCTCTCGATCCGGTGGTGCACCACCATGAGGTACGGGACGGCCACCGCGGCCGCGAGACCGACGACCGTGCCGGCGGTGAACAGGACGGTGTCGAGGGCCACGGCCGCCGGGAGTCCGATCCAGTCCCTGCCCACGATCATCGCCCCGCCGCCGACCGCGAGCAGCGCCATCGAGACACAGCCGTAGAACGGCGCCACGGCGGGGTCCAGGAGGTGGGCGCGGGCCTGGTCGCGGTGGCGGATCCAGTGGGCCGCCCGGGCGGCGACCAGGGCGAGCAGCATCGCGAGCGACAGCGCCCAGACCGCCGCGCAGACCGTACGGAGGCCGGGAACGTCAAGGGGGAGGCCCGCTCCGGCGTTGGCCACGATGGCCGTGCCCATCACGGAGGCGTACCAGTTCGGTCCGAGGTGACGGACGGAACGGGCCGGTGAGACGGCCGGCCGGGCGCCGGGGGTGGTGGCGCCGAGGGCCGGACGGAGAGGTGCGAGGCTTGCCATGACCCCACCGTCGCCCGGTTCCCCGGCCCTCACCAGGGATCATGCGGCTATGACGTCATAAGCTGGTCTTATGAGCGAGCGGAAGAGGGGCAACGGGACGTACGGGGATGGCGCGGGCGGTGGCGGTGCGCACGGCGGTGGGGCGTACGGGGGCGGGGCGCAGGGCGATGCGCGCGGCGCCGAGGCGCACGGCGGCCCGGTCAGGGCCCAGCTCCACCACCGGGTCCCGGACCTCGGCGCGCTCGAACTGCTCCTCGCCGTCGCCCGGCACGGGAGCCTCGGCGCCGCCGCCCGGGAGGTCGGCATCACCCAGCCCGCCGCGAGCAGCCGCGTCCGGTCGATGGAGCGGCAGCTCGGCGTGGCCCTGGTCGACCGTTCGCCGCGCGGCTCACGGCTCACCGACGCCGGCGCGCTCGTCACCGACTGGGCGCGGCGGATCGTCGAGGCCGCGGAGGCCTTCGACGCGGGGGCCCAGGCCCTGCGAGGGCGGCGGGACTCGCGGCTGCGGGTGGCCGCGTCCATGACGATCGCCGAGTACCTGCTGCCCGGCTGGCTGATCGCGCTGCGCGCCGAGCGTCCCGACACGGCCGTGTCGCTCCAGGCCGGCAACTCGGCGGTGGTCGCGGAACGGCTCCTCGCGAACGAGGCGGACATCGGCTTCGTGGAGGGGCTCGCCGTGCCCGACGGCCTCGACGGCGTGGTCGTCGCCCACGACCGGCTCGCGGTCGTCGCCGCCCCCTCGCACCCGTGGGCCCGCCGCCGGGGCCCGCTGGACCCGGCGGAGCTGGCCGCGACCCCACTGATCCTGCGGGAACGCGGCTCCGGCACCCGGCAGGTCCTGGACGCGGCGCTCTCCGGCCACGGCGGCCTCGCGCAGCCGCTCCTCGAACTGGCCTCCACGACCGCGGTGAAGGCGGCGGCGGTGAGCGGGGCCGGGCCGGCCGTCCTCAGTGAACTCGCCGTCGCCGAGGAGCTGGCGTCCCGGCGCCTGGTGGCCATCCCGGTGGACGGGGTCCTTCTCCGCCGAGACCTCCGGGCGGTCTGGCCCACCGGCCACCGCCCCACGGGCCCGGCCCGCGACCTCCTCTCGCTGACGCGAGGCTAGGCCCCTCCCCACCCCTTCCCGAAACCCTGCCGGGGGCTGGTGGGCGCTCCTGCAGGTGAGGCGTGGGGCGCCACCTCGCCCTGCCGTTGTGGGCAGGGCGGGGGCCGCATCACAATCCGGCGGCGCGGCGGGCGCGCCCATCGGCCGCGCGGTCCGGGTCCCTGGTCCCGGCCCCGCCCGTCAGACGTCCGACGCCCGGAACGTCACCCGGCCGTCCACCGTCGTCAGGCGCACCGGAACGTCCGGCAGTTCCGTCGCCGGGGTCGTCAGGGGGTCCGCCGCCAGGACCGTCAGGTCGGCCCGGAAGCCCAGGGCGATACGCCCCGCCTCGTGCTCCTCGCCCGCCGCGTACGCCGGCGCCGTCGTCATGCCCCGCAGCGCCTCCAGGGCCGTCAGCGCCTGCTCGGGCCCGTGCGGCGGCTGGCCGAGGTCGCGGCTCGGGCGCCGGTGCCCGGCCCCGGCCAGCACGCCGAGCGGCGGGAACGGCGCGATCGGCCAGTCGGAGCCGAGGACCACCGTGGCCCCGGCGTCCACCAGGTCCCGGCAGCGCCACGCGCGCGAGGCGCGCTCCTCGCCGAGCCGGCGCGACCAGTTGTCGGTGTGGTCGGCCCGGGTGAAGTCGCAGCAGTGGGTGGGCTGCATCGACGCGACGACGCCCAGCTCGGCGAAGCGCCGCAGGGTGTCGTCCGGCACGGTCTCGATGTGCTCGACCCGGTGCCGCACCTCGCTCCCGCCGCCGGCCCGCGCCTTCTCGACGGAGTCGAGGACGTGCCGCACGGCCGCGTCGCCGATGGCGTGCGTCGCGGTCGGGACCCCCGCCCGGTGCAGTTCCCCGACGATGTGGGTGTACGCGGCCGGGTCCGGCCAGAACGCGTGCGTGGACTCGCCGTGGCAGTCGGGGCGCTCCAGCCACGCGGTGCCGTTGTCGATGGTCCCGTCCATGAAGAGCTTCACCCCCGCGACCTGCCAGAGCGCCCCGCCCGTGCCCTGCCGTGCGATGAGTTCCCGTACGCCGTCCGCGTCGGTGCCGGGCTGGCACCAGGGCGCCACCCGGAGTCGCAGCGGCAGTTCACCGGCCGCGTCGAGCTCCCCGTACAGCGCGAGGCTCTCGCCGTTGGCGTCCATGGCGTGACCGCCGGTGAGTCCGGCCGCCGCCATGGACCGCAGCGCCGCCGCGAGCCGCTCCCGGCTCTCCTCGCGCGTCGGTCGCGGGGCGATCCGCTCGACCAGCTCGCAGGCGGCGTCCTCCTGGAGCAGTCCGGTCGGGCGGCCGTCCGCGTCGCAGACGACCTCGGCGGAGGCCTGGTCGAAGGTACGGGGCCCGTCGACCCCGGCGAGTTCGAGCGCGCGCCGGCTGGCGAGTGCCGAGTGGGCGTCGAAGAGCAGCAGGAAGGCCGGTACTCCGTCGAGCACGGAGTCGAAGGGCGCGATCCCGACGGGCCGGTCGCCGAAGACGTTCGGGTCGAGGCCCCAGCCGAAGAGCCACGCGCCGCGGCCGAGGGTCCGCACCTCGCGGGCGAGGGCCTCCCGTACGTCGTCGAGGTCGGCGCAGTACGACAGGTCGAGGCCGTGGGTCAGCTCGGCGCCGGTCACCGGGTGCAGGTGCCCGTCGACGAGACCGGGGGTGACCACGGCGCCCCCGAGGTCGACGACGGTGGTGCCGGGTCCCGCGAGCGCGCGGATCTCGCGGTCGTCGCCCAGGGCGCGGATCCGGCCGTCCTCGGAGACGGCGAGCGCGGTCTCGGGCAGGAACGCCCCCGTGCCCGGGTCGAGGAGGCGGGCGGAGAGCAGGACGAGTCGGGTGGTGCGCACGGTGGCTCCAGGAAGGGGGCGGGGGAGAGGGCGGGGCGGGGTCAGGCGGGGTCGGCGGGCGACGCCGGTACGTCGGCGGGTTGCGGAGCCGCTGGGTCCGCAGGCTCCGCCGGTGCCGGTAGGTCCGCGGGCTCCGCGGGTGGTGGTACGTCGGTGAGCGCGCCGTACGGAAGGCCGAGTTCGCGTTCCGCCGTCGTGAGGGCCATGCGGGTCACCGCCTCCGGGCGGTCGCTCCGGTCGGTGTTGGCATGGGCGCCGAGGCCGTCGAGCACCACCAGGATCTGGATGGCCGCGGCCCGCGGGTCGTCGGTGCGGAACTCGCCCCGCTCGACCCCCTCGCGGATCACCGCCTCCAGGCGGTCGTCCGAGGCGAGTTCCTGCTCGGCCACCCGGTCGCGCAGGACGGGCCGGTAGCGGCTGAGGTGCCGGGCGTTGATCCAGAGGCGGCTGATGTCGTCGTACGCCTCGCCCGCGGAGAGGGCGAAGTAACGCGCGAGGTACTGCGTCGGGGTGCCGTGGGGGCGGTCGGCGGGCAGCAGCGCGTCGAGCTCACCGGTGGCGGCCACGCTGAACGCCTCGCCCACCAGATCCTCCGCCGAGGGGAAGTAGTGGCTGATCAGACCGGGGCGGACGGCGAGCTCCTCGGCGATCCGCCGCAGGGTGACGCACTCGAGCCCCTCGGTCAGGGCGACGCGTGCCGCGGTCTCCACGATCTCCGCACGCCGGGCCTCCGGGGTTTTCCGAATTCGCTTGCGCTGGACGCTTGACGACATACCCCGAATGCTATTGAGTGTGCGACCAATAAGCAACCAGGTGGGCACCACTCGCATCCGGAGGGCCGCATGGCTTCCACGATTCCCGACCCGAACCCCGGCTCCCCGGGCACTCGGGCCGCCGCGCCGGCCGCCGACCGGCCCGGTCGCATCGAGGCCCACGGCATCGACCACATCCCCGAGGCCGAACGTCACGGACACCCCCGTGAACTCTTCTCGGTCTGGGCCGCGGCCAACGTCAACTACCTCAGCCTCGTCACCGGCGGAGCCCTCGTCCTCATGGGCCTGAGCCTCTGGCAGGCCCTCGCCGTGATCGTCATCGGCAACCTCTTCTGGCTGCTCACCGGCCTCCTCGCCACCTCGGGACCGGCAGCGGGCGCACCCAGCGAGGTGATCACCCGGGCCGTGTACGGGGTCCTCGGCAACCGCGTGAACAACGCGATCGGCGGCTGGCTCGTCTCCGTCTGCTATTTCGCCCTCAACCTGGCCGCCGCGGCGACCGCCGCCTTCGCGCTCGTCGAGAAGGCCGGCATCACGGCGAACACCCCCGTCAAGGTGGCCGTCATCGTGGTCATCGCCGCCCTCACGCTGGCCATCAGCGTCTACGGGCACGCCCTGATCATCAAGCTGTACCTGCCGATCACCCTGGCCCTCGCCGGAGCGTTCACCGTCGTCGCGTTCGCCGTCCTCCGGCACGCCGACTTCTCGTACGCCCCCGAGGCGCCGCTCACCGGCGTCGACCTCTGGGCGCTCCTCCTCGCGGGCACCACGATGATCGCCTCGGGCCCGCTCTCGTACACGACGAGCGCCGACTTCTCCCGCTACCTGCCCCGTACGGCCTCGAAGAAGGCGATCGTCGGCTGGACCGCGCTCGGCGCCTTCCTGCCCAGCGTCGGCGTCTGCGCGCTCGGCGCCTTCGCCGCCACCGTCGTCGACATGACCGACCCGCAGACCGCGCTCCAGGAGATCCTGCCCGGCTGGTTCGTCCCGGTCTTCCTGCTCGCCCTGGTCCTCGGCACGATCTCCATCAACGCGCTGACCGCGTACAGCGCAGGACTCGCGCTCCAGGCCGTCGGCTTCCGCATCCGCCGCTCCGTCAGCGTCCTCTTCGACGGCGCCGTCGCCGTCGCCCTCACCCTCTACGGGCTGCTCGTCTCCGACTTCCTCGACACCGTCAGCAACGCCCTCCAGGTGATCGTCGTCCTGATCGGCCCCCTGATGGCCGTCTACGCCACCGACGTCCTGCTGCGCCGGGGCCGTTACGACGGTCCCGCGCTCTCGGACGAGACCCCCGCCGGCCCCTTCTGGTACACCGGAGGCGTCAACCCGGCCGGCGCCCTCGCCCTCGTCGCGGGCATCACCGCGGCCGCCCTCTGCGTCAACACCCTCTACACGGGCCCGGTCGCCACCGCCCTCGGCGGCGCCGACATCTCCCTCCCCGCGGGCATGGTCGTCTCCGCCGTCCTCTACGCCCTCCTCATGCGCAACGACCGCACCCTGCTCGCCGCCCGGGCGGGCGCGTGAGCGGCCGTACGACCCTCCGGATCGCCGGGGACACGCCCCGGCGACGCGGCGAGGACCGGGGCCGGCAGGCCCGCGCCGGCATCGCGCGCGCGTGGCGGGTGTACGAGGAACTCTTCACGACCGTCGCCGCCGGAAACGCCCGGTCGCTCGACGTGCCCGCGCTCGCCCTCCGCACCGTCGACACGACCCGTGCCTGGGCGCCGGAACTCGTCGAGGAGATGGAGGGAGTCGCCGAGGGCGCGGGGCTGCCGTTCTGGACGGTCGCCGCGCTCAACGCGCGCACCGAGATCCTCGCCGAGGCCGGCGCGCCCCGCACGGGCGAATGCTCCACCCTCGTCCACGGCGGCACCCGGACCACCGGCGGCCAGTGCTGGGACTGGCACGACGAACTCGCCGACGCCTGGCACCTCCAGACCGTCACCGGAGACGTCCACGGCTTCGCCGGGATCACCGAGCACGGCATCCTCGCGAAGATCGGTGTCAACGAGGCCGGTGTGGGCGTGCTCTTCAACATCCTCGGCCACGCGGAGGACGCGACCGGCGGAGTCCCCGTCCACCTGGTGGCCCGTCAGGTCCTCGGCACGGCGGGGTCCTTCGCGGAGGCGGTCGGGATGCTGACGGGAGCCCCCGTCTCGGCCTCCACGGTCATCACCGTGGTGACCGCGGACCGGGCCGCTTCGGTGGAACTCGCCCCGGCCGGCTCGGCCGTGGTCGAACCGGACGACCGGGGCTGGCTGGTCCGTACGAACCACTTCCTCGCCCCCGCCCTCACCGTCGGCGAGCTGCGCGGCCGCCGGGAGCCGGAGACGTACGACCGCCACCGGCTGCTCGCGGAACGGGTCCTCGGGCACACCGGCCCGCTCGGCCCCGACGCGCTCGTGAACCTGCTCGCCGCCCACCGCGACGACGGGGCCGAGGTCTGCTGCCACGCCCCCGCCGAAGGAGACCTGGGCAGCCGCTGGGCGACCCTCGCCACGGTCGCGGTCGATCCGGCCGAGCGGCGCCTCATGGTGCACGACGGCGGCCCCTGCACGGCGGGCCCGGAGACCTGGACCCGGATCGAGGCACCGGGACGCTGACGCCGGCCGGCCGGGAGGCGCCCCCGGCCGGGCCCAGGCCCAGGGCAGTGCCAGGGCCAGGCCCAGGGCAGTGCCAGGGCCAGGCCCAGGGCAGGACCAGGATCAAATACCAGGCCAGGACCAGGTCAAAGTCGCCCGCCGTAGGCCCGGTGCCGCACAGGGGGCCGCCACCCCCCCGGCGTACCCCCGTCACTATCGGCGGGCCGCCGCCTCCACGAGGCCCCGCATCACCCGTGGGTCCTCGCCCATCTCCGGATGCCACTGGACGCCGAGGGCCCACGCCGGGGCGGCCAGTTCCACCGCCTCCACCGTGCCGTCCTCCGCGTACGCCGAGGCGGCGAGCCCCGTGCCGAGCCGGTCCACGGCCTGGTGGTGGTAGGTCGGGACCTCGGTGAGTTCGGGCACCAGGGAGGCGTACCGGCTCCCCGGCACCGGCTTCACCGCGTGCCGGCCGATCACCCCGACCGCCTCCACGTGCCCGTCCAGGTGCTGGACGAGCGTCCCGCCAAGGGCCACGTTGAGGAGCTGCATGCCCCGGCAGATGCCGAGCAGCGGGGTCCCGGAGGCGAGGGCGGCGTCGATCAGGGCGAGCTCCCAGGAGTCCCGCTCCCTGGCGGGCGGGCCGGTACGGGGGTCGGGCTCGGCCCCGTACCGTACGGGCTCGACGTCCGCCCCGCCCGCGACGACGAGGCCGTCGAGCCGGGCCACGACCGCCGCGGCGGCGGCCGGCCGGTCCGGCGGCAGCATCGCCGCGAGCCCCCCGCTCTCCTGGACGAGCCTCGGGTACGGCGCGGGAAGCAGCGCGGCCCGCATCTCCCACACCCCCCACCGGGCCTGGTCGAGGTAGGTGGTCACGCCGATGAGCGGCTTGGTCACGAAAACGTCCTCCAGAGGTGCGGAGCATCGGTGGGTCGGTCGCGTCGGATCAGCCGCGTTCGAGTTCGGCCTCGGCCGCGGCGAGCGCCGCGAACTCCTCCTCGGGCGCGGAGGCCACCAGATGATGTCGACTGTAGAACGCGAAGTAGGCGAGGGCGATCACGTACACCCCGAGGGCCATGAAGGCCGCCGTCCGGTCCACCAGGAAGGTCGCGACCAGGGCCGACAGGGCCAGGACGAAGGCCACGGAGGAGGTCACGATCCCGCCGGGCGTGCGGTACGGCCGGTGGAGCCCCGGTTCGCGGCGCCGCAGCACGATGTGGGAGAGCGCCATCAGGGCGTACGAGATGGTGGCGCCGAACACGGCGATGTTGAGCATCCGGGCCCCGTCCCCGGTCCCGGCCGCCAGCGCGAAGCCGATCGCGCCCGGGACGAGCAGCCCCAGGTACGGCGACTTCCGGCGGCTGGTGAGGGAGAGGAAGCGGGGCAGGTAGCCGGCCCGGGAGAGGGCGAAGAGCTGGCGCGATCCCGCGTAGATGAGGGAGAAGAAGGAGGCGACCAGACCGGCGAGGCCCGCGTAGTTCACGAAGCGGCTGAGCGCCGTCGGGTCGCCGTCGCCCTGGAGCGCCACCACGAGGGGGTTGCCCGCCTCCTGGACGGCGGCCGAACCGCGCGCTCCGGTGGCGGCGAGGAAGGTCATGACGGCGAGCAGCACCAGGACGCCCATGGAGATCGCGAGCGCCCTCGGCATCGACCGCACCGGGTCCTTCGCCTCCTCGGCGGCGAGCGGCACGCCCTCCACGCCGAGGAAGAACCACATGCCGAAGGGGAACGCGGCCCAGATCCCGAGCAGGCCGAACGGCAGCCAGGAGTTGGATCCGAAGGCCTCGCCGTCGACCGGGATGTCGTTCAGCCCGCCGACGTGGAAGTCGGTGAGGGCGCCGAGCGCGAAGACGACGAGCGCGGCGACCGCGATCGCCGTCACGACGAGGCTGAAGCGCAGGGCCTCGCCCACGCCCCACAGGTGGATGCCGATGAAGAGCGCGAAGCAGACGAGGTAGACGGGCCGGCCGGACTCCAGGCCGAAGAGGCCGAGGGACTCGACGTAGTCGCCGATGAAGATCGAGATGGCGGCGGGCGCGAGGATGTACTCGATGAGGATCGCGGTGCCGGTGAGGAAGCCGCCCCAGGTGCCGAGCGCCCTCCGGGCGAAGCCGTAGCCGCCGCCCGCCGTGGGCAGGATGGCGGAGAGCTCGGCGAGCGCGAAGACCAGACAGGCGTACATCGCGCCCATCAGGACGGTGGCGACGGCGAGTCCGCCGAAGCCGCCCTTCGAGAGGCCGATGTTCCAGCCGGAGAAGTCCCCGGAGACGACGTAGGCGACGCCGAGCCCGGTGAGCAGCAGCCAGCCGGCGCTGCCCCGGCGCAGCGCCCGGCGCTCCAGGTAGTCGTCCTTCGGTGGGGCGGTGTCCCCGGACGCGCCCCCGGATGTGCTCCCGGGCTTGCCTCCGGGTGTGCTCCCGGTCGTGTCTTCGAGCGTCATGGCAGCGGCTCCCCGCGACGGGCCCAATGGATTGGTCCCATACCTTTGCGGTGGTCGACCGGGATGCGCAACCCCTGTGCGTTACTTTCGGGTTACGCGCGGCGGAAGGCGTTCCTCAGGTCAGGAACCCCCGCAGCAGCGCCGCCGTCCCCGCGCAGTGCTCCCGCATCACCTCGCGCGCCGCGTCCGCGTCCCCGTCGAGGACCGCCTCGAGGACGGCGGTGTGCTGGTGCTGGGAGTGCTCCAGATTGCGTACGAGCAGGGGGATGCAGTCCAGGAGGTCGTTCACCGTCGCCCGGACGGCCGCGTACTGGGCCGTCAGCGTCGGCGAGCCGGAGAGCTCGGCGAGCGTGAGGTGCAGCAGGGTGTCCTGGCGGCGGTAGTCGGCGAGGGGCGCGTCGTGCGTGGCGGCCACGGCGGCCCGCAGCCGCTCGGCGCCGGCCGCGTCGAGACCGTGGGCCGCGCAGAGGCCGGCGGCCCCCACCTCCAGTACCTCCCGGAAGCGCAGGGTGTCCTCCATGTCGACCGAGGCGATCCGGCGGCGCAGCTCGTCCTCGTCGGCCGTCTGGGTGCGGGGCAGCACGAACGTTCCGCCGTACCGGCCGCGCCGGCTCTCCACGAGCCCCTGCTCCTGGAGGACCTTCAGGACCTCGCGCAGGGTCACCCGGCTGATCCCCATCCGGTCGGCCAGCTCCCGCTCGGCGGGCAGCCGCTCTCCGCCGGGCACGAGTCCGAGCCGTACCACCTGGAGGATCTGCTCCAGGGCCTCCTCGAAGCCGTTGCCCGCCCGCACCGGCCGCAGCACGGGCGTCAGCCGGTCCGCCGATTCACTCGTACTGGCCACGTTCTCGTTTCCCCTTCTCAAGGACCTTCCCAAGTAATGGTCTTCCGCAATACCTTATGACTTCCGGCAGGCCGAAGGAGGAGCAATCCCGTGGCAGACCGCACACCCCCGCTCACCGTCGAGGAGCTCCGTGCCCTCGTCGCGAGCGGCGAGATCGACACCGTCGTCCTGGGCTTCCCCGACATGCAGGGGCGGCTCCAGGGCAAGCGGTTCGCCGCCCCGTTCTTCCTGGACGAGGTACTCGGCCACGGCACCGAGGGCTGCAACTACCTGCTGGCCGTCGACACCGAGATGAACACCGTCGACGGCTACGACATGTCCTCCTGGGACCGCGGCTACGGCGACTTCGCCATGCACCCCGACCTCACCACCCTCCGCCGCCTCCCCTGGAACGAGGCCACCGCCATGGTGACGGCGGACCTCGCCTGGGCCGACGGCACGCCCGTCGTCGCCGCGCCCCGCCAGATCCTCCGCCGCCAGCTGGAGCGCCTCGCGGAACTCGGCCTCACCGCCCACGTCGGCACCGAACTCGAGTTCATCGTCTTCAAGGACAGCTACGAACAGGCCTGGGACGCGAACTACCGCGGCCTCACCCCCGTCAACCAGTACAACATCGACTACTCCGTCCTCGGAACCGGACGCGTCGAACCCCTCCTGCGCCGCATCCGCAACGAGATGACCGGCGCCGGACTCATCGTCGAGTCCGCCAAGGGCGAGTGCAACCCGGGCCAGCACGAGATCGCCTTCAAGTACGACGAGGCCCTCGTCACCTGCGACCGGCACGCCGTCTACAAGACGGGCGCCAAGGAGATCGCCGCCCAGGAGGGCTACTCGCTCACCTTCATGGCGAAGTACAACGAGCGCGAGGGCAACTCCTGCCACATCCACCTCTCCCTCCAGAACGCCGAGGGACAGAACGTGATGGCGGGCGACGACGAGCACGGCATGTCCGAGACCATGCGGCACTTCCTCGCCGGACAGCTCGCCGCCCTCCGCGACTTCTCCCTCCTCTACGCCCCCAACATCAACTCCTACAAGCGGTTCCAGCCCGGCTCCTTCGCCCCCACCGCCGTCGCCTGGGGCCACGACAACCGCACCTGCTCGCTCCGGGTCGTCGGCCACGGCCGCTCCACCCGCTTCGAGAACCGCCTCCCCGGCGGTGACGTCAACCCGTACCTGGCCGTCGCGGGACTGGTCGCCGCCGGACTGCACGGCATCGAGCAGCGCCTCGAACTCCCCCCGCCGTGCACGGGGAACGCGTACACCGCCGAGTACGCGCACGTGCCCACCACCCTGCGGGAGGCCGCCGAACTCTGGGAGACCAGCGAGGTCGCCAAGGCCGCCTTCGGCCCCGAGGTCGTCGCCCACTACCGCAACATGGCCCGCGTCGAACTCGACGCCTTCGACGCCGCGGTGACCGACTGGGAACTGCGCCGCTCCTTCGAACGCCTGTGATCCGTACGCCTGTGATCCGTACGTCTCCGAGAGGGATGAGTTGTTGCTCCAGGTACTGAACCCGGCGACGGAGGAACTCGTCGCCACCGTCCCGGCCGCCACCCCCGCCGACGTCGACGCCGCCGTCGCACGGGCCGCCACCGCCCAGCGCGGCTGGGCCGCAGCGGCGCCCGCCGACCGGGCCCGGCTGCTCCGCCGCTTCGCCTCCGTCGTCGACGACCACATCGAGGAACTCGCCCGCCTGGAGGTCGCCGAGGCCGGCCACACCCTCGGCAACGCCCGCTGGGAGGCCGGCAACGTCCGCGACCTGCTCGACTTCGCCGCCGGGGGAGTGGAGCGCCTCAACGGGCGCCAGATCCCGGTGGCCGGCGGCCTCGACATCACCATCCTCGAACCGCTCGGGGTCGTCGGCGTCATCGCCCCCTGGAACTTCCCCATGCCGATCGCCGCCTGGGCCACCGCACCGGCCCTCGCCGCCGGCAACGCCGTCCTCCTCAAGCCCGCCGAGACCACCCCGCTCACCGCGCTCCGCCTCGCCGAACTCGCCCTCGCAGCCGGTCTGCCCGAAGGCCTCTTCCAGGTCCTGCCCGGCACAGGACCGGTCGCCGGGAACGCCCTCGTCGAACACCCCGGCGTCGCCAAGATCGTCTTCACCGGCTCCACGAAGGTCGGAAAGTCGATCATGGCCAAGTGCGCAGGCCAGGTGAAGCGGGTCACCCTCGAACTCGGCGGCAAGAGCCCCAACATCGTCTTCGCCGACGCGGACATCGAGGCCGCGGCGGCCGCCGCCCCGATGGCCTTCCTCGACAACAGCGGCCAGGACTGCTGCGCCCGCACCCGCATCCTCGTCCAGCGGAGCGCGTACGACCGCTTCCTGGAGCTCCTCACCCCCGCGATCGAGGAGATCGTCGTCGGCGACCCCTCCGACGAGCGCACCCAGATGGGCCCGCTCATCTCCCGCGCCCAGCTCGACCGCGTCCGCTCCTACGTCACCGACGACCTCACCGGCATCCGGGGCAAGGCCCCCGAAGGCCCCGGCTTCTGGTTCCCCCCGACCGTCCTCACCGGCGTGCCCGAGGACGCGCCCTGCGCGGTCGAGGAGATCTTCGGACCCGTCGCCGTCGTCCTCCCCTTCGAGGACGAGGCCGACGCGATCCGCCTCGCCAACGCCACCGAGTACGGCCTGTCCGGCTCGATCTGGACCCGGGACGTCGGCCGCGCCCTGCGCGCCTCCCGCGCCGTCCGCGCCGGCAACCTCTCGGTCAACTCCCACTCCAGCGTCCGCTACTGGACCCCGTTCGGCGGCTACCAGCAGTCCGGCCTCGGCCGCGAACTCGGCCCCGACGCCCTGACCGCCTTCACCGAAACCAAGAACGTCTTCATCAGCACGGAGGCCTGAACCGCATGACCACTGAAGAGATCGTCTGCCGCCGCCTGGTCGGCCGTACCGCCGTCATCACCGGAGCCGGCAGCGGCATCGGCCTCGCCACCGCCCGCCGCCTCGCCTCCGAGGGCGCGAACGTCGTCTGCGGCGACATCGACGAGGAGGCCGGAAAGGCCGCGGCCGAGGAGGTCGGCGGCACCTTCGTGAAGGTCGACGTCACCGACCCGGAGGAGGTCGAGGCACTGTTCCGCACCGCCTTCGAGACCTACGGCTCCGTCGACATCGCCTTCAACAACGCCGGCATCTCGCCCCCCGACGACGACTCCATCCTGGAGACCGGACTCGAGGCCTGGAAGCGCGTCCAGGACGTCAACCTGACCTCCGTCTACCTGTGCTGCAAGGCCGCCCTGCCCTACATGCGCCGCCAGGGCAGGGGCTCCATCATCAACACCGCCTCCTTCGTCGCCCTCATGGGCGCGGCCACCAGCCAGATCTCGTACACCGCGTCCAAGGGCGGCGTCCTCGCCATGTCCCGCGAGCTGGGCGTCCAGTTCGCCCGCGAGGGCATCCGCGTCAACGCCCTCTGCCCCGGGCCGGTCAACACCCCGCTCCTCCAGGAGCTGTTCGCCAAGGACCCCGAGCGGGCCGCGCGCCGCCTCGTCCACATCCCCGTCGGCCGCTTCGCCGAGGCCGAGGAGATCGCCGCCGCCGTCGCGTTCCTCGCGAGCGACGACTCCTCCTTCGTCAACGCCAGCGACTTCGTGGTCGACGGAGGCATCGCGGGCGCGTACGTGACGCCGCTCTAACCCCTCCCGCTCCTCCTCCCACACCCCCCGGCAGCCGGGCGTCGCAAGGCGCCCGGCTGTTCCGCGTACAGACCAGGAGAGTGACGTGACCACGAACCACCGACTCCGCACGTCCGCGGCCACCGCCGCCCTCGCGCTCGCCGCGACGGGCCTCGTCGCCACCGTCCCGGCCGAGGCGGAACCCCGCGCCTGCCCGACCCTGAAGGTCTCCGAAGGCTGGTACGGCGACAACAAGACCCGGCTCGACGCGCTGATCGCCGACCACTGCCGGGACAAGGGGAAGAAGCCCGTCGCGGTCTTCGACTGGGACAACACCGTCATCAAGAACGACGTCGGCGACGCCACCTTCTACTGGCTCCTCCGCAACGACCGCATACGCCCGCCCCGGCACGGCGACTGGTCCACCACCAGCCGGTACCTCACGCCCAGGGCGGCCGCGGCACTGGGCGAGGCCTGCCCCACCGGCGTCCGCACCCTCCCTACCGCCACCGACACCCGCTGCGCCGACGAGGTCCTCTCCGTCTACGGCACGGGTGCCACCACCGGTGGCGCGGCGGCCTTCGCCGGCTTCGACCACCGCCGCATGGAACCCCAGTACGCCTGGCTCGCCCAGCTCCTGCACGGCTGGACCACCCGCCAGGTCGAGTCCTTCGCCGCCGCCGCCCGCGCCGAGAACCTCGCCGCCCCGCAGGGCGCCACCCAGAGGGTGGGCACGTCCCGGGTCACCGGCTGGATCCGCCACTACCCCCAGCAGCGCGACCTGATCCGCACCCTCCAGGACGCCGGCTTCGACGTCTGGATCGTCTCCGCCTCGCCCGAACCCGTCGTCGACGTCTGGGCGAAGGGCGTCGGCGTCGCCCCCTCCCGCGCGATCGGCATCCGCAACACCACCGAGCACGGCCGCCTCACCGCCCACCTCAAGGGCTGCGGCACCGTACGCGACGGCGAGGACCGGATGATCACCTACATCGACGGCAAGCGCTGCTGGATCAACCAGGAGATCCTCGGCGTCCACGGCTCCGCCGCCGAGCGCGTACAACCCGCCTCCCGGCGCCAGGTCCTCGCCGCGGGCGACTCCGACACCGACGTCTCCTTCCTGCGGGACGCCACCGGCCTGCGCCTGGTCCTCAACCGCAACAAGGACGAACTCATGTGCCGGGCGTACGAGAACGGCGACGGTCGCTGGCTCGTCAACCCCATGTTCATCGAGCCGAAGAAGCGGAAGACGACCCCGTACCCCTGCGCCACCACGGGATACACGGCGGCCGACGGCACGGCGGAGCCGGTCCGCCGCCCCGACGGCAGCGTGATCCCGGACCAGACGGACTCCGTCCACTGACCGCTAGAGGAAGGTCCGTCCCTCGCCCCGGTACGTCGGCACGGTCGCCGTGATCCGGTCACCCTCGACCAGGTGGAGGCTCTCGAACCGCTCGCACAGCTCGCCGGCCTTCGCGTGCCGGAACCACACCTTGTCGCCGATCCGCAGATCGTCGGCCGGCGAGCCGAGCAGCGGGGTCTGCACCTCGCCCGGGCCCTCCTGCGGGTCGTACCGCAGGCCCTCCGGCAGATACGGCACGGGCAGCCGGTCCCGGCCCGCCACCCCGGACGCCGGATAGCCGCCCCCGAGCACCGTCACCACCCCGACGCCCGGACGGCGGACGACGGGCTGCGCGAACAGCGCGGCGGGCCGGCCGCTGAACGACGTGTAGTTGTCGAAGAGCCGCGGCACGAAAAGCCCCGAACCCGCGGCGATCTCCGTCACCGCGTCCTCGGCGGCCGTGTGCTGCACGCTCCCGGTGCCGCCGCCGTTCACGAACTCCAGGTCCGGCGCCACCGCCCGCACGGCCCGCACCACGGCCGCCCTGCGCTCCGCCAGCTCCCTGCGGGCCGCCGCCTGCATCAGCCGGACCGCCCGCGACCGCAGCGGCCGGCCCGCGACCGCGTCCCCGACCCCCGCGACATGCCCCTCGTACGCCATGATCCCGACCAGCCGGAAACCGGGGCGCCGCACCACCGAGCGGGCCAGCTCGGCCAACTGGGCGGGCTCCCGCAGCGGAGAGCGCCGCGCCCCGACCCGTATCCGCCCCCCGAGCAGACGCAGCGCCGTGTCCAGCTCCAGGCAGACCCGGACCTCCTCCGACCCGCCCGCGCGAGCGGCGTCGATCAGATCCAGCTGCGCCACGTCGTCGACCATCACCGTCACGGCGGCGGCGAGCTTCGGGTCCCGCGCCAGCTCGCCGAACCCGGAACGGTCCGCCGACGGATACGCGAGCAGGACGTCCTCGAACCCGGCGCGCGCCAGCCACAGCGACTCGTCGAGCGTGAACGACATGATCCCCGCGAAACCCTCCCGCGCGAGCACCCGCTCCAGGAGCGCCCGGCACCGCACGGACTTGCTCGCCACCCGTACGGGCTTGCCCCCGGCCCGGCGCACGAGGTCCGCCGCGTTGGCGTCGAAGGCCTCCAGGTCGACGATCGCCACGGGCGCGTCGAGATGAGCGGTGGCCCGGTCGTAACGGGCCCGGTCGGCGGCACGGGGAGTCATGGCCCGAGCTTGCCAGACGGGTTTACGGGTGGGTAGCCCCTGGGTTCCCGTGCCGGGGGGAACAGCCCGTAGAGTGACGGGCATTGTCGACACGAGCGGGGGAACGGGGATGACCGGCGAGCAGCGCTCCGGCACACCTTCCCGCATCACGGACGCCCTCCTCCCGGCCCCCGCCACCCCCGAACCGCCGGCGGTGGAGACCACCGCCCGCCTCCGGGTGATCCGCCCGACCGGGACGACCCCGGGCGCGGCACGCGGCGGGACCGGTCCGGCGACGCCGGTTTCCACGGGCGTGCCCCGTCCGGCGCCCGGGACAGCGACGTCTCCGGCGCCCGGCTCCGGCCCCCGGGGTTCCGCGGGCTCGCCGCCTCCGGCGCCGAGTCCGGACACCTCGACACCCGCGACTCCGCCGCGCCCGGCGTCCGGCCCTGCGGCTTCCGCGCCCGCGACTCCGCCGCGTCCGGCGTCGGGCTCGGGCGTCTCGGTGTCCGGGGCTCAGCCGCGTCCGGCGTCCGGCCCGGTGGCTCCGGCGTCTGCCGCCGCGCCGCCTCCGGCGCACGGCACGCCGCCTCGGCCGACATCGGCTCCCGCGGGTTCGGTGCCGCCCGTCGCTTCCTCGCGGCCCGCGGCGAGCCCGGCGGCTTCCGCGTCCGCCGCCCCCTCCCGGCCGGTGTCCGGTGGCGCTACGGCTCCGGCCCGTCCCGTCCCCGGCCAATCGGCTCCGGCCCGTCCCGTCCCCGGTCAGTCGGCTCCGGACCGGCCCATTCCCGGTCAGTCGGCTCCGGACCGGCCCATTCCCGGTCAGTCGGCTCCGGACCGGCCCATTCCCGGTCAGTCGGCTCCGGACCGGCCGACGGCCCGCCCCGCCACTCCGGCGCACGTCTGGCAGCCGCCCGGCGCCGCCGCGCCGCCGCACGCCCGGCCCCCCGTCCCGCCCTACGGCCACACCTACGGCTACGGCGGCGCCCTCCCGGCCGAGACGCCCGCCGAGACCACCACGCGCCTTCGGCCCATACGGGAACGGCGTACCGGGCGGACCGTCGCCGTCGCCGTCTGCGCCGTGCTCGGCGTCGGGCTCATCGGCGGCGCCCTCACCGGCATGTGGCTGGCCGCCGCCGGGCACGGGGAGCGCGCCGAACCCGCCGGGTACACCGAGGCGATGGACCTCTGGCGCAACGCCCCCGTCGACGCCCTCTTCCCCCGCACCCTCACGGACTCCGCCGCGGGACCCGGCGCCGCCGCACGCACCTGGACCCGGATCGTCGTCGCCCCGGACGCCGCCTGCTCGCCCGCGGTCCTCGCCAAGGGCCTGCTCGCCACCCTCCGACCGCTCGGCTGCGAGCGCGTCCTGCGCGCCACCTACACCGACGCCACCGCCAGCAGCGTCATCACCGTCGGCCTCGTCTTCACCCGCGCCGACGTCACCGCGCAGCGCACCCTCAACCAGAGCCACCTCACCATCCGCCTCGGTGAGGACGTACCCCCCGCCCTCTCCGGCCCCGGCACCGTCGCCGCCCGGTTCGGCGCCGCACAGCGCGCCAGCTGGTGGCTGAACGCCCCCGCCGACCTCCCCGTCGTCGTCACCGCCGTCTCCGGCTTCGCCGACGGCCGGGCCGTCGAGGACCCGCAGCCCGCCGACCGGGCCATGGCCCGGGGCCGTACCGACGCGACCGCGCAATCCGGCCTCGGCCACGAGGCCAAGGGCATCACGAGGCGCTTCGAGTGGCTGCTGCGCACGACCGCCGCCGTCGCCGCGGCGGAGAAGGAGGAGAACGCCCGGTGACCCGCCTCCGCACCCCCGTGGCCGTCCTCCTCGCCACCGCCTTCTCCGTCCTGCCCGCCACCACGACACCCGCCCACGCCGACACGATCCGCGCCCGCCAGTGGGGCCTCGAAGCGCTCCACACCACGGAGGCCTGGCGCACCACCAAGGGCGAGGGCATCACCGTCGCCGTCCTCGACACCGGTGTCGACGCCGAACACCCGGACCTCGAGGGTTCGGTCCTCACGGGGCGCGACCTCGTCGGCTTCGGCGCGGCCAGGGGCGACCGCGCCTGGGCCCGGCACGGCACCGCCATGGCCGGGATCATCGCCGGACACGGCCATGGATACGACGGCGGGGACGGCGTCCTCGGCATCGCCCCCGGCGCGAAGATCCTCCCCGTCCGGGTCATCCTCGAAAGCACCGACAAGGCCCGCGACAAGGCCCGCAAGACCCGCGGCACCGCCCTCGCCGAAGGCATCCGCTGGGCCGCCGACCACGGCGCCGACGTCATCAACCTCTCCCTCGGCGACGACTCCAAGTCCGCGCATCCCGACGCGGGCGAGGACGCCGCCGTCCAGTACGCGCTCGCGAAGGGCGTCTCCGTCGTCGCCTCCGCCGGCAACGGCGGCGAGAAGGGCGACCACATCTCGTACCCCGCCGCGTACCCCGGCGTCATCGCCGTCACCGCCGTCGACCGCTACGGCACCCACGCCTCCTTCTCCACCCGCCGCTGGTACGCCACCGTCAGCGCCCCCGGCGTCGACATCGCCATCGCCGACCCCGACCGCCGCTACTACGAGGGCTGGGGCACCAGCGCCGCCGCCGCGTTCGCCTCCGGAGCCGTCGCCCTCGTCCGCTCCGCCCATCCCGGCCTCGGCCCGGCCCAGATCAAGCGGCTGCTCATCGACACCGCCCGCAACCGGCCCAAGGGCGGCCGCAGCGACGCCAAGGGGTACGGGACGGTCGACCCGGCCGCCGCGATCGAGGCGGGCGCCCGGATCGAGGGCGGCGACCCCAGGACCACCACCAGCGGCTACCGGGGTCAGTACTTCGGCCCCGGTCCGCTCCCCGCCGTCGAGGAGAGCCGCCCCATCGGCCTGCTCGCCCCCCTCGCGGGCGGGCTCGGCGCCCTGCTGCTCCTGACCGCGGTCGTCCTGCGGCGCGCCCACCGGGCCTCGTAGGGGGTGGCGGGCCGGACGTCCCGGCGCGCCGGTTAGGCTCGGTGCGTGGCGCTCAAGAACATCCCGGACCCCGGTTTCTCCGACGACGACGGCACCGCCGACCCGCGGCTCGCCGCGGCCCTCGCGGCCTGGGCCGAGGACAGGACCGCCCACGGCCCGGTCCTCGACGCGCTGCGCGGCGCCCGGCTCCTCGTCCCCGTGGTCGCCGTCCTCGGCGAGGTCGAGACCGACGAGAACGGCCTGCGGCGCGAGAAGACCAGCGACATGGCGGTCCCCACCCTCACGGCCGGTGACCGGCGCGCCCTGCCCGCGTTCACCTCGATCGCCTCGCTCGCCCTGTGGGACCCGGAGGCCCGGCCCGTGGCCGTCCCGCTCCACCAGGCCCTCCAGGCCGCCGCGCACGAGAAGGCCGACACGGTCGTCCTGGACCTCGCGGGCCCCGTGCCGTACCAGCTGACCGGCCCGGCCCTGCTCGCCCTCGCCGAGGGCCGTACCAGCGCGGACCCGCTCGACGACCCCGCCGTACGGGACGCGGTGCGGGCCGCCGTCGCCGCCGAGCCCGCGGTGCTCCGCGCCCACCTGGGCCCCGGCGCCGCCGACGGCACGCTCGCCCTGGTCCTCGCCGAGGACACCTCCCCGGCGGAGGCCGCCCAGCGCGTGGCCCGCGCGCTGGCCGCCGACGAAACACTGAGGGCCCGCCTGGTGCGCGGCCTCGACCTGGCACTCCTGCCGGCCACGGCCACGCCTCCGGGCGAGCCCTTCTACGCGAAGCGGTAAAGCGGGTTCTAGCCGTAAATCGGCCCCGTGTACTTCTCGCCCGGTCCCTGGCCCGGCTCGTCCGGGATCAGGGAGGCCTCGCGGAAGGCGAGCTGGAGGGACTTCAGGCCGTCCCGCAGGGGAGCCGCGTGGAAGGAGGAGACCTCCGTCGCGCCGGCGTCGAGGAGACCCGCGAGCGCGTGCACCAGCTTGCGGGCCTCGTCGAGGTCCTTGTACTTGTCGCCCTCCTCGGTGAGCCCGAGCTTCACCGCGGCGGCGCTCATCAGGTTGACGGCGACCGTCACGATCACCTCGACCGCGGGGACCTCCGCGATGTCGCGGGTCATGGCGTCGAAGTCGGGGGACTCCGGGGGAACTGGGGAGTCCACGGACTCGTTCTGGGGCGTCTCGCTCATGCCTCATACGATATGCCGGTCCTCGGTTAGCGGAGACCGCCGGGTCCTGCTAACCTTGTGTAACGACCGGCTGGACACGTGTGTGCCCGGCCCACAAGTGGAGGCTCCGAACTCCCACCTGACCACCCTCGCGGGTGGCGGGTCACCGGTCAGGTGGCGCCCATCGTTCCGTACGGACGATGGAGCCGCCCGATGTGCGCCCCGCGGTTGACCGCGGCGGTGTTCCGGTATTCCCCTGGAGCCCCGCCTGTGTCCCGTCCGGGGCATTTTTCATGTACCGGCTCGGTTGGTCTCAGAAACAGACGTTGCGCGTCCGTCCGCCAGGCGGTCGCGTGGTGCTACCGAGGAGGATCCATCAGCGCCGAGCCCCGCATCAACGACAGGATTCGCGTTCCCGAGGTGCGACTTGTCGGACCCAGCGGCGAGCAGGTCGGGATTGTTCCGCTTGCCAAGGCCCTGGAGCTCGCACAGGAGTACGACCTCGACCTGGTCGAGGTCGCGGCGAACGCCCGTCCGCCCGTGTGCAAGCTCATGGACTACGGGAAGTTCAAGTACGAGTCGGCCATGAAGGCCCGTGAGGCGCGCAAGAACCAGGCGCACACGGTCATCAAGGAGATGAAGCTCCGGCCGAAGATCGACCCGCACGACTACGACACCAAGAAGGGTCACGTCGTCCGGTTCCTCAAGCAGGGTGACAAGGTCAAGATCACGATCATGTTCCGTGGTCGTGAGCAGTCCCGTCCCGAGCTTGGTTTCCGGCTGCTGCAGCGGCTGGCGTCGGACGTCGAGGAGCTTGGCTTCATCGAGTCCAACCCGAAGCAGGACGGCCGGAACATGATCATGGTTCTCGGCCCGCACAAGAAGAAGACCGAGGCCATGGCCGAGGCGCGTGAGGCCCAGGCCGCACGCAAGGCCGAGCGCCAGGGCGTCACCTCCGAGGAGACGTCCGAGGTCGAGGCTCCCGAGGCCGAGGCCCCGGTCGCCGAGGCCGAGGGCGACGCTCCGGCCGAGAACCCCGAGGCGTGACCCGACGGGCTGCCATCCAGGCAGCCCCGGGCCCCGCCCGGACCCACCAGACGAAGAACTGACGCTCCCGGATGTCCGGTCCCCGCACCGGGGGGAGCGCCACTGACGAGGAGATACGGCGCGATGCCGAAGAACAAGACGCACTCCGGTGCCAAGAAGCGCTTCAAGGTCACCGGCTCCGGCAAGATCCTGCGCGAGCGCGCCGGCAAGCGCCACCTGCTCGAGCACAAGTCGTCCAAGCTGACGCGTCGCCTCACCGGCAACGCCGAGATGGCCCCGGGCGACGCGGCCAAGATCAAGAAGATGCTGGGCATCTGATCTGATCACCCGCCCTCGGCGACGGGGGCTTCCGGCCAGGTCCGGGATCCATTCGTTTTTCGGGTCGTGTGAGTCCAACCGCGACCCCGCTACAAGGAGTTAACAAGTGGCACGCGTCAAGCGGGCAGTCAACGCCCACAAGAAGCGCCGGGCAATCCTCGAGGCGGCCTCCGGCTACCGCGGTCAGCGTTCGCGCCTGTACCGCAAGGCCAAGGAGCAGGTCACCCACTCGCTGGTCTACAACTACAACGACCGCAAGAAGCGCAAGGGCGACTTCCGCCGTCTGTGGATCCAGCGCATCAACGCCGCTGCCCGCCAGAACGGCATGACGTACAACCGCCTCATCCAGGGTCTGAACGCCGCCAACATCGAGGTGGACCGCAAGATCCTCGCCGAGCTGGCCGTCAACGACGCCAACGCGTTCGCCGCGCTGGTCGAGGTCGCGCAGAAGGCCCTGCCGGCCGACGTCAACGCCCCGAAGGCCGCTGCCTGATCTTCCAGGCCGCAGTACCTCTGCCCGGACCCGCAGGCGCGCTCGCGCCTGCGGGTCCGGGTGCGTCGGCCCCCGCAGCACGCGGACCCGCACCACCCGGGCCCGCAGCACCAGGATCGCGTCGTACCCGGATCCCGTAGTCCCCGGCCCCGAAGAGAGAACCGCCGCACCTCATGGTCACCCCCGAGCTGATCTCCCCGCGTTCCCCGCGCGTCGTCGCCGCCCGGCGGCTCGCCAAGCGCAACTTCCGGGGCAAGGACCGCCTCTTCATCGCCGAGGGCCCGCAGGCCGTCCGCGAGGCCGTCGAGCACCGCGGCTCCACCGGCGAGCCGACGCTCGTCGAGCTCTTCACCACCGTCGAGGCCGCCGAGCGCCACGCCCCGATCATCGAGGCGGCCCTCGCCGCGGGCGCCCGCGTCCACCACGCCTCCGACGCCGTCCTCGCCGAGGTCTCCCAGACCGTCACCCCGCAGGGGATCGTCGGCGTCTGCCGGTTCCTCGACTCGCCGTTCGAGGACATCGTCGCCGCCCGGCCCAAGCTGGTCGCCGTCCTCGCCCACGTGCGCGACCCCGGGAACGCCGGTACCGTGCTGCGCTGCGCCGACGCGGCCGGCGCCGACGCGGTCGTCCTCACCGACGCCTCCGTCGACCTCTACAACCCGAAGTCGGTACGGGCCTCCGTCGGGTCCCTGTTCCACCTGCCGGTCGCCGTCGGCGTCCCCGTCGAGCAGGCGGTCGCCGGACTGAAGGCCGCGGGCGTACGGATCCTCGCCGCCGACGGCGCGGGCCAGGACGACCTCGACGCCGAACTGGACGCCGGCACCATGGGCGGACCCACCGCCTGGATCTTCGGCAACGAGGCCTGGGGACTGCCCGAGGAGACCCGGGCCCTCGCCGACGCCGTCGTCCGCGTCCCGATCCACGGCAAGGCCGAGAGCCTCAACCTCGCCACGGCCGCCGCGGTCTGCCTGTACGCCTCCGCCCGCGCCCAGCGCCCCCGAACCTCCGCCTGAAGGGTCCATTCCGCCCTCCCCGCCCAGTAGAGTGACGCACTCGGGGGCCCACTGCGCTACACGGAGAGGTGGGGTACGGGGATGACGGTCGGCACGGACAGTCCCGCACAGGCACGGAGCGCCGCGCCGCACGCCCCGGAACCACCGGAGCCCGGAACCGCCGCCCCGGAACCACCGGAGCCCGCCGACCCGGCCGGGACCGCCGGTTTCGCCGGGCTCGACCCCGACGACCTTCCCGACGGTCTCGTCGTCGCCGACGAGACCGGCCGGGTCGTCTGCTTCAACGCCGCCGCCAGCCGTATCACCGCCGTCCCCGGCGAGCGCGCCCTCGGCCTCCCCCTCGACCGGGCGCTGCCCCTCGAAGACCTCAAGGGCCGCCGCTGGTGGACCCTGACCGACCCGTACGGCGGGCTCGCCATCCGCAGAGGCCAGCCCGAGCGCAACCTGTTGCTGCCCGGCGGACGCGAGGTCCTCGTCTCCGCCACGTACGTCCGCGAGCGCCCCACGGGACCGGTCCGCCGGGTCGTGGTCTCGCTGCGCGGCACCGAGGCACGCCGTCGCACCGAGCGCAGCCACGCCGAGCTCATCGCCACCGTCGCCCACGAACTGCGGTCCCCGCTCACCTCCGTGAAGGGCTTCACCGCCACCCTCCTCGGCAAGTGGGAGCGGTTCAACGACGAGCAGAAGCGCCTGATGCTGGAGACCGTCGACGCCGACGCCGGCCGCATCAAACGGCTCATCGCCGAACTCCTCGACATCTCCCGGATCGACTCGGGCCGGCTCGAAGTGCGCCGCCAGCCCGTCGACATCGCCGCCGCCGTCGGCCGTCACGTCCAGGTGCACACCACCGCAGGCCAGCCCCCGGACCGTTTCTTCGTACGGATCAGGCCGGATCTGCCCGCACTCTGGGCGGACCCCGACAAGATCGACCAGATCCTCGGCAACCTCCTCGAAAATGCGGTGCGCCACGGAGAAGGAACCGTCACCATCGAAGTGGCACCCGCCAGGACGGGCGACGACGGAGAAGAGGGGACGGAGGTCACCGTGAGCGACGAGGGCCCCGGTATCCCCGAAGAGTCGATGAGCCGTGTCTTCACCCGCTTCTGGCGGGGCAGCAAGCGCGGCGGCACCGGCCTCGGCCTGTACATCGTCAAGGGCGTCGTCGAGGCCCACGGCGGCACCATCACCGTCGGAAGGGGCCCCCGGGGCGGGGCCGAGTTCCGATTTATCCTGCCCGTCGGCACCCCGGCCCATCTCCTCTGACGTCTCACCTGACGAGACCGGAAGAGATCAGGAGCCGTCCGGCCTGCCCACGGGCTCATTCGCGTCCCCCCACCCCGTTAGACTCGTTCTTTGGCACGTTTGCGCCCTTGACGTCGAGCGGGGCCGCCCAGCCAGCCAACGGAAGCACGGGAAGAGATGTCCGCACCCAATAAGTCGTACGACCCGGTTGAGGTCGAGGCACTGAAACCGGAAGAGATCGAGCGCATGCGGGACGAGGCGCTCGCCGCCTTCGCCGCCGCGGGCGACCTCGACGCGCTCGCGCAGGCGAAGACCGCGCACACCGGTGGCACCTCGCCGCTGGCGCTCGCCAACCGGGAGATCGGCGCCCTGCCTCCGCAGGCCAAGGCCGCCGCCGGAAAGCTCGTGGGCCAGGCCCGCGGCGTCGTCTCCAAGGCGCTCGCCGCCCGCCAGACCGAGCTGGAGGCCGAGCGTGACGCCCGGGTCCTCGTCGAGGAGGCCGTCGACGTCACCCTGCCGTACGACCGCGTCCCGGCCGGTGCCCGCCACCCGCTGACCACGCTCATGGAGCGCGTCGCCGACGTGTTCGTCTCCATGGGGTACGAGGTCGCCGAGGGTCCCGAGGTCGAGGCGGAGTGGTTCAACTTCGACGCCCTCAACTTCGTACCGGACCACCCGGCGCGCCAGATGCAGGACACCTTCTTCGTCGAGGGCCCCGAGGGAACGACGGGCGACGAGTCCGGCGTCGTGCTCCGTACGCACACCTCGCCGGTCCAGGCCCGCACCCTCATCGACCGGGAGCCCCCGGTCTACGTGGTGTGCCCCGGCCGCGTCTACCGCACCGACGAGCTCGACGCCACGCACACCCCGGTCTTCCACCAGATCGAGCTGCTCGCCGTCGACGAGGGCCTGACCATGGCCGACCTCAAGGGCACCCTCGACCACATGGTCCAGGCGCTCTTCGGCCCGGACATGAAGACCCGGCTCCGTCCGAACTTCTTCCCGTTCACCGAGCCGTCCGCCGAGATGGACATGCTCTGCTACGTCTGCCGCGGCGAGTCCGTCGGCAACCCGGACCGCCCCTGCCGCACCTGCGGCAGCGAGGGCTGGATCGAGCTGGGCGGCTGCGGCATGGTCAACCCGAAGGTGCTCGTCGCCTGCGGTGTGGACCCCGAGAAGTACAGCGGATTCGCCTTCGGGTTCGGCATCGAGCGGATGCTGATGTTCCGCCACAACGTCGACGACATGCGAGACATGGTCGAGGGTGACGTCCGGTTCACCCGGCCGTTCGGGATGGAGATCTGATGCGGGTCCCGCTTTCTTGGCTGCGGGAGTACGTCGACCTGCCGGCGACGGAGACCGGCCGTGACGTCCAGGCCAAACTCGTCTCCGCGGGCCTCGAGGTCGAGACCGTCGAGCGGCTCGGCGCCGGCCTGACCGGCCCGCTGGTGGTCGGCAAGGTCCTCACCATCGAGGAGCTGACGGACTTCAAGAAGCCCATCCGCTTCTGCACCGTCGACGTCGGCTCGGCCAACGGCACCGGCGAGCCCCAGGAGATCATCTGCGGCGCCCGGAACTTCGCCGCGGGCGACAAGGTCGTCGTGGCCCTGCCCGGCGCCGTGCTCCCCGGTGACTTCCGGATCGCCGAGCGCAAGACGTACGGCCGGGTCTCCCGGGGCATGATCTGCTCCGGCGACGAACTGGGCATGGGCGACGACGGTACGCACGGCATCATCGTGCTGCCGCCGGAGCACGAGGTCGGCACCGACGCCACGGTCCTCCTGGAGCTGTTCGACGAGGTCCTCGACATCGCCGTCACCCCGGACCGCGGCTACTGCCTCTCGATGCGCGGTGTCGCCCGCGAGGCGGCCACCGCCTACGGCCTGCCGCTGCGCGACCCGGCGCTGCTCGACGTGCCCGCGCCCAACTCGTACGGCTACCCGGTCCAGGTCACCGACCCGATCGGCTGCGACCGCTTCACCGCGCGCACCGTCGTCGGCCTGGCGCCCGAGGCCCGCTCCCCGATCTGGCTCCAGCGCCGCCTGCAGAAGGCCGGCATGCGCCCGATCTCGCTGGCCGTGGACGTCACCAACTACGTGATGCTGGAACTCGGTCAGCCGCTGCACGCCTACGACCGCGGACGGCTCGACGGGCCCATCGGGGTCCGCCGCGCCGAGGCCGGCGAGAAGATCACCACCCTCGACGGCACCGTGCGCGTCCTGGACGCCGCGGACCTCGTCATCACCGACAACCGCGGTCCGATCGGCATCGCGGGCGTCATGGGCGGCGCCAACACGGAGATCGCCGACCCGGTGACCGACCCCGAGACCGGTCTCGTCACCGGCACCTCCGAGGTCGTCATCGAGGCCGCGCACTTCGACGCGATCTCGATCGCCCGCACGGCCCGCCGGCACAAGCTGTCCTCGGAGGCGTCCAAGCGCTTCGAGCGCGGCGTCGACCCGCAGGCCGCCGCCGCTGCCGCGCAGCGCACCGTCGACCTGCTCGTCCTGCTCGCGGGCGGCACGGCCGAGGCCGGCGTCACCGAGATCAGCGCCCCGTCCGCGCCGCGCACGATCACCATGCCGGCGAACCACCCGGACAGGGTCGCGGGCGTCGACTACGGCCGTGAGACCGTCGTCCGCCGCCTCCAGGAGGTCGGCTGCGACGTCTACGGCCAGGACGAGCTCGTCGTCACCGTGCCGTCGTGGCGTCCCGACCTGAGCGAGCCGAACGACCTCGCCGAAGAGGTCATCCGTCTCGAGGGCTACGAGAACCTGCCCTCCACGCTGCCGAAGCCCCCGGCCGGCCGTGGCCTCACCGAGCGCCAGCGCGTCCACCGCCGGGTGGGCCGCGCCCTCGCCGGAGCCGGTTACGTCGAGGCGCTGAGCTACCCGTTCATCGGCGAGCAGGCCCTCGACAACCTCGGTCTCGACGCGGACGACGCCCGTCGCCGCCTCGTGAAGCTGGTCAACCCGCTCTCGGACGAGGAGCCCGCGCTCCGTACGACGCTGCTCCCGGGCCTGCTCGGTGCGCTCCGTCGCAACGACAGCCGTGGCAGCCACGACCTGGCGCTCTTCGAGACCGGTCTGGTCTTCCGGCCGGAGGGACAGCCCGGCGTCGCCGTCCGGCTGCCCGTCGACCGCCGCCCCACCGACGAGGAGATCGCCGAGGTCAACGCCGCGCTGCCCGCGCAGCCGCGCCGCGCCGCCGTCGTCCTCACCGGTGCGCGCGAGCAGGCCGGCTGGTGGGGCAAGGGCCGTCCGTCCGACTGGGCGGACGCGGTCGAGGCCGGCCGGACCGTGGCCGCCGAGGCCGGGGTCGAGCTGATCATCAGCGCCGACCAGCACGCCCCGTGGCACCCGGGCCGCTGCGCCGCCTTCCACGTCGAGGTGGACGGCGAGAAGGTCCTCGTCGGTCACGCCGGCGAACTCCACCCGCGCGTGGTGAAGGCCTTCGGTCTGCCGGCCCGCAGCTGCGCGATGGAGATCGACCTGGACCTGCTCGAGAAGGCGAACGAGGGCCCGCTCAAGGCCCCCCGCATCTCCTCCTTCCCGGTCGCCACCCAGGACGTCGCCCTGGTCGTCGCCCAGGACGTCCCGGCCGCCGAGGTCCAGGCCGCCCTGACCGAGGGCGCGGGTGAACTCCTGGAGTCCATCCGGCTGTTCGACGTCTACACCGGCGACCAGCTCGGCGAGGGCACCAAGTCCCTCGCGTACGCCCTGAAGTTCCGCGCCCCGGACCGCACCCTCACGGTCGACGAGGCCACCGCGGCCCGCGACGCGGCCGTGGCCCTGGCCTCGGAGCGCACGGGCGCCGTCCTGCGCGGCGCCTGACGCACGGAGAGCATGAGAAGGAGGGCCGCCCCGGGATTTCCCGGGGCGGCCCTCCGCCGTTTCCGGACCCGCGACGGGGCACGCGCGTACGGGACCCGATGACCCGTGCGCGTGGCGGAGCCCTGGCGAAGGGCGGCGCGTCGGGGGTGCTCACTCCTTCGGGTGAGATCGCCGGGGGCTGTTCCCCGGTGGCCCGTGCGGTCGGCAGAATCGACGCGGCCGCAGGGGCGGACCTGTGGGCCGCAGGGCCTTCGGGCGCTGTCGGGGCTCGGGAAGGGCCGTGCATGATCCGTACGAGGTCGTTGGTCTCCGATGGCTCCCGGCGCCGCCGGCTGGCCCCGCTCGCTCTTCCCACCGCCTGGGGCGCGGTGGCCGTGGCGTGGAAGTTCGGCTGTCCGCTGGCCCGGCAGCCCGGGATGCCGATGAGGATCGCCACCAGCGTCGTCTTCCTCACCGTCGGCATCGGTCTGGTCCTCGGTCTGCGGCGTGGGCTCGTGCGCGAGCTGGCGCGGGTGCGGGCCGTCGCGGTCGCCACCCAGCGGGTGCTGCTGCGCCCGCCGCCCGCCCGGCTCGACGGCCTGGCGCTTGCCGCGGGGCAGCTGTCCGCCTCGCGGGGCGCGTCCGTCGGCGGGGACCTGTACGGGGCGGTGGCCACTCCGTACGGGGTGCGGATCGTCATGGGGGACGTCCGGGGGCACGGCCTCGCCGCGCTCGGCGCGGTGGTGGCGGTGCTCGGCAGCTTCCGCGAGGCCGCCCACGACGAACCCGAACTCGGCGGCGTGCTGCGGCGGCTCGAGCGTGCCCTCGACCGGCACCTGCGGGAGCGGGCGAGGGACGAGCACCCGGCGCGGACCGGGACGGATCCCGAGCATCCGGCGGCGGAGGAGTTCGTGACCCTGCTGCTCGTCGAGATCGGTTCCGACGGGCGGCTCTCGGTGTTCAACTGCGGTCACCCCGGCCCGTACCGCCTCGGTCCGGTGGCGGAACGGCTTCCGGTCGGCGACCCGCTTCCCCCGCTCGGGGTGCTGCCCCTGCCCGCCGTGCTCGTGCCGTACACGGCGGCCAGGCTGGCGCCGGGCGAGACGCTGGTCCTGCACACCGACGGCGCGGAGGAGGCCCGGGACCACCGGGGGCGGTTCTTCGCGCTCGACGCCGCGCTCGCCGCGATGCCCGGTGAGTCGCCCGCGGCCCTCGTCCGCCGGGTCCACACGGCCCTGCTGCACCACACGGGCGGCCGGCTCGCGGACGACGTCGCGCTGCTCGTCGTGCGCAACGACCGTGTCCGGGTTCCGGCGCAGCCCGCCGAACCCGGGCTGCGCCGCCCCCGGCCCGCCTCCTCCTCCCACTGTTGAGCGGAGGGGGACGGGACCGGCGACGCCCGCCCCGCCACGGAGTGTCGGGCAGATCAGCGGGGCGGGCGACGCGGACCGGGCGGCCGCACTGTTGAGGGGGGAGCCGGCGGCCCGGTCGTCGCCTTGCGGCGAGAAGCACAGTCAACCGGCAGGGGGACGAGCGCGGCAGAGCGCGCGGACCGGAAGAACGGGTACTTCGTTCACACCCCGTGCGAACCGTCCCGCGCGGAGGCGGCCGGGAGGGGCCGACTCCGACTGGTTCGACCCGTACGAAATCGGCCACCGCTACGCTGAGTTCACCGAGCGACCGGAGCGGCCATGCAGCCCAACACCCTGCTCGACGCCCTGCTCGACGAAGCGGGCGTCTCCAACGCCGGCCTCGCCGCCCACGTGAACCGGGCCGGCCGGGCCAGGGGTCTCGCCCTGCGCTACGAACACACCGCCGTGGCCCGCTGGTTGAAGGGCCAGCGGCCGCGCGGCCAGGTGCCCGACCTGATCTGCGAGGTGCTCGCCGCGCGACTGCACCGGCAGGTGACCCTGGACGACATCGGGTTCGGGATGCCGGACGGGCCGCTGGACGCCGCCGGTTCGCCGCTCTCCGGGTTCGTGGAGCGGGCGGCCGCCCTCTGGCGCTCCGACGAGCAGCAGCGGCCGCACATAGTGGCCGCGCCGGCCGTGACCGGCACCCCGGCGGTGATGCCCGTGTGGGAGTGGGAGAACCCGCCGGAGGACGTCGACGTCTCCCGCACCGGGCGGACGACGGTCTCGGCGGCCGACATCGCCGTCCTGAGCGCCGCCCGGTCCCACTACGAGCAGATGTACCGCAAGGCCGGGGGCATCGCGACCAGGGCCCGGATCGTCGGTTTCCTCACCACGGAGACCGCGCCGCTGCTGCGCGGCTCGTACAGCGACGCCCTCGGACGGCGGCTGCACCGCGCCACCGGCGGGCTCGTGGCGGTGGCGGGGATCTGCGCGTACGACGCGGACGCGCACGGTCTCGCCCAGCGCTACTTCCACCAGGCGCTGCGGCTCGCCAAGGCGAGCGGGGACCGGGGCCTCGGCGCCTATGTGATCGCGCTCCTCGTCAACCAGTCGCTGTGCATGGGGGAGTACCGGCAGGCGGTCGCGTTCGCGGAGGCGGCGCTGCGGGCGGCGGGGCGGCGGATCACCCCGGCGCTCACGGCCGATCTGACGGCGATGCAGGCGAAGGCGTACGCGCATCTGGGCGACGGGGCGGCCGCGCTGGCGTGCATCCGGCGGGCCGAGGCGGCGGCGGAGCGGATCAGCCCGGGGGACGAGCCGGCCGAGACGGGTTACGTCCAGCCGGGTTTCGTCAACGTCCAGGTCGCCGAGGCCCTCCTCGGTCTGGGTGATCTCGCGGCGGCCCACGAGCACGCCTCGATGGCGGTGGGAACGCCCTCGCACGACCGGGGGCGGGTGCACCGGCTCGCCATGCTGTGTCAGATCGAGCTGCGGCAGGGGGAGGTCGACGGGGCGGCGCGCACGGCCGTGGAGATGACCGAGCGGGCGCGCGGGATGGAGTCGCGGCGGCTGCGGGACCGGCTGCGGGAGGTACGGGAGAGTCTCCTCGCGAGCGGGGGAGGGGACGCCCTGGACGCGGCGGCTCTGATCGACGGAGCTCTGCGCGTTCCCCTGTGAGCGTCCAACTGCTGCGATATTGCCATCAAACAAGCACCGTCCAGTCGGAAGGTGGCAAGAACGTGCAGTGGACGAAACTGAGCGAACGCTCTGTCTATGAGAACCGCTGGTTCCGGGTGAACCTCGCGGACGTCGAACTCCCGGACGGCCGCCACCTCGACCACTATCTGATCCGGCTCCGTCCGGTCGCCGTCGCGACCGCCGTCAACGAGGCCGACGAAGTACTGATGCTCTGGCGCCATCGCTTCATCACCGACAGCTGGGGCTGGGAGCTGGCCGCCGGTGTCGTCGAGGACGACGAGGACATCGAGACGGCCGCCGCCCGCGAGATGGAGGAGGAGACCGGCTGGCGGCCCGGCCCGCTGCGCCATCTCCTCACCGTCGAACCGTCCAACGGCCTGACCGACGCCCGTCACCACCTCTACTGGGCGGAGCGGGCCACGTACACGGGACCGCCCGAGGACGCCTTCGAGTCCTCCCGGCGGGCCTGGGTCCCGCTGAAACAGATCCCCGACATGATCGTCCGGGGCGAGATCCCGGCCGCCAACATGGCCGCCGGGCTGCTGATGCTCCACCACCTGCGCCTCGGCTGAGGAGGGCGGGAACGCCGGACGGCCCGTACCTGTGCGGGGGTGCGGGCCGTCCGGAGATCGAGGGGCCTGGAGATCAGGCGTACGGGAGATCAGGCGTACGGGAGATCAGGCGTACGGGTAGAAGCCCGAGCCCGTCTTCCGGCCGAGCCGGCCCGCGTCCACCATGCGCTGGAGCAGCGGGGGAGCGGCGTACAGCGGCTCCTTGTACTCCGCGTACATCGAGTCGGCGATCGAGGCGATCGTGTCGAGGCCGATCAGGTCCGAGAGCTTCAGCGGGCCCATCGGGTGGGCGCAGCCGAACTCCATGCCGTTGTCGATGTCGTCGCGGCTCGCGATGCCCGACTCGAACATCCGGATGGCCGAGAGCAGGTACGGCACGAGCAGCGCGTTGACGATGAAGCCGGAACGGTCCTGCGCGCGGATCGCGTGCTTGCCGAGCGTCTTCTCCGCGAAGGCCTGCGCCCGGCTGATCGTGCCCTCGGAGGTGGTGAGGGCCGGGATCAGCTCGACGAGCTTCTGCACCGGGGCCGGGTTGAAGAAGTGGATGCCGATGACCTGGTCGGGACGGGAGGTCGCCACGGCCAGCTTCACCAGCGGGATGGAGGAGGTGTTCGAGGCCAGGATGGCGTCCGGCCGGGTCATCACCTGGTCGAGGACCTGGAAGATCTCGGTCTTGACCTGCTCGTTCTCCACGACCGCCTCGATGACGAGGTCGCGGTCGGCGAACTCGCCCAGGTCGGTGGTGAAGCTGAGGCGGGCGAGCGTCGCGTCCCGCTCCTCCTCGCTGATCTTGCCGCGTTCGGCGGCCTTCGCCAGCGAGTTGTAGAGCCGTGTACGGCCGATCTCCAGCGCCTCGCCGGTGGTCTCGGCGACCCTCACGTCAAGGCCGCTCCGGGCACACACCTCTGCGATGCCCGCGCCCATCTGGCCGCAGCCCACCACTCCGACGCGCTCAATGTCGGCCATGGAGTCCGTCACCTCGTGCCTTTCGCTCTTCTCTGACGGCGGGGCCCGTGTGATTCCGATGCGTCCGCCTCGACCCCACGACGTTACCGCTCATTAACCGATGATCGATCGTCCGGGGTGCGGGCATGCTGTCCGGGTGGGTGTGAGGTATCCGACAGAGGAGGGGTACAAGTGCGGCCTATCGGCAGAAGAGGGTTCGTGGCCGGAGCGGCCGGAACGGTGCTCGCCGTGACGGGGGCGACAGGGCCCGCGACGGCCGGAGCCGGGGCGCCGGCACGGGGCGGACCGCGCAGGCCGGCGTTCCGCGGCATGTGGATCGCGACGGTCGCCAACCGCGACTGGCCCTCCCGCGCCGGCCTGACCGCCGAGGCACAGCGCGCCGAACTCCTCGCCCACCTGGACACGGCGGTCGAGCGCCGGCTCAACGCCGTGGTCCTCCAGGTCCGGCCGACAGCCGACGCGCTCTGGCCCTCGCCGTACGAACCGTGGGCGCAGTGCCTCACCGGGACGCAGGGCCGCGACCCCGGCTGGGACCCGCTGGGCACGGCCGTCGAGGAGGCCCACGGGCGGGGCCTCGAACTGCACGCCTGGTTCAACCCGTACCGAGTGGCGAATCACACGGACCCGAGCCGGCTCGTCGCCGGCCATCCGGCCCGGGTCCACCCCGAGTGGGTGCTGCCCTACGGAGGGAAGCTCTCCTACGACCCCGGCCTGCCCGAGGTCCGGAGCTTCGTCCAGGACGCGATGCTCGACGCGCTGCGGCGCTACGACATCGACGCCGTGCACTGGGACGACTACTTCTACCCGTACCCGGTGGCCGGGCAGGTCTTCGCCGACGACGAGGCGTACGCGAGGTACGGCGGGGACTTCCCCGACAAGGCGTCCTGGCGGCGGCACAACATCGACCTGCTGGTCTCGGGGACCGCGGCCCGGATCAAGGACATCAAGCCGCACGTGACCTTCGGGGTCAGCCCCTTCGGGGTCTGGCGGAACATCGCCACCGACCCGGAGGGCTCGGACACCAGCGCCGGGGTGCAGACCTACGACGACCTGTACGCCGACACCCGCAAGTGGATCCGGGAGGGCTGGATCGACTACGTCGTACCCCAGCTGTACTGGAACATCGGCCTGCCCGCCGCCGACTACGCCAAGCTGCTGCCGTGGTGGGACGCGGTGGTCCGGGACACCGGTGTCGGCCTCTACGTCGGCGAGGCGCTCTACAAGGCGGGCGACCCCGCCCAGCCCGCGGCGTGGCAGGACCCGGGGGAACTGTCACGCCACCTGGAGCTCGCCGCCGCATACCCGACGGTCGGCGGGCACTGCTTCTTCGCGGCGAAGGAGGTCATGACGGACCCGATCGGGGCGATGGCGGCCGTGGTGGCCGACCACTACCCGACCGGGGTCCGTCCGCCGGGGGAGGGGGGTCAGCGGGCCTCCGCCTCCGGGTGAGGGCGTACGACCGTGTCGGGACCCGGTGACATCAGGGCCTCGTGACCGTCGTCGTCGAACTTCACGCGGTACGGAGGCGTGCCGTTCTCCCCCAGTACCTGAAGCACCTCGGCCGTACGGTCGTGGTGACCGACGGTCCGGCCGTGCACCAGCAGTTTGTCGCCCACGCTCGCCTGCATCGGGGTGACCTCCTCGCGACCGGGCTTGTCCTACTCGGAGCCTACGTCTGTCATTGTGACCCGGGTCACCCTGATCCGTCGCGTCAGCTCTTCGCCCGCTGGGTGACGGCGATGCAGACGAGGACGGCCACCGCCGCGAGCGGGGCGGCCAGCGGCAGGGTCTCGTCGAGCAGGAACACCGACCAGAACAGGGTCAGGAGCGGCTGCGCGAGCTGGAGCTGGCTGGCCTTGGGGATGCCGATCGCCGCCATGCCGCGGTACCAGACGTACAGGCCGAAGAAGGTGGAACCGGCGGCCACCCAGACCAGGCCGATCACGCCGTGGGCGTTCAGGTGGACCGGCTCCAGGGACAGCGCCACGGCGGAGCCGACCGCCATCAGCGGCAGGCACAGGACCAGGGCCCAGCCGATGACCTGCCAGCCCGGCATGAGCCGGGCGAGCCGACCGCCCTCGGTGTAGCCCGCCGCGCACACGAGGAGCGCGCCGAAGAGGTACGCGTCGCCCTGCGACACGGCCCCGCCGCTCTGCTGGAGCGTGAAGACGATCACCACGAGGGCGCCCGCCACGGCGGCGCACCAGAACGTACGGGACGGGCGGCGCCCGGTCCGCACGGCGGCGAAGGCCGCCGTGGTGAGCGGCAGCAGGCCGACGACGACGGCGGCGTGCGAGGTGGTGGAGGTCTGCAGGGCCAGGGTCGTCAGGAGCGGGAAGCCGATGACGACACCGCCGGCGACGACGGCGAGGCCCGCCCAGTGGCGGCGCTCCGGCAGTGGTACGCGGCCGACGAGGAGGAAGGCGCCCGCGATGAGGGCGGCGAGCGTGGAGCGCACGGCCACCAGCGACCAGGGGCCGAAGCTCTCCAGGCCCCAGACGGTCGACGGGAACGTGAGCGAGAAGGACACGACGCCGAGGGCGGCGAGCAGCGTGCCGCGGGGGAGCGGGTCGGCGACGCCGCGCGGGGTGCTCCCGGGGGAGGCGCTCGCGCCGGTCCCGGCGGGGCTCGGGGCGGCGGGGCTTCCGGTCGGCGTGCTTCCCCCGGTGCCGGAGACCGCTATCGTCGTGGGGGCAGTAGCGCTATTCTGTGCTCTCATGAATGAGCGTAGCAGTGTCACCGAACTGGCGCATTCCCTCAGGGAGGAGCTGAACCGCTACTCGCCTGGTGGAAAGCTGCCGTCGAGCCGTGCGCTCGTCGAGCGCTATCGGGTCTCCCCGGTGACCGTCACCCGCGCGCTCGGCCAGCTCGCCGCCGAAGGGCTCGTGGTCACCCGCCCCGGCGCCGGCGCCTACCGCGCCGAGCCCCGTGCCGCCACCCCCGCCGCCGGGGACACCTCCTGGCAGGAGGTCACCCTCAGCGCCGACACCGCCACGGAACTCGTCCCCCGGGCCGTCGACGCCTCCGGCGTCCTCGTCACCCTCTCCGCGCCGCCGCCGGGAGTGGTCGAGTTCAACGGCGGCTACCTCCACGCCTCCCTCCAGCCGGAACGGGCCCTCGCCGCCGCCCTCGCCCGGGCCGGACGCCGCCCCGGCGCCTGGAGCAGACCCCCCACCGACGGCCTGCCCGAGCTGCGCGAGTGGTTCGCCCGCGAGATCGGCGGCAGCGTCACCGCCGCCGACCTCCTCATCACCGCCGGCGGCCAGTCCGCCATCACCACCGCCCTGCGCGCCCTCGCCCCGCCCGGCACCCCCGTCCTCGTCGAGTCGCCCACCTACCCGGGGATGCTCGCCGTCGCCCGCGCCGCCGGACTGCGCCCCGTACCCGTACCCGCCGACGCCGACGGCGTCCGCCCCGAGCTCCTCGAAGCCGCGTTCCGCGCCACCGGAGCCCGCGTCCTGGTCTGCCAGCCGCTCTTCCAGAACCCGACCGGGGCCGTGCTCGCGCCGGAGCGGCGCCGCGAGGTCGTCCGTATCGCCCGCGCCGCCGGAGCCTTCGTCGTCGAGGACGACTTCGCCCGCCGGCTCGTCCACGAGGACGCGCCGCCGCTCCCCGCCCCGCTCGTCGCCGACGACCCCGACGGCGTCGTCGTCCACGTCTGCTCGCTGACCAAGGCCACCTCGCCCAGCCTCCGGGTCGGTGCCCTCGCGGCCCGCGGCCCCGTCCTGGAACGCCTGCGCGCCATCCAGGTCGTCGACAGCTTCTTCGTTCCCCGGCCGCTCCAGGAGGCCGCGCTCGAACTCGTCGGATCGCCCGCCTGGCACCGTCATCTGCGGGCCGTCGCCCAGGAGCTCAAGAGTCGCCGGGACCTGCTGGCCGGCGCGGTCGCCCACCACCTTCCCGCGTTCGCCCTGCCCCATGTGCCCTACGGCGGGTACCACCTCTGGCTCCGCCTCCCCGACGCCGTCCCCGAAGCCGCCCTCCTCGCCGCCGCCCTGCGCGCCGGTGTCGCCGTCGCCCCCGGCCGCCCCTACTTCTGCGCCGAACCCCCGGCGGGGCACATCCGGCTGAGTTTCGCGGGTGTCGCGGGCCCCACCGAGATCGCGGAGGGCGTGCGACGCCTGCGGACGGCGGTCGACGAGCTCGCCGCCTGAACCCGGTGGCCGGGCGGAGCGGACCGCCCCGCCCGGCCCCGGACCGATTCCGGATGAGGCACATTCACCTGACAAGCCCCGGAGTCACTGGAAACCTGAGGACATGAGCGACAGCGCGACCACAGACACCACCGTCATGCACGGGACGTACGAGATCTCAGCCGACCCCGCGCGGATCGACGCCGCCCGCGTCCACCACTGGCTGTCCACGGACGCCTACTGGGCCCTCGGCCGACCTCGGGAGAAGCAGGACGCCGCCATCGCGGGATCGCTCAACCTCGGCGCCTACCACCGCGAGACCGGCGAGATGACCGCCTACGCGCGCGTCGTCACCGACTACGCCACCTTCGCCTGGCTCTGCGACGTCTACGTCGACCGTCCGGCCCGCGGCACCGGTCTCGGCACCGCGCTCGTCACCGCCGTCCGCGAGCACCTGGCACCGTACGGACTGCGCCGCATCATGCTCGCCACCGCCGACGCGCACGGCGTGTACGAGAAGGTCGGTTTCGCGCCACTACAGAATCCGGACAAGTGGATGGCTCTCGGGCAGCAGTGAGCCGGAGCCCCTCCGGCCCCGGAGAACGACCCCTTGACCAGCGGAGCCCCCGGCCTCACCATCGCGGCCATGAGTCTTCGGGTGACGCTCGTCACGGCGGCACGCAGCTCCTCCCTGCTCGCCGAACGGTTCGACGACGACCGGCCACTGGACGAGGCCGGCTGGTACGAGGTGCAGCTCGCCGCGCCGGCGCTCATCCCGCTCGGCGCGGCCGAACTGCGCTACTGCTCCCCGACCCCGCGCAGCCGCGCCACCGGCACCGCCCTCGGCTACGCGCCGCTCGCCCAGCCCGCGCTGCGCGACTGCGACATGGGCCGCTGGCGCGGCCTCACCCTCGCCGAGGTCGCCGCCCTCGAACCGGCCGCCGTCGACGCCTGGCTCACCGACGCCCGCACCGCCCCGCACGGCGGTGAACCGCTCCTCGCCTTCATCACCCGGATAGGGAACTGGCTCGACACCCGCCCCGCCGACGACGGCGCCATCGTCGCCGTCGCGGAACCCTCCGTCGTGCGCGCCGCCCTCGTGTACGCCCTGAAGGCACCGCCCGCCACCTACTGGAACGTCGACGTCCGCCCCCTCTCCACCGTCACCCTCGCCGGCCGCCCCGGCCTCTGGCACCTCCAGCTCGACACGGCCCTGCGCTGACCACCCCCTCGCCCACCTCACCCCTCCTCGGCCCCCCTCCCCCCTCCCCACCCCCGCCGCCTCTCTGCCGCCGCGAGCCGGACGGGACGCTCCGGACGGGCTCCGGCACGCGGCAGGAGGAGCCGACGGCCGCGACCGGCTAGCCTGAGAGCACGATGAACCGTTTGACCACGTCATGGGGCGCCTTCACGCTGACCCGCTTTCCCGAGGACCCGCGCGACCAGCTGCGCGCCTGGGACGCGGCCGACGAATACCTCCTGGGCCACCTGGCCGAGAGCGGTACCGACCTGTCCGGCACCGTCGCCGTCCTCGGCGACCGCTGGGGAGCCCTCGTCACCGCGCTACGGACCGCCGGCACCGGCGAGCTCGTCCAGATCACCGACTCGTACCTCGCCGGGCAGGCCACACGGGCCAACCTCGCCCGCGCCGGAGCCGCTCCGGACGCCGTCCGGCTGCTCACCACCCAGGACCCGCCACCCGAGCGGATCGACGTCCTCCTCGTCCGCGTCCCCAGGAACCTCGCGCTCCTGGAGGACCAGCTGCACCGGCTCGCCCCCGCCGTGCACGAGGGAACGGTGATCGTCGGCACCGGCATGGTCAAGGAGATCCACACCTCCACGCTCCGGCTCTTCGAGCGGATCCTCGGCCCCACCCGCACCTCGCTCGCGGTGAAGAAGGCCCGGCTGATCCACACCACACCCGACCCCGCGCCCGATCCGCGCCCGAACCCCTGGCCGTACCGGTACGACCTCCCGGCGGACACCCCCGCGCCCGGACTCCCCGGTCTGACCGTCACCAACCACGCCGGCGTCTTCTGCGCCGACCGCCTCGACATCGGCACCCGCTTCTTCCTCGCCAACCTCCCCGGCGGTCTCGGCCGGGCCCGCGTCGCCGACCTCGGCTGCGGCAACGGCGTGGTCGGTCTCGCCATCGCCCTCTCCGAACCCGACGCGGAACTGGTCTTCACCGACGAGTCGTACCAGGCCGTCGCCTCGGCCGAGGAGAACTTCCGTGCCCACGCGGGGCCCGGTCGCAAGGCCGAGTTCTTCGTCGGTGACGGGCTCTCCGACCTGCCCGACGGCTCGGTGGACCTCGTCCTCAACAACCCGCCGTTCCACAGCCACCAGGCCACCACCGACCGCACGGCCCGCCGCATGTTCGCGGACGCGCGGCGCGCGCTGCGGCCGGGCGGAGAGCTGTGGATCATCGGCAACCGGCACCTCGGCTACCACGTCACCCTCCGCCGGATCTTCGGCAACAGCGAACTCGTCGCGAGCGACGCGAAGTTCGTGGTCCTGAGGGCGGTGCGGACGGGTTAGGAGGTGACCGGCCGGCCGGCGGTGCCGCCGGAGGTCCGGGCGGGGTCCGGGCGGGGCTTCGGCCGCGCCCGGACCGAGGTCATCTTTCCCAGGTCCGGGCGCACAGCACGAGCCGGTACCCGTCGGGATCGGCGACGGTGACGCCGAACTCGTCCCAGTACGGGTTGTGCGAGGCCACCCGCGTCCCGCCGGTGGCCAGCAGCCGCTCCACCTGCTCCTCCTCGACGGGTGCCCCGAGGTAGACGACGAACAGGTCGTCGACGGTCGGGGCGGGCTCCAGCGGATGCTCGGGACCGCGGGTCAGCTCGAAGTGCCGGCTCCCGTCCGGCGGGCCGACCATGAGCAGGTCGTGCTCGCCGGACACCCGCTCGGTGCTCCGCCACAGCACGTCGAGCCCGAGACCTTCGACGTAGAACCGCTCGGCGGCGGTCAGATCCCGCGAGGGGCGGGCGATCCGTACCCGGGTCCGCGCATTGATGATCATGCCTCAAGGCTAGGCGGCGCCACGGCCGCCCGCCCTCCGGGATCTCCCTCACTTCCCACCGACTCGACCCTGACACGAGGGTCGGGGAACTCCCGCTCGCCCCCGGCCGACCGTCACGCCGGACCGACCGGCTTCCGACCCGCCGTCACGCCGGACCGACCAGCTCCCGGTACTCCTCGCTCCACAGGTCCTCGTCCGCGTCCGGCAGCAGCAGGACCCGCTCGGGACGCAGCGCGTCGATGGCGTCCTCGTCGTGCGTGACCATCACGATCGCGCCCGGATACGTGCCCACGGCCGCCAGGACCTCCGCGCGGGACGCGGGGTCCAGATTGTTCGTGGGCTCGTCGAGGAGCAGCACGTTCGCGCCCGAGTGGACGAGGGCGGCCAGCGCGAGCCGCGTCTTCTCGCCGCCGGAGAGCACCCCGGCCCGCTTGTCCACGTCGTCGCCCCGGAACAGGAAGGCGCCAAGCACCGCCCGTACCTCACCGTCCGTCAGGTGCGGAGCCGCGCCGGCGAGGTTCTCCCCGACCGTACGGCCCGGGTCGAGCGTGTCGTGCTCCTGGGCGAAGTAGCCGAGCCGCAGACCGTGTCCGCGGACCACCCGCCCGCCGTCAGGGGCCTCCTCCCCGGCGAGGAGCCGCAACAGGGTCGTCTTTCCCGCACCGTTGGGACCGAGCACCACCAGGCGGCTGCCCCGGTCGACGGCGAGGTCCACTCCGTCGAGCACCGGCCGCTCCCCGTACGCCTTGGTGAGCGAGACCGCGCCGAGCGGCGTCCGGCCGCAGGGCGCGGGCTCGGGCAGCCGGATGCGGGCGACCCGTTCGGCCTGCCGCACCGGGTCGAGTCCGGCGAGCATCCGGTCGGCGCGGCGCGCCATGCTGCGGGCCGTCGTCGCCGTGGCCGCCCTGGACTTCATCCGGTCCGCCTGCGCGTGCAGCGAGGCGGCCTTGCGCTCGGCGTTGGCGCGTTCGCGTACCCGGCGCCGCTCGTCGGCCTCCCGATGGGCGAGGTACACGTCCCAGCCGGTGTTGTGGACGTCGAGCGCGGCCCGGTGCGGGTCGAGGTGGAAGACCCGGTTGACGGTGTCGGCGAGGAGCCGCACGTCGTGGCTGATCAGCACCAGACCGCCCCGGTGGGCGGCGAGACGGCCGCGCAGCCATGCGACCGAGTCGGCGTCCAGGTGGTTGGTCGGCTCGTCGAGCAGCAGGGTGTCGGCCCGGCCGTGCCCGGCGAAGAGGATCCTGGCCAGCTCGACCCGGCGCTTCTGGCCGCCGGACAGCCGGCCGACCGGCCGGTCCATGACCTCGGCGGGCAGGCCGAGGCCCGCGGCGACGCGGGCGGCCTCCGCCTCGGCCGCGTAGCCGCCGCCCGCCTCGAACGCGGCCTCCGCCCGGTCGTACGCGGCGAGCGCCCGCGCGTCGGAAGCCTCACCGAGCCGGCGGGCGGCCTCGGCCAGCCGCCGGACCACCCGGTCGAGGCCGCGTGCGGAGAGGATCCGGTCGGTGACGGTCACGGCGGGGTCGGCGGCCCGCGAATCCTGGGCGAGATGGCCGACCGGGCCGGTGCGGGTGACGGTGCCGGCGGCAGGGGCGCGCAATCCGGCGAGGGTGTCGAGCAGGGTGGTCTTGCCGGCGCCGTTGCGGCCGACGAGGCCGATCCGGTCGCCGGGGGCGACGTGGAAGGAGACGCCGGACAGCAGGAGCCGGGCGCCGACGCGCACGTCGGCACCACGAACGGTGATCATGGGGAAACGCTCCGAAAAGGCTTGAGGGCACACGGGTGGCGTGGGTGCGGGTCCTCAGCTAGGAAATTCGGGGCGTGGACATGCCGTCGAGGCTAACCGACACGGTCGCCCGACCGCACGGGACTTTCGGCCCCGCCCGTTCCGCCGTCCGTCAGAAGTCGGGAAAGGCCAGGTCGAGCGCCCGTAGCCTCTCCTCCCCCGTGGTGAAGGAGAGGGCGACGATCCGGTCCTGACGAAGGGTGAACGCCACCGCCGAGACCGGTCGTCCGGCGACGAAGGCGACCGCCCCGACGGCCCCGTCGACGAGCGCGGGCCGGGACACGTCCGCGAACCGCGCGAAGGCGCCCGCGCCTTCGGCGACGGCCGGGGCGCCGTGCACCGGGCCGCGCTCGGACCAGGCGACCACGTCCGGGTCGAGCACGGCGGCGAGCGTGCGGGCGTCACGCGCGCGTGCGGCCGTCAGGAACCGGTCCACCACCGCCCGCTGCCGCCCCGCGTCTCCTTCGGTACGGGACGGCCCGACGCCCCGGAGCTGCTGCCGCGCCCGCCGGGCGAGCCGGGTGACCTCCTCGGGGGAGCGGCCGGTGATCCGCGCCGTCTCGTGGGACGGCAGCCCGAACACGTCGTGCAGGACGTAGACGAGCCGCTCGTCCGCCCCGAGGGACTCCAGTACGACGAACAGCGCGAGCCACACGGCCTCGACTCCGGCCCTGCCGGCCCCGCCGGCCGCGTCAGCCCCACCGGTGTCACTCGGACCACCAGCCCCGGAAGTAGCTGCAACCCCACCCGCCCCACCGGTCGTTCGCCGCTCCTGGAGTCCCCGCACACACTCCCGTCCCACCAGCACCGTCAGCCATGCCGACACCGCTGTTGCCCCGCCGTCCCGCCCCAGCCCTGCCCGTACCGCCCCGAGCGTCTCCTCGGCCTCGGCCCGCGAGCCCAGCATGCGCAGGGCAAGACGCCGCAAGCGCTCCTCGTGGGCGTCGAAGCGCCCGGTCAGGGCGGTCAGGAAGGTGTCGTCGGACATGGCGCCTCACTCCTCGTCGGTTCCGTCACCGCGTTGACGTGAGGGCCCGCCGGGATGTGACAGAAAAGGTCACGCCGCCGGAATCAGCCCCGTACGAGCTCCCGGGCCACGCTCAGCCGGACCCCCGCGGGGGCCGCGTCCACCTCCGCGGCCCTCGGCGCGGTGAGAACGATGCCGGCCTCGACCCGTGCGCTCTGCTTCAGCCTCCGGTGACGGAGATGGGGGGGCGGGTGCGTGGAGTCCACCTGGTGTCCGCGCCGCTCCGCGACCCGGCGAAGCCGCTCGTACTCGTGCTCGGGGATCGAGACGGCATGGGCGGCGAGGCGCTCCCACAGCCCCTCGGCCGGATCCTCGCGGCGCGCTCCACCGATCCGCGTCCGCGCCGCCACGGCCTCCCTGCCGAGTTCTCCGGCGACGCCTTCGAGGACGAGGAGCCGGTCCATGAGGCCGGCCGCCGCCTCCGTGCCCGCCGCACGGGCAGCGGCCGAGTCGGCGAGGTACTCGGCGCGCTGCGAGTCACGGAGGGTCAGGTGCTCCAGGAGGACGAGCAGGCCGTCGACGAGCAGGCGGGGCGGAGCGGTCACGAGGGCGCCGAACTCGTGGCCGAGGAGCGCGATGCGCTCCTGCGGGGTGAGGATCTGCCACAGGCCGAGACCGACACGGCTCCGCCCTGTTCCGATCACGCCGTCTCCACGAGCGGAGCTCCGCGCATCGTTCACGGGGCCGGGGCCCGCGGCGGCAAGGGTCCCGTGGAACGGAAAGGCCGGCCCGACGCGCGGGGCGTCGAACCGGCCTTCCGGGGTGCCGGGCCTGCCGCTCGGCGGGGTGGTTCAGTCCGTGCCGAACTCCATCGCGGCACGGTCCAGCATCTCGTCGTCCTCGGAGACCTCGCCGCGGGACGCGATGGCCTCCGCGCCGCCCTCCGGCATGGAGCCGATCAGGCCGGTCGCGGCCGCCTGGGCGGCGCCGATGGAGGGGCTGCCGGCACCGATCAGGCCGAGGCTCGCGTACTGCTCCAGCTTGGCGCGGGAGTCGGCGATGTCCAGGTTCCGCATGGTGAGCTGACCGATCCGGTCCACCGGGCCGAACGCCGAGTCCTCGGTGCGCTCCATGGACAGCTTGTCCGGGTGGTAGCTGAACGCCGGGCCCGTGGTGTCGAGGATCGAGTAGTCCTCGCCGCGCCGCAGCCGCAGCGTCACCTCGCCGGTGACGGCCGCGCCGACCCAGCGCTGCAGGGACTCACGGACCATCAGCGCCTGCGGGTCCAGCCACCGGCCCTCGTACATCAGCCGGCCGAGGCGCCGACCCTCGTTGTGGTACTGGGCGAGGGTGTCCTCGTTGTGGATCGCGTTGACGAGACGCTCGTACGCCGCGTGCAGCAGGGCCATGCCGGGCGCTTCGTAGATGCCGCGGCTCTTGGCCTCGATGATCCGGTTCTCGATCTGGTCCGACATGCCCATGCCGTGGCGGCCGCCGATGGCGTTCGCCTCCATGACCAGGTCGACGGGGGAGGAGAACACCTTGCCGTTGATCGTCACCGGGCGGCCCTGCTCGAAGCCGATCGTGACGTCCTCGGTGGCGATCTCGACCGACGGGTCCCAGAACTTGACGCCCATGATCGGATCGACGGTCTCGACACCCGTGTCCAGGTGCTCCAGGGTCTTGGCCTCGTGGGTGGCGCCCCAGATGTTGGCGTCGGTGGAGTACGCCTTCTCGGTGCTGTCCCGGTAGGGCAGCTCGTGGGCGAGCAGCCACTCCGACATCTCCTTGCGGCCGCCCAGCTCGGTCACGAAGTCCGCGTCCAGCCAGGGCTTGTAGATCCGCAGGTGCGGGTTGGCGAGGAGACCGTAGCGGTAGAACCGCTCGATGTCGTTGCCCTTGAAGGTCGAGCCGTCGCCCCAGATCTGGACGTCGTCCTCGAGCATCGCCCGGACGAGCAGGGTGCCGGTGACGGCACGGCCGAGGGGCGTGGTGTTGAAGTAGGCGCGGCCGCCGGAGCGGATGTGGAACGCCCCGCAGGTGAGCGCGGCAAGACCCTCCTCGACCAGCGCCGCGCGGCAGTCGACCAGGCGCGCGATCTCGGCACCGTAGGTCTTGGCGCGGCCGGGCACCGAGGCGATGTCGGGCTCGTCGTACTGGCCGATGTCGGCGGTGTAGGTGCACGGGATGGCGCCCTTGTCGCGCATCCATGCGACCGCGACGGAGGTGTCGAGGCCGCCGGAGAAGGCGATGCCGACGCGCTCGCCGGCGGGCAGGGAGGTGAGGACCTTGGACATAGGAAGAGTATGCATCATCTCGCATGGTCATGCAAAGGGGGTGATGGAAGAGGGTGGTGGAAGGGAGCGCTGTCCGGTGGCGTCGGGGCGAGGTGGGGCGTCCCGTACGGTTGGTCCGTGGTGATCGAATGGGGCGAGCCGCGCAGGCTCGGAGTCCCGGCCCCGGAGGCGCGGCTGCGCTTCGAGGCGGGACCGCGGAAGGCCGGGGGCGCGCCGCCGCCCAGGCTGCTCGTCGTCGACGGGGAACCCGCCTTCGAGCTCAGCCTCTGGTGCGGAACGTGTCCGCTGCTGTTCCGTCGGCTGGAGACCGGCAGGGAGAAGTTGTCGCTGGACGGCATGCGGGAGCGGCTCGCCGGCGCGCTCACCGATCCGGACGACGGCGGTGTGCTCGACGCGTTCGGCGCGTTGCTGCCGGAGGGCGAGTACCTGCCGATGCTGCTCCGCGTGGAGCCCCGTGCGGTCGTGCCCGGCCGGGACGGCGACTACTTCGGCGACGAGCAGGTGGCCACGTGGGGGCTCGACCGGTTCTGGGGGCTCCCGGAGAACCCGCGCACGCCGTACTACCGGACCTTCGAGGCGGAGGTCGACGCGGCCGCTCACCTCTACGAGTTCGTCGTGCCGATGGTCCCCCCGACCTGGAACGAGAGGGGGCGTGTCGAGGAGTACGCCGAACTCATGCGCCGGGGAACGGTACCGACGGCCGTGGCGGTCTCGACCCTTGACGTGTGCGAGCCGGCCGTCGGCCCGGGGGACGACCACTACCGGCACTGGGGCCTGACGCACTTCCTCCTCGACGGCCACCACAAGCTGGAGGCCGCGGCCGCGTCCGGCCGTCCGGTGCGGCTCCTCTCGCTCCTGGCGCTGGGTGAGGGCCTGGCCGGCCCCGAGGACCGTGACAGGCTGCCGGCCCTGCGTGCGCGACCCCGCTCGGCCAGGGCGACCGCCACCTGAGCCGGCGCTCCGGCCGTGCTGCTCGTCGGCGGCCGGTTCGGGGAAGTCCCGCGGCCGCGTCACGAGCGGGCGGACCCGGGACCGCCGGTCATGGCGATGGAGCCCGGCGACGGGCTCCGGTTCCCTCGGCCGGGGTGCCTCCCGGGCCCCGCCTTCTCGGCCTCCGCCCTTGCGGGCCGACCGGGCGCCAGGGCGCCAGGGGGGTCACCTGGAGTGCCAAGTCCCCTCGCCGTAGGGCGCACCGCATGTCGTTGCATAAAACTGCGGAGCGACGTATAGTCATGCCATCCATGAGGAGGGTTTTCGATGACGGTACGAGTAGCAGTGGCGGGTGCGAGCGGATACGCGGGCGGAGAGCTCCTGCGCCTCCTCCTCGCCCACCCCCACGTGGAGATCGGCGCCCTGACCGGCCACTCCAACGCCGGTCAGCGGCTCGGGGCGCTCCAGCCCCATCTGCTGCCGCTCGCCGACCGCGTCCTCGTCCCCACGACCGCCGACGAGCTCACCGGGCACGACGTGGTCTTCCTCGCGCTGCCGCACGGGCAGTCCGCCGCCGTCGCCGAGCAGCTCGGTCCCGACGTCCTCGTCGTCGACATGGGTGCCGACTTCCGGCTCGAGGAGCCCGCCGACTGGGAGACGTACTACGGCTCCCCGCACGCCGGCACCTGGCCCTACGGGCTCCCCGAACTCCCGGGTGCCCGCGCCGCGCTCGAAGGGTCCAAGCGCGTCGCGGTGCCCGGCTGCTACCCGACCGCCGTCTCGCTCGCGCTCTTCCCCGCGTACGAGAACGGTCTCGCCGAGCCCGAGGCCGTGATCGTCGCCGCCTCCGGTACCTCCGGCGCCGGCAAGGCGGCCAAGCCGCACCTCCTCGGCAGTGAGGTCATGGGCAGCATGTCGCCGTACGGCGTCGGCGGCGGCCACCGGCACACCCCCGAGATGATCCAGAACCTCAGCGGCCCCGCGGGGGAGCGGGTCACCGTCTCCTTCACGCCGACCCTGGCGCCGATGCCCCGCGGCATCCTCGCCACCTGCACGGCCGCCGCGAAGCCGGGCGTCACCGCCGAGACCGTGCGGGCCGCCTACGAGAAGGCCTTCGCGGACGAGCCGTTCGTCCACCTGCTCCCCGAGGGACAGTGGCCGGCGACGGCGTCCGTCTACGGTTCCAACGCCGTTCAGGTACAGGTCGCGTACGACGCGGCGGCGAACCGGATCATCGCGATCAGCGCCATCGACAATCTCACCAAGGGCACCGCCGGCGGCGCGGTGCAGAGCATGAACATCGCCCTCGGTCTCCCCGAGAGCACCGGACTTTCCACGATTGGAGTCGCTCCGTGAGCGTCACCGCAGCGAAGGGATTCACGGCGGCGGGCATCGCCGCCGGGATCAAGCAGAACGGCAACCCGGACCTGGCCCTCGTGGTCAACACCGGGCCCCGCCGCGCCGCCGCGGGAGTCTTCACCTCCAACCGCGTCAAGGCCGCCCCCGTCGTCTGGTCCCAGCAGGTCCTCGCCGACGGCGAGCTGACCGCCGTCGTCCTCAACTCCGGCGGTGCCAACGCCTGCACAGGACCGAAGGGCTTCCAGGACACCCACGCCACCGCCGAGAAGGTCGCCGAGGTCCTCAGCGCGAAGGGCACCGAGGTCGGCGCCGGTGAGGTCGCCGTCGCCTCCACCGGCCTCATCGGCGTCCTGCTCCCCATGGACAAGCTCCTCCCCGGCGTCGAGAAGGCCGCGGCCGAACTCTCCGAGCACGGCGGCGAGAAGGCCGCCATCGCCATCAAGACCACCGACACCGTCCACAAGACCTCCGTGGTCACCGGGGACGGCTGGACGGTCGGCGGCATGGCGAAGGGCGCCGGCATGCTCGCCCCCGGCCTCGCCACCATGCTCGTCGTCCTCACCACCGACGCGGACGTCGACGCCAAGGGCCTCGACGACGCGCTCCGGGGCGCCACCCGCGTCACCTTCGACCGGGTCGACTCCGACGGCTGCATGTCCACCAACGACACCGTCCTCCTCCTCGCCTCCGGCGCCTCCGGCGTCACCCCCGCGCGGGACGCGTTCACCGAGGCCGTCCGGGCCGTCTGCGACGACCTCGCCCGCCAGCTCATCGGTGACGCCGAGGGCGCGAGCAAGGACATACGCATCGAGGTGGTCAACGCGGCCACCGAGGACGACGCCGTCGAGGTGGGCCGTTCCATCGCCCGTAACAACCTCCTCAAGTGCGCCATCCACGGCGAGGACCCCAACTGGGGCCGGGTGCTCTCCGCGATCGGCACCACGAAGGCCGCCTTCGAGCCCGACGAGCTCAACGTCGCCATCAACGGCGTATGGGTGTGCAGGAACGGCTCCGTGGGCGACGACCGCGACCTCGTCGACATGCGGTACCGGGAGGTCACCATCACCGCCGACCTCGCCGCCGGCTCCGAGTCCGCCGTCATCTGGGCGAACGACCTCACCGCCGACTACGTCCACGAGAACAGCGCGTACTCCTCATGAGCGACCCCAAGAACCCCGCGAACACGCCGGCCGAGAGCACGACCCGCAAGCACAAGGCCCTCCCCAAGGCGCAGATCCTCATCGAGGCCCTGCCCTGGCTCACCCGCCACAACGGCAAGACCGTCGTCATCAAGTTCGGCGGCAACGCCATGATCGACGAGGACCTCAAGGCCGCCTTCGCGCAGGACGTCGTCTTCCTGCGCCAGGCCGGCCTCAAGCCGGTCGTCGTGCACGGCGGGGGTCCCCAGATCAGCGCCGCCCTCGACCGGCACGGCATCGTCAGCGAGTTCAAGGCGGGCCTGCGGGTCACCACCGAGGACGCCATGGACGTCGTGCGGATGGTCCTCGCCGGACAGGTCCAGCGTGAGCTCGTCGGGCTGCTCAACCAGCACGGCCCGCTCGCCGTCGGCCTCACCGGCGAGGACGCCCACACGATCACCGCCACCAAGCACCGGCCGGTCATCGGCGGCGAGCGGATCGACATCGGCCGGGTCGGTGAGATCACCTCCATCGACACCGGCGCCATCCAGGCGCTCCTGGAGGACGGCCGGATCCCGGTCATCTCCTCGATCGCCCGCTCCCAGGACGACGGACATGTCTACAACGTCAATGCTGATACGGCGGCTGCGGCACTCGCTGCGGCGCTGGGCGCCGAGACGCTGATGGTCCTGACCGACGTCGAGGGCCTCTACGAGGACTGGCCGAACAGTGACGAGGTCATCAGCCGGCTCACCGCGAGCCAGCTGGAGAAGCTGCTGCCCGAGCTCTCCAGCGGCATGGTCCCCAAGATGGAGGGCTGCCTGCACGCCGTACGGAACGGGGTCACCACGGCCCGCGTGATCGACGGCCGGGTCCAGCACTCCATCCTGCTGGAGATCTTCACCGACGAGGGCATCGGCACGATGGTCGTGCCGGACGGACAGGGGAACTGATGACAGGGGGACTGATGAGCGGCACCACGGAGCCCGGCAACGAGCAGCTGACCCAGCGGTGGCAGGGCTCGCTGATGAACAACTACGGCACCCCCCGGCTGCCCCTCGTCCGCGGCGAGGGCGCCAGGGTCTGGGACGCCGACGGCACCGAGTACCTGGACTTCGTCGGCGGCATCGCCGTCAACGCCCTCGGCCACGCCCACCCGGCGGTCGTCGAGGCCGTCACCCGGCAGATCCAGAGCCTCGGCCACGTCTCCAACCTCTTCGTCGCCGAGCCGCCCGTGGCCCTCGCCGAGAGGCTCATCGCCCTCTCCGGCCGGCCCGGCAAGGTCTTCTTCTGCAACTCGGGCGCCGAGGCCAACGAGGCCGCGTTCAAGATCGGCCGGCTCACCGGCCGGTCCCACATGGTCGCCACCGACGGCGGCTTCCACGGCCGGACCATGGGCTCCCTCGCGCTCACCGGCCAGCCGGCCAAGCAGACGCCGTTCCTGCCGCTGCCCGGCGACGTCACCCACGTCCCGTACGGGGACGTGGAAGCGCTCCGTGCCGCGGTCACCGAGGACACCGCCCTCGTGATCATCGAGCCGATCCAGGGCGAGAACGGCGTCGTCGTCCCGCCCGCCGGCTACCTCGGGGCCGCCCGGGAGATCACCCGCGCCACCGGCACCCTCCTCGTCCTCGACGAGGTGCAGACCGGCATCGGCCGCTGCGGCCACTGGTTCGAGTACCAGGCCCACGAAGGCGTCGAGCCCGACGTCGTCACCCTCGCCAAGGGCCTCGGCGGCGGCCTCCCGCTCGGCGCGACCCTCGCCTTCGGTCCCGCGGCCGACCTCTTCGCACCCGGCCACCACGGCACCACCTTCGGCGGCAACCCGGTCGCCTGCGCCGCCGGTCTCGCCGTCCTCGACACCCTCGGGGCCGACGCGGCCCTCGACCACGTGAAGGCGGTCGGGGAGCGGCTGCGGCAGGGAATCGAGGGTCTGGGGCACCCGTTGGTCTCCCACGTCCGTGGTGCGGGCCTCCTGCTGGGTATCGTGCTCACGGAGTCCCTCGCACCCCAGGTGCAGCAGGCGGCTCAGGACGCCGGCCTCCTGGTGAACGCGCCCGCCCCCGATGTCGTACGGATCATGCCTCCGCTGGTCCTCACCGACGCCGAGGCGGACGCCTTCCTCCAGGCGCTGCCCGGGGTCCTCGACGTGGCGAACGGGCAAGGACGAACCGGAGAATGAGACGACGATGACCGACGCGCAGGAGAACGAGCACGGAGGGCCGTCGGTTCCGCAGACCCGCACCGCTCGCCACCGCAGGATCGTCGACATCCTCAACCGGCAGCCGGTGCGCTCGCAGAGCCAGCTCGCCAAGCTCCTCAGCGACGACGGGCTGAGCGTCACCCAGGCGACGCTCTCCCGCGACCTCGACGAGCTGGGCGCGGTGAAGATCCGCAACACCGGCGGCGAGCTGATCTACGCGGTGCCCAGCGAGGGCGGTTTCCGCACCCCGCAGGCCCCGCTGGGCGAGTCCGCCAAGGAGGAGCGCATGCGGCGCCTCTCCGGCGAACTGCTGATCTCCGCCGAGGCGTCCGCGAACCTGGTGGTCCTGCGGACCCCGCCGGGCGCCGCCCAGTTCCTCGCGTCGGCCATCGACCAGGCCGAACTCCAGGCCATCCTCGGCACGATCGCGGGTGACGACACCCTGCTGCTCATCAGCCGCGACCCGGTGGGCGGCCAGGCGCTCGCGGACCACCTGCTGAAGCTGGCGCAGAAGTAGGCCGCGACGTCGGTGGCGCGTGATCGCCGTCGGACCGCCCCGCGTTCCGACGGCGATGCGCGGCCGGCGCGGAATCCGTCCGGGCGCGGCGCCAGGTCCTCGCGGTGAGGGTTACCTCGCGGTGAGGGTTACGAGGCGGGCAGCGGAGGCAGCGGAAGCGGCAGCGCGGGCAGTCCGTCGAGGCTGGTGGCGATGTGCTCCTTGCGGGCGCAGTACGCGTTGAACTCGTCGTCCGTCTTCCGGTTGAAGTACTCGGCGTGCATCGTCCGGTCCTCCTGGTACTCCATCAGCGGGACGGCGAACCCGCACGCGTCGCTGATTCGCCGCGCGTGCACCAGGACGATCGCCCGCGCGCTGCCCTGCCCCTCGACGGCCTCCGCGGGGAACCGCGCGAACAACTCCCCCCACCGCGGGTCGTCCCGCAGCACGGCCTCCCCGGTCCCGTGCACCCGCACGACGGTCGGCGGCCCGGAGAAAGCGGTCCACATGAGGGTGATCCGCCCGTTGCCGGGCTCCCGCAGGTGCGCGACCGTCTCGGCACCGCTGCCGCCGAAGTCGACGTAGGCGAGGGTCAGTTCGTCGAGTACGACGAGGGTGCCGCGACGCCCCTTGGGGGAGAGGTTGACGTGTCCGTCACCGGAGAGGGGAGCGGTGGCGGTGAAGAAGACCGGCTGGTCCTCGATGAAGGCGCGGAGCCGTCCATCGATGCGTTCGTATGTTTTTCCCATGACTCTGATCCTCCCGCAGGGCCGTACCGGCGCGCGTGCCCCATCCACCGGTCGCGTCCGCCTCAGCGCCGCCGTTCCGTGTTGCGTCTCCGTATCTCCGCCAGCCAGTGGGCGAGTTCGACGGCGTGCCGTTCGCTCAGTGCGCGGATCTCGTCCGCGTGCGGGCCGGTGACCTCCGCCCGCCTCCACAGGCCTCGCACGGCCCTGTCGCGTGCCATCGCCCGTACGGCACCGTCCGCGTCGTCGAACATGCGCAGAGCCACGAGCAGCGACTCCGGCTCCCCACGACGCAGGATCAGGGCGAGTCCGGCGGCACGCCGGGCCCGCGGGCTGCCGGGGGCGACCATGTCGAGCAGCAGGGGCAGGGGGATGTCGTGCCGCGTCCCGAGCAGTGCGTCCGCCGCCGCCCGCGCCACCTTCGGTGACGGGTCGTCGAGGAACGGCAGGGCCTCGGGCCAGTCGAGACCGTGCCTCCGCGACAGATGCGCCAGCGCCCCGGCCCGTACGTCCTCGTACGGGAGGGAGAGGAGGTCGCGCAGCGCGCCGGGACTGTCGCGCACGGAGCTCAGGGCCGTGGCCCGCACCGACGGGTGCGGGTCGTCGGCGAACGCCGCCGGTTCGTCGCCGGGCAGCGCGCCCAGCATGCGGAGCGCGGCGAGCGCCCGCGCGCGCACCGTCCCCCGGGGATGGCGGGTCAGGGGGCGCAGCAGCGGGACGTCGTCCGGCTCTCCTTGCTCGGCGAGCCCGGTGACCGCCCCGGGGGTGACGGCCGACGGGTCCGCGCATACGCTCCGGTACGAGGTGTGCGGCTCGCCGCCCGCCGCCCGGAACTCCCGGCACGCGGCCGCGCGCACGCGCGCGTACGCGTCGGTGAGGTGCCGCTCCAGCTCGTCGCCCCGGCCGGCGGGCCGCAGCCGTCCGACGGCGGCCGCCCGTACGACCGCGTCCCGGGCGGTCAGCAGCCGGTCGAGGTACGGGTCGCCGTCGGGACCGGCCGTCAGGGCCGTCACGGTGCGCCGCCGGATCACCGCGTCGTGGTGCGTGAGGGCGAGCCGTACCGAGTCCTCGGGGCGGAGGAGGCCCGCCTCCTGGGCGTCGGCCAGCGCCGCGTGGCGCAGGGAGGGGTCCCGGCAGGCGTCGAGGAAGGTGAGGAAGCGGTCGCGCGCGTCCTTCAGCGCCGGTCCGTCGCCCGCCCGCGCGGCCCGGACCGCGATCCGGACCGCCGTGCGCACCGCGTGCACCCGGACACCCGTGTCGCCGTCCCGCTCCGCGATCGCGTACGCCTCCGCCGGCCGGATCAGGCCCGCCGCGGCCCCGGCCCGCAGTGCGGCGACCCGGAACTCCGGACGGCGGCTCGCCATCAGCTCGTCCACCGCCCGCGCGGGCGTCCCGCCCACCCGGGCGAGGACCGTCTCGCGGACCCACCCTCCGTACCGACGCAGGTCCAGGACGAGGGCGAGCGGCGCCAGCGCCCGCACGGCGTCCTCGTCGGCCTCCGCGAGGGCGCGGTCGAGAACCGTTCGAGCGAGCTCACGGACCGTCGTGTCCGTGTCGGCGCAGCGGATCAGGACGAGGGGCAGGGCGGAGGCGGGCATTGCACCGTCCTCGGCGAGCCGGAGCGCGGCGAGGCGGATCCTGGGGTCGTCGTGGCAGAGACCCATCGCGATCTCGGACTCGGTGGGCGGCGCGCTCCAGCACACACCTGCCGCCGTCCCCGTCCCCGCGCCGGCCTCGTGCCAGTGCGGTGACCTCCTCCAGTCCGAGATCTCGCGGTCGTCGAACCAGTGGAAGCCGACGCGCAGGCTGCCCTGCCTCGACCAGCGGTTGTCCGTTCTCCAGGCGTACACCCACACGCTCTCGTCCAGCGCGATCCAGTCCTCCGCGCGTCCCGCTCCCGCGGCCGAGGCGATGCCCTTCCCGTGCAGCAGTCGTTCTCCGGGGGAGTAGTACTGCGTCGGGAGCGGCGGAGGCAGCGGTTCGAGCGTTGTCATGCGCGGGACTGTAGCTCCGTCATGCGGCCGCCACCTGCGAATATCCGGTCCGCCAAGCCCTGGATTGACGAAACATGCGGCACTCTGCATACTCATGCAAAGGGGTGTGGTCGCAGGCGGCCCATGGACGACCACCCACGTTCGACTGAGGAGCAACAGCTGTGAGCAGCAACAACGGTGACGTCCGGCTCTGGGGCGGACGGTTCGCCGACGGTCCCGCCGAGGCCCTGGCGAAGCTGTCCGCGTCGGTCCACTTCGACTGGCGGCTCGCGCCCTACGACATCGCCGGTTCCCGTGCCCACGCGCGCGTGCTGCACAAGGCCGGGCTGCTCACCGAGGACGAGCTGACCCGCATGCTCGCCGGTCTCGACCTCCTGGAGGCCGACGTCGCCGACGGCTCCTTCGTCGGCACCATCGCCGACGAGGACGTCCACACCGCCCTGGAGCGGGGCCTCCTGGAGCGCCTCGGCCCGGACCTCGGCGGCAAGCTGCGCGCCGGCCGGTCCCGCAACGACCAGGTCGCCACCCTCTTCCGGATGTACCTGCGCGACCACGCCCGGATCATCGGCGGCCTCGTCGCCGACCTCCAGGACGCCCTGGTCGGCCTCGCCGAGGCACACCCGGACGTCGCCATGCCCGGCCGTACGCACCTCCAGCACGCCCAGCCGGTGCTCTTCGCCCACCACGTCCTGGCCCACGCCCAGTCCCTCTCCCGGGACGCCGAGCGGCTGCGCCAGTGGGACACCCGGACGGCGGTCTCCCCGTACGGCTCCGGCGCCCTCGCCGGTTCCTCGCTCGGGCTCGACCCGGAGGCGGTCGCCAAGGACCTCGGCTTCGAGCGCGGCTCGGTCGGCAACTCCATCGACGGCACGGCCTCCCGCGACTTCGTCGCCGAGTTCGCCTTCATCACCGCGATGATCGGGATCAACCTCTCCCGGATCGCGGAGGAGATCATCATCTGGAACACGAAGGAGTTCTCCTTCGTGACCCTCCACGACGCCTTCTCCACCGGCTCGTCGATCATGCCGCAGAAGAAGAACCCGGACATCGCCGAGCTGGCCCGTGGCAAGTCCGGCCGCCTCATCGGCAACCTCTCCGGCCTCCTCGCCACCCTCAAGGCGCTCCCGCTCGCCTACAACCGGGACCTCCAGGAGGACAAGGAGCCGGTCTTCGACTCCTGCGACCAGCTGGAGGTCCTGCTGCCCGCCTTCACCGGCATGATGGCCACGCTCACCGTCAACCGGGAGCGCATGGAGGAGCTGGCCCCGGCCGGCTTCTCGCTCGCGACGGACATCGCGGAGTGGCTGGTCAAGCAGGGCGTGCCGTTCCGGGTGGCGCACGAGGTGGCCGGCGAGTGCGTGAAGGTCGCCGAGTCGGAGGGCAAGGAGCTGGACGAACTCACGGACGAGCAGTTCGCCAAGATCTCCGAGCACCTCACCCCCGAGGTCCGCACGGTCCTCAACGTCCCGGGCGCCCTCGCCTCCCGCGACGGCCGCGGCGGCACCGCCCCCTCGGCGGTCGCCACCCAGCTCGTCGAGGTCAAGGCGGACCTGGTGATCCAGCACGCCTGGGCCACCGCCAAGCACTGACCGACCCGTAGTCCCACGTAGTCCTACAGCGCCGCCGCCCACTCCGCGAGCGCGTCGAAGTCCGGTCGGATCAGTCCGATCCGGGGGTCGACGTGCAGCAACAGGGCGGCGGCGAGGTGGTTCCGCTCCACGTACTCGTGGTCGTACGGGGTGATGTCGTCGTCGATCCAGGCGAACGGCCGCCCCTCCGCGTACTCCAGGATGTACTGCGTCTTCCAGAAGGTCCCGCGAGGGGCCTTCCCGTGCATCTGGGGCCAGTCGATGAACGGCAGCTCGGGCAGTCCCAGGTGGGGCCCTATCCAGTCGTTCGCCTCGCCCTTCCAGGTCGTCGCCCACACCAGCTCGTACGCCTCCGCCAGCGCGAGCAGCTCGTCCCCGTGCTCCGGATTCAGCCACACGCGCAGGGGCTTCGCGTCGAACAGCCAGCCGCTCGGCCGCATCCGGTGCGTCGTGTACCCCTCCGGGCGCCGCTCGCGCTGCGCCGCGTACGGATTCAGCGGCCCGTCGACGTCGATCAGCAACAGTGGCTTCGTCATGTTCACAGCATTCCGCTCCCGCCTCGGTGAGGCGTCGAATTATCTTTTGAGACGTTGATGTCTCACCCGGTGTATGGTTGTCTCATGTCAGTCGATCGCACCCAGGTGCTCCGCGCCGCCGCCGCCCTGCTCTCCCGCAAGGCGACCGCCACCATGGACGAGGTCGCGCGGGCCGCCGGGATCGGACGGGCGACCCTGCACCGGCAGTTCGCCGGGCGGGACGCCCTGGTGCGGGCGCTCGAAGAGCTCGGGCTCCAGGAGCTGGAGGCGGCCCTCGACCGGGCCGGGCTCGACGAAGGACCCGAGGACGAGGCCGTACGCCGGCTCGTCGCCGAGGTGGAGCACGTCGCACCCCTGCTGTCGTTCCTCGTCACCGAGAACCAGCTCTTCGAGGGCGACCAGCTCAACGAGGGCTGGGCCCGCCTCGACGCCCGGGTCTCCGCGCTCTTCCGGCGCGGACAGGAGAACGGCGTCTTCCGGATCGATCTGACCCCCGCCTGGCTCACCGAGGCCTTCTACGGGCTCGTCGGTTCCGGCGCCTGGGCCGTGCAGGACGGCCGGGTCGCCGCCAAGGACTTCCAGTACATGATCGCCGAGCTGCTGCTCGGCGGAGCGCGCAGGAGCGTGGAGAAGTGACCACCAGTACCGTCAGGACCCCCGGCCATACCGAGGGCGTGCGCCGCCCCGGCCGGTGGCTCGCCCTCTCCGTCCTCGTCCTGGCCGTCCTCCTCGTGGCGGTCGACGCCACGGTGCTCGGCCTCGCCACCCCCTTCCTCTCCGAGGACCTCGAGCCCTCCGGTACCCAGCTCCTCTGGATCGGCGACGTCTACTCCTTCGTCATCGCCGGACTCCTGGTCTCCATGGGCAGCCTCGGCGACCGCATCGGCCGCAAGAAGCTGCTCCTGATCGGCGCCACCGCCTTCGGCGCCGTCTCCGTGCTGAACGCCTACGCGACCAGCCCCGAGACGATGATCGTGGCCCGCGCGCTCCTCGGCGTCGCCGGCGCGACCCTGATGCCGTCCACCCTGGCGCTCATCCGCAACCTCTTCCACGACCCGCGCGAGCGCAGCCTCGCCATCGGCATCTGGGGTGCCATGGCCTCGGCCGGCGCCGCCGTCGGACCGGTCGTCGGCGGGTTCCTCCTGGAGCACTTCTGGTGGGGCTCGGTCTTCCTCATCAACCTGCCCGTCATGGCCGTTCTCGTCTTCGTCGGAATCAAGCTGATCCCCGAGTCGAAGAACCCGAACCCCGGCCCCTGGGACCTGCCCAGCGTCGCGCTCTCCCTCGTCGGCCTGATCGGCGTCGTGTACGCGATCAAGGAGCTGGCCTCCCACGGCCCCTCCCTCGACGCGGGCCTGGCCGCCCTGGCCGGTGCCGCCGCCCTGGCCTGGTTCGTCCGCAGGCAGCTGACCCTGCCCGCGCCGCTCCTGGACATGCGCCTGTTCCGCCACCGCGGCTTCTCGGGCGCCGTCCTCGCCGACCTGCTGACCATCCTCGGCCTCTCCGGCCTGGTGTTCTTCCTGTCCCAGTTCTTCCAGCTGGTCCAGGGCCGTCAGCCGCTGGAGGCCGGGCTCGCCGAACTGCCCGCCGCCGTCGGCGCGGTCACGGCCGGTCTGATCGCCGGCGTGGTGGCCCGCCGCTTCTCCGTACGGTCCGTGGTGGCCGGCGGTCTCGCGGCGGTCGGCCTCTCCCTCGCCGTCCTGACGACGCTCGACCAGCACACCGGCTACCCGCTGCTCGGCGCCGCCCTGCTCGTCGTCGGCGTGGGCGCCGGCTTCGCCTTCACCGTCACCGCCGACGTGATCCTCTCCAGCGTCCCCAAGGAACAGGCCGGATCGGCCTCGGCCGTCTCCGAGACCGCGTACGAACTGGGCGCCGCGCTCGGCATCGCCGTGCTCGGCTCGATCGTGACCGGCGTCTACCGGGACTTCGCCACCCCGGCCGGTGTCCCCTCCGGCATCGCGTCCGCCGCCCACGAGTCGCTCGGCGGCGCCGTCGAGGCCTCCGGCGGCCTCGCCCCTGACACGGCGACGGCCCTGGTGTCGGCCGCGCAGGAGGCCTTCGTCGACGGCCTGCGGATCGCGGCCGGCGTCGGCGCGGCGGTCCTCCTCGCGACGGCGGTCGCGGCCTGGTTCCTGCTCAGGGGCCAGAAGCTGGAGGACGGCGCCGTCGAGCACTGACGGCCCCGCGAAGACGACGGTGCCCCGGACAGCTGTGCTGTCCGGGGCACCGTCACGACCTGTGGAGGACTACGCGGCCTTCGCCTTGGTGGCGTACATGTCCACGTACTCCTGGCCCGAGAGCCGCATGACCTCGGCCATCACCGAGTCCGTCACCGCCCGCAGCACATAGCGGTCGCGGTCCATCCCGTCGTACCGCGAGAACTCCATGGCCTCGCCGAAGCGGACCGTCACCTTGCCCGGACGCGGGAAGCCCGCCCCGCCCGGCTGGATCTTGTCGGTGCCGATCATCGCGAACGGCACCACCGGCGCCCCCGTCATCAGGGTGAGCCGCGCGATGCCCGTACGGCCCCGGTAGAGCCGGCCGTCGGGGGAGCGGGTGCCCTCCGGGTAGATCGAGAAGACCTTGCCCTCCTCCAGGACCCGGCGGCCGGTCATCAGCGCCGCCACACCACCGCGGCCGCCGTCCCGGTCCACCGGGATCATGCCGACGCTGGTGAAGAACCAGGCCATCGCCCGGCCCTTGAGGCCCTTGCCCGTCACGTACTCGTCCTTGCCGATGAAGTAGACCGGACGGTCCAGGCAGATCGGCATGATCATCGAGTCGATGAAGGTCAGGTGGTTGCCCGCGAGGATGACGGGACCGGTCCCCGGGATGTTCTCGGCGCCCTCCACGCGGGGGCGGAACATCAGGCGCATGACCGGCCCGAGCACTGCCTTGATGATCGCGAGACGGGACAACGGTTCCTCCGGTGGGACGCGGGTCAGTCGAGCTGACGGTGCAGCTGGCGACGATACTCGCGGGTCACCTCCGTACGCACATCGGGTTCACCGAATGGATACGCAGTGTTGACGTGTGTTTCCGCCATGTTCGGCCGAGGTCTGCCGGGTGGAGGGGGTTGGTGCCTAGCGTCGGGGGCACCCGTCGACAGGAACGGGACATGACACAGGAGGACACCTCATGACCCAGGGCGAACGCCGGACCCCGGCACGGCGCACGGTTCTCGGAGCGGCGGGCGCCACCGTCCTCGGCGCCTCCACGGCCCTCGCGGCCGGTACGGGCACGGCGCAGGCCGCCGGGTCGGGGACCGCCGGTGCGGCGCACGGACACGGCCGCGGCTACCGCTCCCTCCCCGTCCCCACCGTCATCGCCCACCGCGGCGCCAGCGGCTACCGCCCCGAGCACACCCTCGGCTCCTACCGGCACGCCCTCGACCTCGGCGCCCACGTCATCGAGCAGGACCTCGTCCCCACCAAGGACGGGCACCTCGTCTGCCGCCACGAGAACGACATCACCGGCACCACCGACGTCGCCGACCACCCCGAGTTCGCGTCCCGGAAGACGACCAAGAGCGTCGACGGCACCTCGTACACCGGCTGGTTCACCGAGGACTTCACGCTCGCCGAGCTCAAGACCCTGCGGGCCAAGGAGCGCATCCCCGGCACCCGCCAGGAGAACACCCTCTACGACGGCCGTTGGACGGTGCCGACCTTCGAGGAGGTGCTGCGCTGGGCCGAGGAGGAGGGCCGCCGCCGGGGCCGCGAGATCTGGCTCCACGTCGAGACCAAGCACCCCACCTACTTCCGTTCCCTCGGCCTCGGCCTCGAGGAGCGGCTCGCCAAACTCCTGCGCCGGTACGGCCGCCACCGCGCGAACTCCCCGGTCTTCCTCCAGTCCTTCGAGCCCAGCAGCGTCCAGCGGCTCGCGAAGCTGGTGGACGCGCCCGGCGTGGTCCTGCTCTCCGGCGCGAGCAGCCGCCCCTGGGACTTCGTGCGGGCGGGCGACCCGCGCACGGTCGCCGACCTGGTCACGCCCGAGGGCCTGCGCTGGATCGCCTCGTACGCGAAGGGCATCGGCCCCACCCTCGACCTGGTGATCCCCAAGGACGCGAGCGGCCGGCTCGGCGACCCGACGACCCTGGTGCGCGACGCGCACGCTGAGGGCCTGATCCTCCACCCGTACACCCACCGCAACGAGAACGCCTTCCTGCCCGCGGACTTCCGCAGGGGCACGGACCCGGCGGCGTACGGCGACTCCTTCGGCGCCCTCAAGCGGTACCTGGAGACGGGGATCGACGGCATCTTCTCCGACAACCCGGACACCGCGCTGCTCGGTGCGGCGGACCTCGGCTGACGGGCGACGACCGTGCGGGCCCGGCGACCGGGCCCGCACACCCTCCTCCCGGGTGGTTTACGCGCCGCACCGCAACCGCACCCGCGCACCCCGGCATCGTGCCGGTCATGACCACCCCCGAACCCCTCCCCGCGCCCGCGTCCCCGACGCACACGGACGCCACCCCCGGCCTCCTCGCCGCCCTCGCCCCGCTGCTCGCCGCCGAGTCCGACGCCGAGGCACCGGGCGCCGGCGTCGAACCCGGCGACCTCGAACAGGCCGTCTGGCTGCGTCTCCTCGAACAGCTCCAGGAGACGGGCGCCGCCCCCGAGCGGCCCGCCGAATGGCTGCGCCGGGCCGTCCGCGCCGAGGCCCGCCGGGCCCGCAGGGCCGGCGACCGCGAACGCCCCTACCGCGACGAGCCCGCCCACGACCCCGGCGGCTCCGGGCCCCACGGCTCCCCCGAGCACTCGCTCCTCGACGCCGAGGGCCGCCGTACGCTGCGCGCCGCCGTCACCCGGACGCCCGGCCGCTGTCCCCGGGTGCTGGCCGCGATGCTCGATCCCCAGGACCCCACCTACCGGGAAATCGCAGGAGAGTTGGGTATCTCACAGGGCAGTCTGGGGCCGACGCGTTCCCGTTGCCTGGGATGCCTGCGCAGAATGCTGGCTGCGGAGGTTCCCGCCCCCGGTCGACGGGGAAGGGTGCGGTAAACCGATGATCGACCAGATGAGCGGGAGGCGTGCACACATGGGCCTGAGCGTGACCATCTCAGCAGCGGACGCGCGGGACGCGGAGCACATCCTGAAGCTGCAGTACCTCTGCTACCAGAGCGAGGCGGAGCTGTACGGGGACTGGTCCATCGAACCGCTCACCCAGTCGCTCGACGAGCTGCGCGCCGAACTCGACGAGGGCCACGGCCTGGTGGCCCGGCTCGGTGACGAGGTCGTCGCCTCCGTGCGGGCCCGCCTCGACGAGGACGGCACGGTACGGATCGCCAAGCTCATCGTCCACCCCCGCATGCGGCGGCACGGACTCGGCGGCCGGCTCCTCGACGGCATCGAGCGCCACTTCGCCGCCGGCACCGCCCTGACGGAGCCCAAGCGCTTCCAGCTCTTCACCGGCCACCGCAGCGAGGGCAATCTGCGCCTCTACCGCAGGAAGGGGTACGCGCAGGTCGCCACCCGCGAGCTCGGCCCCCGGCTCACCCTGGTGACCCTGGAGAAGGCTGCCTAGTTCACCCGGCCGTCCGCGACCTGCGCAGCCACCAGATGCCGGTCAGCGGCAGCAGCACCGGGATGAAGAGGTAGCCGTAGCCGTAGTCCGACCAGACCGTCGCGTCGGGGAAGGCGGACGGATCGACCAGCGTCCAGGTCCCGACGACCAGGACGCCCGCGAGCTCGGCGGCGCAGCACACCAGCGCCGCCCTGCGGGCCGTCTCGCCGCCGCGTACCAGCGTGTACGTGATGAAGGCGTAGACGACGGCCGCCACCGCCGACAGGGCGTACGCGAGCGGCGCCCGGTCGAACTCCGTGGCGATCTGGTAGATCGAGCGGGAGACCGCGCCGACCGACATCACGCCGTACAGCCACACCAGCAGGATGCCGGGCCCCGAGACGAGACGGGTCCGTACGCCGTGCCCGGCCTTCTCCTGTGTCGCGGTCATGGTCAGCCCACCGTCCAGATGTCGTGGAGACGCACTTCGAGCACGGCCAGGACGACCGCGCCGGCCGCCACCGTGGCCGAACCCCACCGGCTGCGCTCCGCGAGCGACATGAAACCGGCGATGGGCACCGCGCACAGCGCCCCGAGCAGATAGGCGACGAAGATCGTCGCGCCCTCCTCGGCCTCCTCGCCGCGCACCAGCTGCACGATCCCGACGATCAGCTGGACCAGGACGAGGAAGGTCACCACGCCCATGCCGATGAAGTGCCAGTCCTTGGTCGGCTGGTCGCGGAAGGCGGCGAAGCCGCACCAGGCGGCGAGGGCGAGCGCGGCCACGGAGACCGCGACCGTCAGGACGTCAAGCATGCGCCCGAGGGTATTACGGTCGATGAGACCCGATGTGCCCGCCCCCTGCCCGGCGGCGGCCGTACGCACCGTGGCCTTGGCCACAACCGGGCCCGTGCCGGTCCCGACGGCGCCGCTCCGTCGCCCCCTTCTCCACAGGCCACATGCGGGAGAAAGGGCGGAAACCCAGGCTCCGGACCGTCCGCATGATGTCTCAGTGACGTCCGCTATTCGGACAGCCCCCGTTCGTTCGCGACTGCGCATGCTTTACTTGCAGACATGACCACGACGAGCAGCCGCATCCTTGCGACCGAGGCGATCACGACGCCCGGTGCTCGTTGTATGTGTCGAATGTGCGCCTCCTGAGGGCCCCCGCCTGAGTTTCGCGCCCCGAAGCGAGACCCGACGGCCGTGCCGTTCCGCCCGCCGACAGGCGGCGGACCGTGCCCGCCCCGCGCACCGCCGCTGCCCGGCCACCCGCCGGACCGGCCCCCGTGCGCCTGACTGTCCGAAGACGAATGCCCCGTGCGTGACGGACCCCGCGTCGCGCACTCGACAGTGACGGAAACCCCTGTGATCACCACTTCGGGCCTGACCAAGGTCTACGAGTCGCGCGGCCGGCAGGTCACCGCTCTGGACGGCGTCGACCTCCACGTCCGCGAGGGCGAGGTGTTCGGCGTGATCGGCCAGAGCGGCGCCGGCAAGTCCTCGCTCATCCGCTGCGTCAACCTCCTGGAGCGCCCCACCTCCGGCACCGTGACCGTCGACGGCGTCGACCTCACCGCCCTCGCCGGGAAGGGCCGCCGCGCGGGCAAGGACCTGCGCCGGGCGCGCAGCAGCATCGGCATGGTCTTCCAGCACTTCAACCTGCTGTCCTCCCGCACGGTGAAGGACAACATCGAACTTCCCCTGGAGATCCTCGGGGTTCCCGGCGCCGAGCGTTCCCGCCGCGCCCTCGAACTCCTCGACCTCGTCGGCCTCGCCGACAAGGCCAAGGCCTACCCCGGCCAGCTCTCCGGCGGTCAGAAGCAGCGCGTCGGCATCGCCCGCGCCCTCGCCGGCGAGCCCAAGGTCCTCCTCTCCGACGAGGCCACCAGCGCCCTCGACCCGGAGACCACCCGCTCCATCCTCCAGCTGCTGCGCGACCTCAACCAGCAGCTCGGCCTGACCGTCCTGCTCATCACGCACGAGATGGACGTCGTGAAGACGATCTGCGACTCCGCCGCGCTGATGCGGCACGGCCGCGTCGTCGAGTCCGGCACCGTCGCCGAACTGCTCGCCACCCCCGGCTCCCAGCTGGCCGCCGAGCTCTTCCCGGTCAGCGGCGCCGCAACCGGCCCCGACCGCACGGTCGTCGACGTCACCTTCCACGGCGAGTCCGCGACCCAGCCGGTCATCTCCCAGCTCTCCCGCACCTACAACATCGACATCTCGATCCTCGGCGCGGCGATGGACACCGTCGGCGGCAAGCAGATCGGCCGGATGCGGATCGAGCTCCCCGGGCGGTACGAGGACAACGTCGTCCCGGTCGGCTTCCTGCGCGAGCAGGGCCTCCAGGTCGAACTCGTGGAAGAGGACGAGGCGCCGGTCGAGGCCGCGCCCGTACTGGTCAAGGAAGGTGCCAAGTGACCTGGTCCGAGATGCAGCCCCTGCTGGAGCAGGGCACCGTCGACACGCTCTACATGGTTCTGTGGGCGACCGTCGTCACCGTGCTCGGCGGCCTGCCGCTCGGCATCCTCCTCGTCCTCACCGACAAGGGCGGACTGCTGCAGAACCGGCCGGTGAACAAGGTCGTCGGTGCGATCGTGAACGTCGGGCGTTCGCTGCCGTTCATCATCCTGCTGATCGCCCTGATCCCCTTCACCACCTTCGTCGTCGGCACCTTCATCGGCCCGACCGCGATGATCGTGCCGCTCGCCATCGGCGCCATCCCCTTCTTCGCGCGTCTCGTCGAGACGTCGATCCGCGAGGTCGACCACGGACTCGTCGAGGCCGTCCAGGCCATGGGCGGCGGCATCCCCACCATCGTCCGCAAGGTGCTGCTCCCGCAGGCCCTTCCCTCGCTGGTCTCGGGCGTCACCACCACGGTCATCGTCCTCATCGGCTACTCGGCGATGGCCGGCGCGGTCGGCGGCGAAGGCCTCGGCTCCAAGGCCGTCACCTACGGATACCAGCGCTTCGACACCACCTTCATGCTGGTCACCGTCGTCGTCCTGGTCCTGATCGTGACCGTCGTCCAGCTCATCGGCGACGGAGTCGTACGACTCCTCGCCCGCCGGGGCCGCACCGCGTAACGGCCCCCCGGCTCCCCAGACTTCGTCCTTCGAAGAAACAGCCCGGACTTGTTGTCCAGGCGTCCACCGCACCACCGGAAAGAGGCACTCTTCGTGCGTAAGAACATCAGGCTCACCGCCGGTATCGCCGCCACCGCCGCCCTCGCCCTCGGCCTCAGCGCCTGCGGCACCTCCTCGGACCCGTCCTCCGCCAAGGACACGGCCGGCGCCGCCGACAAGCCCCTCGTCGTCGCCGCGTCCCCGACGCCGCACGCCGACATCCTGAACTACGTCAAGGACAAGCTGGCCGAGAAGGCCGGCCTGAAGCTGGAGGTGAGGGAGTTCACGGACTACGTCCTGCCGAACACCGCCACCCAGTCCGGCCAGGTCGACGCCAACTTCTTCCAGCACAAGCCGTACCTCGACGACTTCAACCAGAAGAACAAGACCACCATCGTCCCCGTGGTCAACGTTCACCTGGAGCCGCTGGGCCTCTACTCCAAGAAGCTCACGTCGGTGAAGGAGATCAAGGCGGGCCAGACCATCGCCGTCCCGAACGACACCACCAACGGCGGCCGCGCCCTCCAGCTGCTCGCCGAGAACGGCCTGATCACCATCAAGCCGGGCGTCGGCACCAACGCCAAGCTCTCCGACATCACCGACAAGAAGGGCCTGGAGTTCAAGGAGCTGGAGGCCGCCACCGTGCCCCGCGCCCTGAACGACGTGGACGCCGCCGTCATCAACGGCAACTACGCCATCGAGGCCAAGCTCTCGCCGGCGAAGGACGCCCTCGTCCTGGAGAAGGCCGACGGCAACCCGTACGCCAACTTCCTCGCCGTCAAGGAGGGCGACGAGAAGGACGCCCGCGTGCAGAAGCTCGCGAAGCTCCTCAACTCGCCCGAGGTGAAGAAGTACATCGAGGACACCTACAAGGGCTCGGTCATCCCGGCCTTCGGCGCCGTCGCCGAGTAGGGAACGGCTCCGGAGGAACCGTCAGACCGGTTCCCCCGTACAGTCCTTGTGCAGAAGGCCCCCCGTACCCCGTCCGGTGCGCGGGGCCTTCGCCACATCCCACCCGGCCATGCGCGTCGGCGGTCGCATGCTGCATGCTGTGCGTTCACGGTCGATTCGGACGGTCCACGGCATGGAGCTGCGCATGACTACCACCTTTCCGGACATCTCCATCAACACGGACCGGTTGGTGCTGCGCGCGCTCGAAGAGGCCGACGTCCCCGCTCTCACCGCGATGATGAACGACGAACTCGTCGGCGCCTGGACCGCGGTGCCCCAGCCCTTCACCGAGGCCGCCGCCCGCACCTGGATCACCGAGTACGCGCCGGGGGAACGCGCCGCCGGCCGGGGCATCGACCTCGCCGTCACCGAGTTCCTCACCCAGCGCCTGGTCGGCGTCATCCAGCTGGGCAACACCAACTGGCGCGTCCGCTCCGCCGAGATCTCCTACATCGTCGCCCCCTGGGCGCGCGGCGAGGGGTACGCCTCCGAAGCCGCGCTCGCCACCGCCCAGTGGCTCTTCGGCGACCAGAAGTTCGAGCGCCTCGAACTGCGGACCGCGGCCGACAACACCGCCTCCCAGCAGGTCGCCCAGAAGATCGGCTGCATCAGCGAAGGCGTCCTGCGCAACGCCTGCATAGCCCGTACCCGCACCGAGGACGGCGAGTGGACCGAACTGCGCACCGACTTCATCGTCTGGGGCCTCCTCCCCGAGGACCTCGACGGCGTCGCCGACCAGATGGCCGAGGCCGGATACTCCTCGTACACCGACTGGAGCTGAGCCCCGGCAGCCGACCCGGGGTACGCTCGGCACGCCCCCGACCTGCGACGACACCAGGAGACAGACGACCATGGCCGACCGCGTCACGGTGATCGGCTGGGACGGCTCGCCTCTCACCGCGGCGGCCCGGTCCGCGCTCGGTGCCGCCACCCTGGTGGCCGGCGCCGCCCACCACCTGGCGCTGCCCGAAGTGCCGCCCGGTGCCGAACGCGTCCGCCTCGGCAGCGTCGACCTCGCCGCCCGCCGCATCGCCGGCCACCGCGGCACCGCCGTCGTCCTCGCCGACGGAGACCCCGGCTTCTTCGGCGTCGTCCGCACCCTGCGCGCCCCCGAGCACGGCCTGGAGGTCGAGGTCGTCCCCGCCGTCTCCTCCGTCGCCGCCGCCTTCGCACGGGCCGGCATGCCCTGGGAGGACGCCCGGATCGTCGTCGCCCACCAGCGCACCCTGCGCCGCGCCGTCAACGTCTGCCGCGCCCACCCGAAGGTCGCCGTCCTCACCTCGCCCGGCGCGGGCCCCGCCGAACTCGCCCTCCTCCTCGACGGCGTCCACCGCACCTTCGTGATCTGCGAGGAGCTCGGCACCACCCGCGAACAGGTCTCCGTCCTCACCTCCGACAAGGCCGCCGACCACACCTGGCGCGACCCGAACGTCGTCCTCGTCATCGGCGGCGCCACGGGCGGCCCCCCGGCCGCCCCCTGGCTGATGGGCCAGGACCCCACCACGCGTCCCGTACGCGGCTGGGGCCTGCCCGCGGCGGAGTACGACGACCAGGGGTACGGCTCCGCCGACGGCCCCGGCACCCCCGGCCAGGACCGGACCGGCGCGGGCGAGGACCCGTCCCTGCGCGCCGCCCAGCTCGCCCGCCTCGGGCCCCGCGTGGGCGACCTCGTCTGGGACATCGGCTGCGCGGGCGGCGCCTTCTCCGTCGAGGCCGCCCGCTTCGGCGCCGCCGTCATCGCCGTGGACACCGACCCGGCGGCCTGTGCCCGCACCGAGCGGACCGCCCGCCGCCACGGCGTACTCCTCCAGACCGTCGGGGGCCGCGCCCCGCACGTCCTGGAGAACCTGCCCGAACCCGATGTCGTACGGATCGCGGCCGGCGGGGTCCCCGTCGTCACCGCCTGCACCGACCGGCGTCCCGAACGCATCGTCACCCACGCCTCCACCCGTGACGAGGCCGAGGCGATCGGCGCCGCCCTCGCCGACGGCGGCTACACCGTGGAGAGCCTCCTCCTCCAGACCGTCGGACTCGATCCGCACGACTGGTCGGAACGCGAGCGTTCGGTCGTCTTCCTGCTGTCCGGCCGCAGGGCCGACGTCCCCCACCCGTGACGGTGTCGCCCGCCGGGCGAGGTAGGCTGGCCGATTGTTGTACCGCATCCGGATGTTCGGCGCTTCGTTCGCCAATGTCCTGAATTAGTGGCCGCTTTGCGCCGCTGACGTGGTACGCGACCAGGGGGGACCGCGCGACGTGGCGCAGTCCACAGCCCGCCGTGACGAATCTCCCTGCCACGATGGCCGGGGGCCGCGACAATGTGTGGGTGTCCGCGTGTCCTTCGTGCCGCGCGGCGCGCGCGCTCGTTCTTGTCGACGGGCGCAGGTCTGAAGGAAGCACAAGCGATGGGCGAGGGGTACGCATGACGGACACCGGCCAGGTCCCGGGCGAGGGGCTGCCGGAGAACGCAGGCATGGTCGAGCAGCCGGGCATCCCCGCTCCGGGCGCGTACACCTTCCTGGACCCCTCCGGGCACACCACCGAGGACGACGACCTGCTGCTGATGCCGGGCGCCCAGGGCGCCTGGAGCGAGCACCCGCCGGGCGTCGCGCCCGCGCCGCCGGTCGCCGTGCCGCCCCCGCCGGCGGCACCCGCCGTCCCGAACCAGGCCGCGCCCCAGCAGGAGCAGGGCACGCCGCACGCGGCCGTCCCGCATCCGGCGGCCCAGGACGCGCAGGCCCCGCTGGGCGACCCGCTCACCGACCCCCTGCCGGACCCGCTGACGGACCCGCTGGACTCCGTCGCCCTGGGCGACGTACTGACGGCCCCGCAGAACCAGACCCCGCCGCAGGGCGTCCCGCTCGCGCCGCCCCCCGGCACCCCGCCGCACGGCGTTCCGGTGGAGCAGCAGTACGCGGGAACCCCCGCGCACGGCGTTCCGGTGGAGCAGTACGCGGGAACCCCCGCCCACGGGGTACCGGTGGACCAGTTCACCGGCACTCCCGCGCACGGCGTGCCCGCCCCGCAGGAGCCGGTCCACACCGACCACGGCTACGAGCCCGGCATCCTCGACACCGGCGCCCACGACACCGGCGCCCACGAGGCCGCCGGCCGCGACACCGGCTCCGTGGACCTCGGCGGCGTCCGCACGCCCCCGCCGGCCGCGGCACAGCCCCCGGCGCCCCCGCGTCGCCCGCTGCACATGGGTCCGCCCGTCCCCGAGGCCGGCGGCGTCGTGCTCTCGCTGGCCGACCGTGGCCCCGCCGCCGCGCCGGCCCCGGTCCCGCAGGCCGCCCCGGCCCCCGCCCCCGAGTCGCTCGTTGCCACCGGCCCCGCGCCGACGCCGGCACGGAACCCGGGCCCGCCGACCACCGGCCCCGAGTACTTCGACATCGCGCAGGACCAGCAGCTCGCGCCGCAGGGCGCCGAGCCGTGGGCCGCGCAGCCGCAGGAACCCGTGGCGCCGCAGGCCGAGGCACTCCCCGCAGAAACGGTCGTCCCGCCGACCGGCCAGTTCGTCCAGGTCGAGGGCAGCGTCCCGACGACCCCCCACCTGGCCCCGACCCCCGTGGCCGAGCCCGCCCCGGCCGCCGAGCCGGAGCAGCCGTCCGAGCCCGTGGCGGTCGCCGAGGCCCCGGTCGTCCCCGCCGAGACCGCCCCCGTGGCCCCGGTCGAGAGGACGGACCCCCAGGCGACCGTCCCCGCCCCGCGCGAGGGCGAGCCCGCCGCCGAGGCCACCGAGCCCGTGCCCGCGGAGGAGCCCGAGGCCGCGGCGGAGGAGCCCGAGGCCGAGCAGGCCCCGCGGGCCGAGGAACCGGAGTCCGTCACCGAGGCCCCGGCCGAACCGGTCGCGGCCACCGAGCCCCCGCTGGAGGAGCAGACCCCGGAGCAGAACCCCGAGGCGGCTCTTGAGGCGGCCCCCGAGGCGGCTCCGCAGACGGCCCCCGAGGACGCCTTCGCCCACGAGGTCCCGTTCGTTCCGGAGGAGACCCCCGCGGCCCTGCCCGAGCCGGCTCCGGAAGCCGAAGCCGAAGCCGAAGCCATGGTCACCACGCAGCCGGCTCCCGGCGACGAGGCGCCCCCGGCCGAGCCCGCGGAGGTCCTTCCCGAGCCCGCGGAGACCCTCCCCGAGCCCGTCGAAGCGATCGAAGCCGTCGAGCCCGTCGAAGCGACCGAGCCCGTCGAGCCCGTCGACATCGTGGAGGCCCCCGCTGCCACGGACGCCCCCGAGGCGCTCCCGCAGGAGCCTTCCGCCCCCGAAGCCGACCCGGCGGCCGCTCCGCTCGCCGACCCGACGGCCGAGCCGGCCCCCGCCGGGCGGAGCGAGGACGCGGAAGACGCCCGGCCCCCGGCGGAGTCGGCACCCGCGCCCGGCTACGACGACGCCGAGCGCGAGGCCGTCCTCCGCGTGATGCGCGAGCGCCGCGACATCCGCAACGGCTTCCGCTCCGACCCGATCCCGCACGAGGTGCTGCTCCGCGTCCTGGAGGCCGCCCACACGGCCCCCAGCGTCGGCCACTCGCAGCCCTGGGACTTCGTCGTCATCCGCTCGGCCGAGACCCGGCAGGCGATGCACGAGCTGGCGCAGCGGCAGCGCGAGGCGTACGCCAAGTCGCTGCCGAAGGCCCGCGCGAAGCAGTTCAAGGAACTGAAGATCGAGGCCATCCTCGACACCCCGGTCAACATCGTGGTGACCGCCGACCCCACCCGGGGCGGCCGCCACACCCTCGGCCGCTACACGCAGCCGCAGATGGCCCCGTACTCCTCGGCGCTCGCCGTCGAGAACCTCTGGCTCGCCGCCCGCGCGGAAGGCCTCGGCGTCGGCTGGGTCAGCTTCTTCGACGAGCGCGAGATGGTCCGCACCCTCGGCCTTCCCGACCACCTCGAAGTCGTCGCGTACCTCTGCGTGGGATACGTCGACGAGTTCCCCGACGAGCCCGAGCTGATGCAGGCGGGCTGGTCCAAGCGCCGCCCGCTCGCCTGGGTCGTCCACGAGGAGACGTACGGCCGCCGCGCCCTGCCCGGCGAGGAGCCGCACGACCTCCTCCAGGAGACCGTCGCGGGCATCCGCCCGCTGGACGCCAAGGCGCTCGGCGAGGCCTGGGAGCGCCAGAAGCGCATGACCAAGCCCGCGGGGGCCCTGGGCATGCTGGAGATCATCTCCGCGCAGCTCTCCGGCCTCTCCCGGATGTGCCCGCCGCCGATCCCGGAGCCCGCGGCCGTCGCGATCTTCGCGGGGGACCACGGCGTGCACGCCCAGGGCGTCACCCCCTGGCCGCAGGAGGTCACCGGCCAGATGGTGGCCAACTTCCTCGGCGGGGGAGCGGTCTGCAACGCGTTCGCGAACCAGGTCGGCGCCGAGGTCTGCGTCATCGACGTGGGCGTCGCCTCCGAACTCCCGGCCACCCCCGGCCTGCTGCCCCGCAAGGTCCGTCCCGGCACCGCCGACTTCACCACGGGTCCCGCGATGCCCCGCGAGGACGTACTGGCCGCGATCGAGGTGGGCATCGAAACGGCCCGCGACCTCGTCGCCGCGGGCAACAAGGCGCTCCTCACCGGCGAGATGGGCATCGCGAACACCACCGCGTCCGCCGCCCTGATCTCCGTCTACACCGGCGTGGATCCGACCGAGGTCACGGGCCGGGGCACCGGCATCAACGACGAGACGCACGCCCGGAAGGTGGACGTGGTCCGCCGCGCCCTCGACCTCCACAAGCCGGACCCGGCGGACCCGATCGGTGTCCTCTCGGCGGTCGGCGGCCTGGAGCACGCGGCCCTCGTCGGCCTGATCCTGGGCGCGGCCTCCCTGCGTACCCCGGTCATCCTCGACGGCGTCTCCACCGGCGCCGCGGCGCTCGTGGCCCGGGCCATCGCGCCCGAGGCGCTGGCCGCCTGCATCGCGGGCCACCGCAGCGCCGAGCCGGGCCACGTCGCGGCCCTCAACAAGCTGGGCCTGCGCCCCCTGGTCGACCTGGACCTCCGTCTCGGCGAGGGCACGGGCGCGCTGCTCGCCCTCCCGCTGGTGCAGAGCGCGGCCCGCGCGATGCACGAGGTGGCGACGTTCGACTCGGCGGGCGTCACCGAGAAGTAGCGCCGCGGACGCGTCCCCCACCCGCCCGGCGCGGTGGGGGACGCGCGCCCGCGCGTCCCACGGCCCCGAACACGGTCCCGGAGCGGTCCGTGACGCCGGAGAGCCGACCGGCGGGACATCCGTCACACCTTGCCCACCCCAGGTCACGGATATCGTGACTGTGTACGAGCCGCTCCACCGCCGCAGCGGCCCCCTCGTTCGCACCGCCACGCTCTCCGAGGAGCCGCTCACCCATGGCCGACACCGCCGACCACCCCGCCTACCCCGTCGGCCTGCGCCTGGCAGGCCGCCGCGTCGTCGTCCTCGGCGGCGGCCAGGTCGCCCAGCGCCGGCTGCCCGCCCTGATCGCCGCGGGCGCCGACATCACCCTGATCTCCCCGTCGGCCACCCCCTCCGTCGAGGCGATGGCCGAGGCGGGCGAGATCACCTGGATCAAGCGGCGGTACGAGGAGGGCGACCTCGCCGACGCCTGGTACGCCCTGGTCGCCACCACCGACCCGGCCTCGAACGCCGCCGCGTCCGCCGAGGCCGAGCGGACCAGGACCTGGTGCGTCCGCTCCGACGACGCCGAGGCGGCCACGGCCTGGACCCCGGCGACCGGCCGCGACGCGGGCGTCACGGTGGCGGTGCTCACCGGCCACGACCCCCGCCGCTCCGCCGCCGTCCGCGACGCGATCGTCGAAGGTCTCCGCGACGGTTCGATCGCCGCACCGGCGCACCGCTCCCGCACCCCCTTCGTCGCCCTGGTCGGTGGCGGCCCCGGCGACCCGGACCTGATCACGGTGCGCGGCCGCCGGCTGCTCGCCGAGGCGGACGTGGTCATCGCGGACCGCCTCGGCCCGCGCGACCTCCTGGACGAGCTGCCCCCGCACGTCGAGGTGATCGACGCGGCGAAGATCCCGTACGGCCGTTTCATGGCCCAGGAGGCCATCAACAACGCGCTGATCGAGCACGCCAAGGCGGGGAAGTCCGTCGTGCGCCTGAAGGGCGGCGACCCGTTCGTCTTCGGCCGCGGCATGGAGGAGGCCCAGGCGCTGGCCGCCGAGGGCATCGCCTGCACGGTGGTCCCCGGCATCTCCAGCTCGATCTCGGTGCCGGGCGCCGCCGGCATCCCGGTCACGCACCGGGGTGTGGCGCACGAGTTCACGGTGGTCAGCGGTCACGTCGCCCCCGACGACCCGCGCTCGCTCGTCGACTGGGCGTCCCTCGCGAAGCTCACCGGCACGCTCGTCGTCCTCATGGGCGTCGACAAGATCGGGAAGATCGCCGAGGCGCTCATCGCCCACGGCAAGAACCCTCAGACGCCGCTGGCCCTGGTCCAGGAAGGCACCACGGCGTCCCAGCGCCGGGTCGACGCCACCCTCGCGACGGTCGCGGAGACCGTCAGGGCGCGGGAGGTCCGCCCGCCGGCGGTCATCGTCATCGGCGACGTGGTCACGGAGGGCCCCGGCGAACCGGTGAAGTGACCGGACGAAGGGCGACGGCGGGCACCACCTGACCTAACCAGCGGTAACAAGCACCTCGCACACATTGGCACCACACCCCGGACAAGGCAGTATCACCCCGTGGCCGAACTCATCACGATCGACGACCCCGACGACCCGCGCCTGCGCGACTACACCGGCCTGACCGACGTCGAGCTGCGCCGCAGACGCGAACCGGCCGAGGGCCTGTTCATCGCGGAGGGCGAGAAGGTCATCCGTCGGGCGCGGCAGGCCGGGTACGAGATGCGGTCGATGCTGCTCTCCGCCAAGTGGGTCGACGTCATGCGGGACGTCATCGACGAGGTCCCCGCGCCGGTGTACGCGATCCAGCCGGACCTCGCGGAACGCGTCACCGGCTACCACGTGCACCGGGGCGCCCTCGCCTCCATGCAGCGCAAGCCGCTGCCGGACGCCGCGGAACTCCTGGCCGACGCCCGCCGGGTGGTCGTGATGGAGTCGGTGAACGACCACACCAACATCGGCGCGATCTTCCGCAGTGCCGCGGCCCTCGGCATGGACGCCGTGCTGCTCTCGCCGGACTGCGCGGACCCGCTGTACCGGCGCTCGGTGAAGGTGTCCATGGGCGCCGTGTTCTCCGTCCCGTACGCGCGCCTCGACAGCTGGCCGCGCGGCCTCGAGGCCGTACGGGAGGCGGGCTTCAAACTCCTCGCGCTCACCCCCGCGGAGAAGGCCACCTCGATCGACGAGGCCGCGCCGCACCGCCTGGAGCGGGTCGCCCTGATGCTGGGCGCGGAGGGCGAAGGACTGTCCACGCAGGCCCTGCGCGCCGCCGACGAATGGGTCCGCATCCCGATGGCCCACGGCGTCGACTCGCTGAACGTGGGCGCGGCGGCGGCGGTCGCCTTCTACGCGGTGGCGACGGGCCGACCGGAGTCCTGACCGCCGGCCGTCCTATCCCTGGAGGGCCTGGGCGGCGGCGATGCCCAGGGCCACCACCAGGGTCACCACCACGAAGACGAAGAGCCGCTGTCGCAGCAGCCGGGGGTTGGCGGGCCGGCGGCCCGTCGACGTCGTGCGGGCACCCGGCCGCGTCGCGGGACGACCCCCGGTGCGCGGCCCCGCGGAGGGCCGGGAGGACGGCCCGGGCCCACGGCCCTGGGAGCCGCGGTCGGCACCGCGCTCGGCGCCCCGCTCCGCTCCACGACCGGGCACGTCCCGCTCGGTGTACCGCTCGGTCGGCCGTACGGTGTTCCGCTCCTCGGCCCGTTCCCGCTGCACGGGCGGCCGCGAGACCGGCAGCCCCTGCGCCTCGCGCGCCGCGATCTCCTTGAGCCGCATCGACAGCTGGAGCGTGCTGGGACGGTCCTCCGGGTCCTTCGCGAGACAGGCCCGGATCAGCGGCGCCAGCGCGTCCGGCACCCCGTGCAGCTGCGGCTCCTCGTGCACCACCCGGTAGAGCATGACCTCGGAACTGCCGTGTCCGAAGGGGGAGTCGGACATCGCCGCGTACGCCAGGGTGGCGCCGAGCGAGAACACGTCGGTGGCGGGGGTGACGGCCGCTCCGCGCACCTGCTCGGGCGCGAGGAAGCCGGGCGAGCCGACGGCCGTGCCCACGTGGGTCAGGGTGCTGGCGCCGGTGGCCCAGGCGATGCCGAAGTCGATGATGCGGGGGCCCTTGGGGGAGAGCAGGATGTTCGAGGGCTTGAGGTCCCGGTGCACCACGCCGGCCTCGTGGACGGCGACGAGGCCCTCCGAGAGGGCCGCCCCGATGGAGGCGACGTCGGCGGCGCGCAGCGCGCCCTCCTCGGCGACCCGGTCGTGCAGCGAGGGCCCGGGCACGTACTGGGTGGCGAACCAGGGGCGCTCGGCCTCCAGGTCGGCGGCGACCAGCCGGGCCGTGCAGCCGCCGCGGATCCGGCGGGCGGCCGACACCTCGCGGGCGAACCGCGACCGGAACTCCTGGTCCTCGGCCAGGTCCGGCCGGATCACCTTCAGTGCCACCCGCTGGCCCCGCCGGTCGGACCCCAGGTACACGACGCCCATCCCGCCGGCCCCCAGCCTGCGGTGGAGCCGGAACGACCCGACGATCCGCGGATCCTCGCGCCGGAGCCGCATCATCGCCATGTCCGTCCCCTCGTCCGTTCGACGTGGCACAGCTTACGTAGTGGCGCCCGCGCGTGCTCATAGGCCGCGCCCTCGCACCGGGATCGATTGTCAGTGCTGAGGGGGACACGGGCCGGAGGCGCGGGGCGCCGTCCCGCTTCAACACCCATGCTCCGCAATCCACTTGACGAGAAGTCGAGGATCCCGCCCGAGGCCTCCCGAGGCGCGCCGGGGGTCCTCGGACCAGGGCGTTCGCGGGACGCCGCGAGAAGTGAGCCATGTCACGCCCGCGGTGGCTCTCCCCGGACCCCTCAGGGAAGACCCCGGGTTCCGCGCCCCCGTCTCCACCCAGGGGAGTACGCCGTGCGGGCGGCCGTCATCCTCCGGGAGGCCCGCAAGTCGGTACGAGGGCATGACGTCCCGGCGCTCTCCGCTCCCTAGTGTTGAGGTCAAGCGGCGGGTGCAGCACTCGTCCCCCGAGGTCACGTACCCGCCGCGCCAGAACACGACGGGAGAGGAACCATGGCTTACACGGCACCGCGGACGAGCACCCGGCCTTCGAGCCGACGGCACCCCTTGGTGGCCACCGCCATGGTCCTCCCTCTCGCGGCCCTGCTCGTGGTCGTCTTCGGCGGCTGGGAAGCGGTGGTCACACAGGCGTCGTCCGTGGGCGTGATGCTGGGGCGCTGAGCGGCGCCCCGGACCCGGGAGAGCGGCCCGGGTCGGGACATCCGGCCATCAACCCCGTGGGGACGGGGGTGCGACGGACGGCAGCGTGGGGCCGGTCAGCTGGGGAGCTGACCGGCCCTCGCGCCTTCCCGCCCGTCCCCGCCGACTCGACGCCCGTCCGTCCCCTCCCCGTAGGCTCCCCACGTGCACTCCACCGACCGGCCTCCGCTCGACCGACTCGCCGCCCTCGCGCACGCCGCCGCCCACCGCTCCGGTGCGCCCTGTCGTTGCGCGAGCGGCGTCGTCGGGGTGCTCGCCGACCGGGACGACGGGACCGTCGTGCGCCACGGACGGCTCGTCGCCAAGGCCCACGCCCCCGGCACCGATCCCGAGGCGCACCGCGCACGGCTCGCGCTGGCCGCCCACCCGGACGTCGCCGGCGTCTTCCTCCCGCCCCTCCCTGCCTCCGCGCACGAGGAGGTCGACGGCCGCCCCGTCACCGTCTGGCCGTACGGGCCGCCCGTCGACCCGGCGGACCCCGACGCCGCCCCCTGGGAGGACGCGGCGCGGCTGCTCGCCCTGCTCCACCGCACTCCGCCCCCGGCGGGGCGGGCGGAACTCCCGGAGATGCGGGCGCCCGCCAAGGCGGCCCTCGCCGTGGACCGGATGCGCCGGACGGCACCGGACCACCCGGCCACCGCGACCGTCCTCGCCGCCTGGCGGACGATCCCCGAGCGCCCCGCACTCGGCCCCCGACTCCTCTGCCACGGCGACTTCCACCTCGGTCAACTGGTCCGTGACACCGGGGCGTCGCCGGCCGGACCCTGGCGGCTCATCGACATCGACGACCTCGGCCTCGGCGACCCGGCCTGGGATCTGGCCCGTCCGGCCGCCTGGTTCGCCGCGGGCATCCTGCCTCCGGAGATCTGGTCCCGTTTCCTCGGCGCGTACCAGGAGGCGGGCGGCCCCGCCGTGGGCGCCGACCCGTGGGCCCGACTCGACGTGCCCGCCCGCGCCCTGACGGTCCAGACCGCGGCCCTCGCCCTCGCCAAGTCGACGGCCGAGCGCAGGGCGCTCGACGAGGTGGAGGACGTGATGATCGACACCTGCGCCCGTATCGCCGGGCACCGAACCGACTCGGCCCCCTCGGCGTCCACGTAAGGTGAAGTGACCATTCGAACGGCGATGTCAGGGAGTTGAGCCGACCATGCAGTGTCCCAAGTGCCATGCGGCCATGCACACGTACAACCGCAACGGTGTCCAGATCGAGCAGTGCAGCGGCTGCCGCGGGATATTCCTGGACTACGGCGAGCTGGAGGCCCTGACCCGCCTGGAGTCCCAGTGGGTCCAGCCGGCCCCGCCCGCGCCGCCGGCCCCGCAGGCCTACCCGGCGCAGCCCGCCCCCGCCGCTCCCGCCTGGGGCGCCCCGCAGCACGGTGGCCACCACGGCGGCGGTCACTACCGTCAGCGCGGTTTCGGCCGGATGCTCTTCTCCTCCTGACCGGGGGTACGAGGAAGCCCCCGGCCGCGAGATGCGGCCGGGGGCTCCTTGGTGGTGCGCGATACTGGGATTGAACCAGTGACCTCTTCCGTGTCAGGGAAGCGCTCTCCCGCTGAGCTAATCGCGCGGGTTGTGCACACGTCGTACCCGAAGGTACTGCGTACTGCGTGCGCGATACTGGGATTGAACCAGTGACCTCTTCCGTGTCAGGGAAGCGCTCTCCCGCTGAGCTAATCGCGCGGGGGATCCGAAGATCCAGGACCCGAGGGTCCAGTGGACGATACTGGGATTGAACCAGTGACCTCTTCCGTGTCAGGGAAGCGCTCTCCCGCTGAGCTAATCGTCCTTGGAGGTGGAGACGGGATTTGAACCCGTGTAGACGGCTTTGCAGGCCGTTGCCTCGCCTCTCGGCCACTCCACCAGGAGTGAATACAGGGGTTCGGGAAGATCCCCCACATCGAGCGGACGACGAGATTCGAACTCGCGACCCTCACCTTGGCAAGGTGATGCTCTACCAACTGAGCCACGTCCGCTTGTCGTTTCCGTTTCGCTTGCGCGTCCCGGCGACGTGTTGAACTCTAGCGGATTCCTGGGCCAGTACAAAAACGCGTTTCCGCAGCGTGCTGACCTGCGCGCCGATCCCGGTACCCGGCGGGGCGTCCCGGAGGGTCCGCGTCGCGTTCACTCGCCGTGTCCTCCGGGTCGCGCGGAGCCGCCGCCGTACGCCGTCCGGTGTCCCTCTCCCGGCGGACCTAGACTCGACGCGTGTACGACCTTGCTCCTCTGGCCCGCTTCGGCGGCCTCGTCGCGACCGACCTCCGGGACGTCACCCACGACCCCGAAGCCCTGGACTCCGCCGGCTTCTGGGCCGTCTGCGCGGACTTCGAAGGGCGCCTGACCTGCGCCCGCTTCGGGGACGTGCGGCGGGACCCGGTCCGCCCGCCCGCCCCGGGCGCCTGGCGGGGCCCCGCCGCCGGTGACTGGACGTCGTCCCTCGACCGCGCCGCGTACATCGAGGGCGTCCGGCGCGTGCGCGAGCACATCGCGCGCGGCGAGGTCTACCAGGCGAACCTCTGCCGGGTGCTGACCGCGCCGCTGCCGGACCCGGCCGTCGCCGACGTCGACGCCCTCACCGCGCTGCTCGCCAGAGGCAACCCCGCCCCCTACGCGGGGACGATCCGGCTGCCCGCGCACGGCGTGGAGGTCGCCACCGCGTCCCCCGAGCTCTACCTCCGCAGGGAGGGGGGCCTGATCACCTCCGGCCCCATCAAGGGGACCGGGCGGACCGCCGCCGACCTCCTCCCCAAGGACCACGCGGAGAACGTGATGATCGTCGACCTGGTCCGCAACGACCTGGGACGCGTCAGCGAGACCGGCTCGGTCGCCGTGCCCGCCCTCTGCGCGGTCGAGGAGCACCCCGGCCTCGTCCACCTCGTCTCCACCGTCACCGGCCTGCTGCGCGAGGACGTCGGCTGGCCCGAGCTCCTCGACGCCACCTTCCCGCCCGGCTCCGTCACCGGCGCCCCCAAGTCCAGTGCCCTCCGGATCATCGAGGACCTGGAGGCCGCCCCCCGCGGCCCCTACTGCGGGGGCGTCGGCTGGGTCGACGCCGACGCGGACACCGCCGAGCTGGCCGTCGGCATACGCACCTTCTGGATCGACCGCCCCGAGGGCGTGCTCCGCTTCGGCACCGGCGCCGGGATCACCTGGGGCTCCGACCCGGAGCGCGAGTGGGAGGAGACCGAGCTCAAGGCGGCCCGGCTCGTCGCGATAGCGTCGGGCGCCTACGAGTCAGGCGCCCTTGAGGCGAGCGGAAAGGCCATTTCTCGATGAAACTCTGGGTCAACGGCGGGCTGCACGATGCGGAGACCGCCCTGGTCTCCGTACTGGACCACGGACTGACCGTCGGCGACGGCATCTTCGAGACGGTCAAGGCCGAGCGGGGAGAAACGTTTGCTCTGACGCTTCACCTGGAGCGGCTCACCCGCTCCGCCCGCGGTCTCGGGCTGCCCGACCCGGACCTCGACGAGGTCCGCCGCGCCTGCGCCGCCGTCCTCGAGGCGAACCCGATGGAACTCGGACGGCTCCGCATCACGTACACCGGCGGACTCTCCCCGCTCGGCTCCGAGCGCGGCGACGCCGGGGCCAGCCTCGTCGTCGCCCTCGGCGAGACCGGCCGCCGCGCCGACTCCACCGCCGTGATCACCGTGCCCTGGACCCGCAACGAGCGCGGCGCCCTCACCGGCCTCAAGACCACCTCGTACGCCGAGAACGTCGTCGCCCTCGCCAGGGCGCGCGAGCGGGGAGCGTCCGAGGCGCTCTTCGCCAACACCGTCGGACAGCTCTGCGAGGGCACCGGTTCCAACGTCTTCGTCGTGGTCGACGGCCGGATCCTCACCCCGCCCGTCTCCTCCGGCTGCCTCGCGGGCATCACCCGCGCCCTGGCGGTGGAGTGGACCGGCGCGCAGGAGACCGACCTGCCGCTGGACGTCCTGGAGAGCGCCGAGGAGATCTTCCTGACCTCGACCCTCCGCGACGTGCAGGCCGTGCACCGGGTCGACGGCCGCGAACTGCCGTCGGCGCCCGGCCCGGTCACCGCGAAGGCCATGCGGATCTTCGACGAGCGGGCCGCCCGGAACCGGGACCCGCGCCTCGGGTAAAACCTGATGACGGACGGCCCCGGGGTGGGTAGAACACCTCTGATGACCACCACCCTGCGGCCGGCCGAGCCGCTTCAGCAGACGCCCGACGGCGGCCGTTCCCGTACCTACGACGTGTGCGTGAACAGCCGCCGCGTCGGTTCCGTCCACCTCTCCACCGACCCCGCCTTCGGGGCCGCGTCCGGCGTGATCAGCCGTCTCGGGATCGACGAGCCCGACCGCGGCCGGGGCCGGGGCACGGTCGCGGCCCTCGCCTCCGAGGAGGTGCTGCGGAACTGGGGCTGCGTCGAGGTGCAGATATCGGTGCCCGCCGACGCCGCGGCGGCGCTGCGGACGGCCCGCTCCCTCGGCTACACCGAGCGCAGCCGGAACATGGTCAAGGAGCTGCCGGCCGAGCCGCCGGCCCTGCCGGAGGGCGTCGAGGTCCGGCCGATGACCGAGGCCGAGTACGCCGGGTGGGAGGCCCGGGCCAAGGACGGGTTCGCGCGGAGCTGGATCGACCGCGGGGTCCCCGAGGAGCAGGCCCGCGCCAAGGCCGAGAGCAGCCACCGGAAGTACCTCCCGGAGGGTCTGGCCACGCCCGGCGTCGCGATCCACGTGGTCGTCCGCGACGGCCGGCCCGCCGGCCATCTGTGGACCGGCCGGATCGAGCTGGAGCCGGGCCGGTGGGCGGCCTTCGTGTACGACATCGAGGTCGAAGAGGAGCAGCGCGGACGCGGCTACGGGCGGGCGCTCATGCTGCTCGCCGAGCGGGTCGCCCGGGAGGCCGGGGAGACCCTGCTCGGACTGCACGTCTTCGCGGGCAACACCCCGGCGATCCGGCTCTACGAGTCGCTGGGCTACCGCACCACCCACGTCAACAGCGCCAAGGAACTGCGGTAGGACGGTCAGGCGGCCAGCAGGCGGTCGGCGATCTCCTCGATCCGCTTCCGCAGGCCGTCCTGGCTCTGACCGCCGTCCAGGCGCTCGCCGCCGATCACATAGGTCGGCGTGCCGGTGACCTTGATCGCCTTCCCCTCGGCCTCGTCCGCGTCGACGGTCAGCAGGTGCCGGCCGTCGATCAGGGCGGTGTCGAACTCCTCGGCGTCCAGGCCGAGTCCGGTCGCGACCTCCATGAGCACCGGCTCGCCCCGCTCGCCGAGCTCGGTGGTCCTGGCGAGCAGCGCCTCCGCGTACGGCCAGCCCTTGCCCTGATCGACGGCCTCCTCGGCGGCCTGGGCGGCGGCGTACGCGTGCTTGTGCTTCGCCAGCGGGAAGTGGCGCAGCTGTACGTCGAGCCTGTCGCCGTACTTCTCGCGGAGCGCGCGGACGTCGTCGAGGGCCTGGAAGCAGTCGGGGCACTGGAGGTCGAACCACGCCTCCAGGACGACGGGGGAGGCGGGGGCGGTGGTGGAGTCACTCATGACAGCAGTCTCCCTCACCGGGACCTGGGGAGGAGATCCGGCCGGGACGACCCGGAGATCTCCCTGAGACCGGCCTCGGGACATGGCCCCGGACGGGCCCGCCGGTGCAGGATGGAAGGGACGTATCACCCGGGACCTGGAGGACCGCATGCTGGCCGAGACCATCTGCTCCGCGGTGTCCGCGGCGGGCCTGGGCATCGCCGCGATCATGGCGTACCGGAAGCGCTTCCTGACCGCCGCCCGGACCGCGGCCTACGCCTTGGTGCCGCTCGGCCTGGTGATGACGGGCGCCGTCGAATGGATCGCGGGGACGGCGTTCAGCCCGGTCGCCTGGGCCGGTTTCGGTGTCCTCGGTGCCGCGTGGCTGCTCTTCCTGTCCACCCGGGCCGTCGAGCGCCGCCGGGGCGGTCGCGAGGAGATCACCGGCGGAGCCGAGCCGAGAGCGGTGGCCCCGGGGGCGTCGGCGCCCTCGCGCGCCGTGAAGGCGAAGCCGCAGACCGGCCGGGCCGCCGGCGACGACTTCAGCGACATCGAGGCGATTCTGAAGAAGCACGGAATCTGACCGCTTCTGGCGATTCCCGTTCCCATGATCCACGGGAAGGAGTGAACGGCCTTTGCGGTGGGGCGTGTTGCGGGATTCTCCGGGCCCCGGGTGCGCGATCATCCCCCCGAGATGCTGGATACCTCGCGGGGCACCGTCCCCGCCGCCCCCGATGCCCCTGTCGATGTCCCCGCCGAAGAGCCGCGCGGCTGTCTGTTCGCGCTCTCCCAGCCACCGCTGATGATCTTCCTCGGGGTGATCGGCTGTCTGTTGCTGATGGCCGCCGTGCACGATCTCTTCGTCCTGTGACGGCCCCCGTCTCAGCCCGCCGCCTCCTTGCGGCGCGCCCGGTACGCGGCCACGTGCAGACGGTTGCCGCAGGTGCGGCTGTCGCAGTAGCGGCGTGAGCGGTTGCGGGAGAGGTCGACGAAGGCCCGGCCGCAGTCCGGTGCCTCGCAGCGCCGCAGCCGCTCCTGCTCGCCCGCCACCACGATGAACGCGAGGGCCATGCCGCAGTCGGCCGCGAGATGGTCCGCCACCGAGGCGCCCGGCGCGAAGTAGTGCACGTGCCAGTCGTAGCCGTCGTGGTCGGTGAGCTGCGGCGTGGTGCCCGCACCCGCCACCAGCTGGTTGATCAGGGGCGCCGCGATCCGCGCCTCGGGCGCGGAGAAGACGGCGGCGAACTTCTCGCGGACCTCGCGGACGGCCCGCAGGTCGTCGGCGTCGAGATCGCCCACACCGCTGACCTTGTGCGCCTGGACGAAGGTCCGCAGCCCCGGGAGGTCCGCGAGCTCGTCGGCGCGGTCGCCCTGGGGCGCGGTGTTCATCAGATCGACGACGGTGTCGAGGGCGATCCGGGTGTCGTGGGGGATCAGCACGATTCGCTCCCTGGCCGGCCGCGGGCGGGCGCCCGCGGAATGGCGCTGACTTTAGCGCGACCGGGAAAAGGACACCGGCGCCCACCACCGCGCCGGCTGCGCGGTGGTGGGCGCCGGATGTCGTGCCTGGGTGACTCTCCCCGCGCGGCGCCGTCGCCCCGAGTCGGACGGCGCCGTGCGGTTCTCGGCCTGGCTCAGCTGTCGGCCAGGATGTGGGAGAGCTCCGTATCGAGGTCGAAGTGCCGGTGCTCGGTGCCCGGTGGCACGGCGGCGTCGGTCCTCTTCAGGAACGACTCCAGGGCCCGCGCCGGGGCCTCGAGCAGGGCTTCTCCCTCGGGGGAGCTCAACGCGATGCAGACGACTCCTTGACCGTGGCTGCGCGACGGCCAGACGCGGACGTCGCCCGTGCCGGTGGGCCGGTGCAGCCCCTCGGCGAGAAGGTCGCGGGCGAAGACCCACTCGACCGTCTCCTCGGCTCCGGTGTGGAAGGTGGCGTGCACGGCATAGGGGTCGGCCGTGTCATACCGCAGGCCCGCGGGTACAGGCAGTGAGGACTCGCTCGACACAACGAGGCGCAGGTGCAGCTCGCAGCTGACCGTGGTGTTCATAAGCGCCAGGGCCTTTCGCTCAGTGTGCGCTCGGGGATTCGCACGTCGGCGAAATCGACATGCCACTTCCGGTGCCGTTGTAAACCCCTCTGTCGGTTTTGTGGTCGTTCAGGTAACTCGAACGGGGGGCTGTGACCTGGGGTAATACCGCCATTCAGGTGGTGGCTCCCCATCCGGTAAGTTGGAGCCCATGAATGCGGAGAGTGACGAGCGCGCCGGGGATTCCGCAGACGGCCAGGAAGCCGAACTGGGATCCCGCGCACCGGAGTTCATCAAGTCCCGCCGAGGTCTGCACCTGAGCTGGCAGGTCGGCGTCTTCATCGTGGGGCTCGCCGTGGTCGGTGCCGGAGTGGTGATGCTGCCGCTGCCCGGACCCGGCTGGCTGGTCATCTTCGGCGGCATGGCGATCTGGGCGACCGAGTTCGTCTGGGCGCAGCTCGTGCTCCGCTGGACCAAGCGGAAGGTCACCGAGGCCGCGCAGCGCGCCCTCGACCCCAAGGTCCGCCGCCGGAACATCATCCTCACCACCGTCGGCCTGGTGATCATCGCCGTCCTGCTCGGCGTCTACCTCTGGAAGTTCGGCTTCGTCATGCCGTGGAAGATCGACCAGTGACCCCCGGACGGTTCAGGAGCCCCGCTGACATGCGGTAATGTTTGCGGTGCACCGGGGCGATTAGCTCAGTGGGAGAGCACTTCGTTCACACCGAAGGGGTCACTGGTTCGAACCCAGTATCGCCCACCACCCGGTCCGAAGGCCCGGAGACGGACACACCGTCTCCGGGCCTTCGGCGTTCACCGCATCCGCGCGACCCGGTCCCGGAGCCTCCGCGCGTCCCGCAGCCGCTGCTCGTACGTGGCACCCACCGCGAGCAGCAGGAGCCCGGCGAGGGCCGGCGGCAGCCAGCGCGGCAGCGCGCCCACCACCTGCACCACGTACGGCGCCAGCTCGTGCAGCCCGTCCAGGGCGAGGACCACCCCACCGAGGACCAGCAGGGCCTGGAGCCGGAAGCGGGCGCCGATCAACGTCACCACCAGGGCCGCGCCCCCCAGGGCCAGCGGGCGGACCCACTCCGGGTCCGTCCAGGCCACCAGGAGGCTCGGCAGCAGCGTCACCGCGAGACCCGGGCCGTACGCCGTCCAGGACGAGGCCCCGGCGTCCCGGCGCCGACGCAGGAACCCGACGACGAGAGCGGGCACGGTCACCGGGAGCGTGTACGCCTCCGGGGTCGTCACCTCCCAGTCCGCCAGGCGCACCCAGGTGGCCAGCAGGAACAGCACCGCCGCCGTCCACGAGGCGAACCGCCGCCGCTCCGGCCGTACCGCCGTCGCCGCCGCGATCACCCCGCCGAGGGCCAGGGCGAGCGCCAGGAACGCCGGCCGGGACACGGCGAGCCCGAACGCCGGGAGCGCCACGGCCGCACCGGTGATCTCCACCGCCAGGGCGACCGGACGCGGACGCGTCCGGGCCCCCACGGCGGCGGTGGCCGCCGGGACCAGCAGGAGCGCCAGGGCCGTCCAGTGCTCCTCGAGCCCGACGGCGGCCGCCGCGGCGCACACGAGCCCGGTCGACGCGAGGACCGCGCCGCAGGCCGAGACCACCCGGCGGGCACCCGTACCGAGCACCGCCACGCCCGTGAGGAGCCCGAGCACCGCCGTCAGCACGGCGAACGTGGCCCCCCGTACGTCCAGACCCAGCGCCACGGCGCTCACGGCGGACGCGAGCCCGGCGGCGTACGCGCACCGCCCCAGGACGGCCCCGGGCTCCATGACGGGCGTCCGCCCGGGGAGCTTCGGCGCCCAGGAGGCCCACGGGGTCTCAGGACCGGCCGCCGGCGCGGACGGGGCGGCGGGTGCCGCCTCCACCCGCAGGCCGCGCGTCAGCGGGTCGGGGCGGACGGCGATCCACAGGGCCGCCGCGGTCGTGAGGAGCTGGAGGACGAGCGTCGCCGCGTACGGCAGGCCGAGGGAGACCGGCAGGGCGGTGAGGAGCGCCCAGACCAGGGCGAGCGCCCCGCACCGGGCCCAGGGCCGGGGGACCGCCGCGAGAACGGCCGCGGCCACCGCCACGACCAGGACCGCCGTCGCCGGGTACGACGTCAGGGCAGGCCCGGCGTGCTCGCCCGACCACACGCCCGTCGTCCGGGCCATCGGCCCGAGGAGCCCGGCCGCCGCCGGCGGCAGTGCCCACACGACCCCGAGCGCCGCCACGGCGGCCCCCGCGGAGGCCAGCCCGAGCCGCACCCCACGCGGCAGCCGGAAGCCGCCGACGACCGCGCCGGCCTCCGGGCCGGGCCCGGCGCCGGGCGCCGCCTCGCCGGGCGGGGTCGTGCTCGCGCCCCTGCCCGGCGCCGCGCCGCTCGCCGGGCCCGCCGTTCCGTCCCGCCCCGTCCCGGTGACCGTCACGGCGCCCGCGCGCCACACCGAGGCCAGGGCCAGGGCGCACAGCACGTACCCCGGCACCGCCCAGTCCGTCGGGACCGCGGCACGCAGCAGGCCGCCCGGGGCCGCCACCGTCGCCAGGCCCGCGACCACCGAGGCCGCCACCGCGAGCGCCGGCGTACGCCAGGCCACGTACAGCGTCACCGCCGCACCCGCCAGGAGCAGCGGCGCGCCGCTCCACGGCGCGGTGAGCGAGAGCCAGCCGCCCGTCAGGAGCGCCCAGCCGCCCAGCGCCGTCGCGCCGGTGACCGCCGTGATCCGGACCGCCGCCGGCCGGGTCCACAGCACCACCGCGCCGTCCGCCGCGGCCGTGACGAGCGCCGCCCACGCGAAGGCCGTCGGCCCGCCCCCGGCCGCGAGCACGCCCAGCGGCAGCGGCAGCTGTCCGGCGGCCACCGCCACCGGCAGCGGGATCCGCAGCCGGGAGAGGGCCGAGCCGTACGCGGTCCACGCGCCCGCGAGGACCGCGGCGGCCACCGCCGCGTACCCGAGGCCGTCGGTCTCCGGCAGTGCCACCCGGTGCAGCGCGTACGCGTCGAGCACCATCAGGACCAGGCCGAGCGCCGCCACCGACTCGGCCGTCGACACCAGGCTCCGGCGCAGCAGCGCCACCGGCGCCGCCAGGGCCGCCGAGGTCACCGCGAACAGGACCGCCGCCCGGCCGCCGATGCCCATCGAGCCCCAGCTCACCAGGGTGAAGGCGACCGCCGCGATCGTCAGCAGGGTGCCGCCCAGCGTCAGCAGGACGTTCTGCGCGTTCCGCGGCGTCGAGTCCGCCACCGGCGGCCGGGGCCGCGGCGGCGCCTGCGTGGCCGGTGCGTACAGCACCTGGAGCAGCCAGGCCCGCCGGGCCAGCAACTGGGACCGTCGGGCGTCGAGTCGCGCCAGCTCGCGGTCGACGAGCACCAGCTCGTCGGCGGGCGGCAGTGAGTTGTCCATATCCGGAGTGTGGCCCCGGCCACAGCCGGCGGGAATGCGTCCCCGTACTCATCTTTCCGGTGCTCGCCGACTGAGTACCTCCACACTGGGGGCATGGACTGGTACCGGTACCGCTTCCGCAGCGTCTGGCGGCTCGCCGCCCCGCCCGACGCCGTCTACGCCGTCCTCGAACGCGCCGAGGAGTACCCCCGCTGGTGGCCCCAGGTCCGCGAGGTCGTCCCCGTCGACGACACCACCGGCACCGCCCGCTTCCGCTCCCTCCTTCCGTACGAGATCGTCGTCACCGCCCGCGCCCTGCGCCGCGACCCGGCCGGCCGGGTCCTGGAGGTCGGACTCGGCGGAGACCTGGAGGGCTGGGCCTGCTGGACCGTCGGCCCGGAAGGGACCGGCACCCGGGTCGTGTACGAGCAGGAGGTCGAGGTCCGCGCCCGCCTCCTGCGCGCCCTCGCCGTCCCCGGGCGGCCCGTCTTCCGCGTCAACCACGCCCTGATGATGCGCGGGGGACGGCGGGGACTCGCCACTCACCTCCTACGAGTTTGAACGAAGGGTCCGAGGACCTGTATGGTTCAACCCGTTCCCGGGCGATTAGCTCAGCGGGAGAGCACTTCGTTCACACCGAAGGGGTCACTGGTTCGATCCCAGTATCGCCCACCGGGTAGAGGCCGGTCCGTCGAAAGACGGACCGGCCTTTCTCATGTGTCACGCCGCCGTGCCCAGTTCCGGCCGGAGCGGCCACGAAGGGTCCACGGTCTCCGGTGTCCCCTGCCGGGTGAACCACGCCTGGAGGCCCCGCGCCTGCGCCGCGTGCCACACCGCCTGCAGCGTGTGGAGCTCCGCCGGGGTCAGCCGTTCGAGCCGGGACGAGAAGCGCCGCGCCACCGCCCGTACGACATCGAGCGCCGCCGTCGCGTCCGCCGCCGCGTCGTGCGCCCCCGCCAGCTCCACCTCGTAGTGCGCGCAGAGGTCCGTGAGCGTCCGGCGGCCCTTGCGGTAGCGGTCCAGGTGCTTGTCCAGGACCCGCGGGTCGAGTACGCACAGCGGGGTGCCCGGCAGGTAGTCGCCGAGCGTGGACGCCCGGTGCCTGCGCAGTTCCCGGTCGAGGATCGTCAGATCGAACGGCGCGTTCATCACCACCAGCGGACGCCCCGCCGCGACCTGCTCGGCCAGCGCGCGCGCCAGCTCCTCCATCACCGGGGCCGGCCAGCGGCCGTACCGCTGGAGGTGATCGTCCGTCAGGCCGTGCACGGCGGTGGCTCCCTCGGGCACCGGCACGCCCGGGTTCACCAGCCAGCGCGTCACCCGCGGTCGCGCCGCCGCGGTGTCCTGCACGACGAGAGCGGCCGAGACGATCCGGTCCCCCTCGACGTCGACCCCCGTGGTCTCCGTGTCGAAAGCGGCCAGGGGCCCTTCGTACCAGTGCATCGTCATCCCTGAACTCCCTGCACACGTGCGGCAGATGGCCAACCCTCTGCCCCGAAACGGTGATACCCGGACTGTTTGCGCCGTACGCGGACCGGTCACAACACAAGGGACGGGGAAGGAAACAGACATGGCGCTCGCCCAGCCCGAGTCGGGAGGGCTGCCGCCCCAGGGGCTGGCACCGACGCGCGGCTCACTCGCCACCACCGCCTGCATGGAGACCCTTCAGGTGGGATACCTGCACGCCGTCGCCGCCGCGGCCGGCTGCTCGCTGTCCCAGCCCTTTCCGGACAACGGCATCGACTGGCACGTGAGCCACGGCGCTCCCGGGCACACCGTCGACGACGAGGTCACCATCAAGGTGCAGCTCAAGTGCACCTACCAGCTACCGCCGCGAACGTCCGGGGACACGTCCGCGGCGTTCTCGTTCACCCTCGACAACGACCACCTGGTGAAGCTCGCCAGGACCCCGGTGGCCGTGCACAAGATCCTCGTCGTGATGCTCGTCCCGAGGTCACAGGAGGACTGGCTGAGAGCGAGCCACGACCGGCTCGACCTGCGGCACTGCTGCTACTGGACCAACCTGGCCGGACACCCGGTCACGGGACGGCGCCGGACCACCGTGCGCATCCCGACGGCGCGGATCTTCGACGACCGGGCGCTCTGCGACATCATGACCCGGGTCGGCGTGGGAGGGAGACCTTGATGCACCGACCGATCGACGAACCGAGGTTCGGGGACGAGGGAGCCGGGGCCGGGCACGGCCCCGTCTCGGTTCCCCCGCCCTACCGGCCCCACCCGGCCCCGGGCGACCTTCCCGGGCCCTGGACGGGCGTTCCGGGCCCGCCCGCCGGCCCCTGGGCCGACGGCCAGGGCGCGCCCGACCCCGGCAGGGTCGACCCGCGCGTCCTCGGCGCCCTCCTCGCCCGCCACGGATGGCGGCGGCGCGGCGGTGCGGCCGGCCGCTACAGCCGCTGGACCCCGCCCGGCACCGGCACCGGCACCAGCCTCCTCGTCCCGGAGAGCCGCGCCTTCCCGGACTGCGAGGACCTGCTCGGCGAGGCGCTCACCGCCCTCGCCCGCAGCGCCACGCCCTCCGCCCGCGAGGTCCTCACCGGTCTCGCCGTGCCCAGCGACGAGATCCGCTGGTGGCGCGACGTGCCCCCGGGCCCCGCGGGGACCGTCCCCTGGACCGTGCAGGAACAGCTCAGGTCGGCCGCCCGCCAGCTGCTCCTGGCCGGCGCCCTCGCCGTGCGCGGCCGGGCCGGTTACTACGGCGCCCGGCACCGGCGCCCGGCCCAGGCCTCCCTGGAGACCGTCGTCGTCGGCGCGGCGCCCGGCGGACGCGGCCTCACCGCCTTCCTGCCGGTCGAACCGGGCCGGCCCATCGCCGTCCGGCTCTACCACGCGCTCCACGCGGCCCGCGAGGCCACCGACTACCAGCGGGCCACCGGCGGCATGGAAGCCTTCGACGCCGCCGTCGCCGCGGGCGTCAGCCGTGAACTCACCGAGGCCCTCGTCGCCCTCGTCCGCGGCACCGAAGGCGCCCGGATCGCCCTGGAGTGGGCCCCGTCCGCCGGGGCGCCCGAGGGCTGCGCCCCCCGCCCCGAACCGGTCGAGTTCTCGCCCGGGGACCTGCCGGCCCTGCGGGAGGCGAGCGCCCGCTACCTCACCGACGAGCCTTCCGTCCCGGTCCGGCTCACCGGCGCCGTCGTCCGCATGCGCCGCTCGGGGCCGCGCGGCGAGGGCACCGTACGCCTCCGGGTGCTCGCAGGGGCGGAGGTCCCGCACGTCCGCGTCACCCTCGACGAGGAGGCGTACCGCACCGCCGGCCACGCCCATCTCGTCGGGCTCCCGATCAGGGTGGTGGGCCGCCTGGAGAGCCGGGGCGGCTTCCGCCGGCTCACCGACGCGTCCGGGGTCGTCCCCGTACAGGTCGACGAGACGGAGAGGGACCGGCTGATGAAGGCCCTGCAGGAGAACCTCGACTTCTTCGAGGAGGCCTGCGGCCCGGACGAGGGGTGAGGCGTGGGGGAAACCGTTTCGCGGGTGGGACGGTCGCCTCGGTAACATCGGCGATGCGCGGCACCTCGTCTCTGTTGCGCACCGCCGGCGCCGGCACCTCGTGTCTGCCTGCGCCCCAAGGAAAGAAGAACACCCGTGTCTGATGTCCGTGTGACCGTCCAGTCCGCCTCGGAAGCAGAGGAGAGGGCGGTGAGCGCGGGCACCACCGCCGGCGCCCTGTTCGCCGACGACCGCACCGTCATCGCCGCCCGTGTGGGCGGCGAGCTGAAGGACCTGTCGTACGAGCTCTCCGACGGCGATGTCGTCGAGGGCGTCGAGATCTCCTCCCCGGACGGTCTCGACATCCTGCGCCACTCGACCGCGCACGTCATGGCGCAGGCCGTGCAGGAGCTCTTCCCCGAGGCCAAGCTGGGCATCGGCCCGCCGGTCCGGGACGGCTTCTACTACGACTTCGACGTCGAGAAGCCCTTCACTCCCGAGGACCTCAAGGTCATCGAGAAGAAGATGCAGGAGATCCAGAAGCGCGGCCAGCGTTTCGCCCGCCGCGTGGTGACCGACGAGGACGCCCGCGCCGAGCTCGCGGACGAGCCGTACAAGCTGGAGCTCATCGGCATCAAGGGCTCCGCGTCGACCGACGACGGTGCGAACGTCGAGGTGGGCGGCGGCGAGCTGACCATCTACGACAACCTCGACGCCAAGACCGGCGACCTGTGCTGGAAGGACCTCTGCCGCGGTCCGCACCTGCCGACCACCCGGAACATCCCGGCGTTCAAGCTGATGCGCAACGCGGCCGCCTACTGGCGCGGCAGCGAGAAGAACCCGATGCTCCAGCGCATCTACGGCACCGCCTGGCCGTCGAAGGAGGAGCTGAAGGCCCACCTCGACTTCCTCGCCGAGGCCGAGAAGCGCGACCACCGCAAGCTGGGCAACGAGCTCGACCTCTTCTCCATCCCCGACGAGATCGGTTCCGGCCTCGCGGTCTTCCACCCCAAGGGCGGCATCATCCGCCGGGTCATGGAGGACTACTCGCGCAAGCGGCACGAGGAGGAGGGCTACGAGTTCGTCTACTCGCCGCACGCCACCAAGGGCAAGCTGTTCGAGAAGTCCGGGCACCTCGACTGGTACGCCGAGGGCATGTACCCCCCCATGCAGCTCGACGAGGGCGTGGACTACTACCTCAAGCCCATGAACTGCCCGATGCACAACCTGATCTTCGACGCGCGCGGCCGTTCGTACCGTGAACTGCCGCTGCGCCTCTTCGAGTTCGGCACCGTGTACCGGTACGAGAAGTCCGGCGTCGTGCACGGCCTGACCCGGGCCCGCGGCTTCACCCAGGACGACGCGCACATCTACTGCACCAAGGAGCAGATGGCGGAGGAGCTCGACAAGACCCTCACCTTCGTCCTCAACCTGCTGCGCGACTACGGTCTGACCGACTTCTACCTGGAGCTGTCCACCAAGGACCCGGAGAAGTTCGTCGGCTCGGACGAGATCTGGGAGGAGGCCACCGCGGTCCTCCAGCAGGTCGCCGAGAAGCAGGGCCTCCCGCTGACCCCCGACCCGGGCGGCGCCGCGTTCTACGGCCCGAAGATCTCGGTGCAGGCGCGGGACGCCATCGGCCGCACCTGGCAGATGTCGACCGTGCAGCTCGACTTCAACCTGCCGGAGCGCTTCGACCTGGAGTACACCGCCCCGGACGGCACCAAGCAGCGTCCGGTCATGATCCACCGCGCGCTGTTCGGCTCGATCGAGCGCTTCTTCGCGGTGCTCCTCGAGCACTACGCGGGCGCGATGCCGCCGTGGCTGGCGCCCGTGCAGGCGACCGGCATCCCGATCGGCGACGCCCACGTCGACTACCTGCACGAGTTCGCCGCCAAGGCGAAGAAGCAGGGCCTGCGGGTGGAGGTCGACTCCTCCTCGGACCGGATGCAGAAGAAGATCCGGAACGCGCAGAAGCAGAAGGTCCCGTTCATGGTCATCGCGGGTGACGAGGACATGGCCGCCGGTGCGGTCTCCTTCCGCTACCGCGACGGTTCGCAGGAGAACGGCATCCCCGTCGACGAGGCCATCGCCAAGCTCGCCAAGGTCGTCGAGGACCGCGTCCAGGTGTGATGACCCGAGCGGTTCAGGAGGCCCCCGGGGAATCCCCCGGGGGCCTCTCCCCTTCCCCCGGGACCGTCCCCCTTCTCGTCCTCCCGGGTGAACGCCTGGATCAGCCAGGACGAGAAGGAACCCGTCACCGCGCCCAGGAGCGCCAGACCGCAGGCCATCATGCCCACCGCCGTCAGCCTGCCGATCGGGGTCACCGGCGCCACGTCCCCGTACCCCACGGTCGCGAGCGTGGCGCAGGCCCACCACACCGCGTCGCCGAAGGTGCGGATCGTGGCACCGGGGGCGTCCACCTCGTACCGGTAGACGGTGAGCGCTCCCGCGAACATCGGATCAGCATGGCCGCTGCATGGATCCTCCGCCCCGGCGACACGTTCCGAACGGGCGACGCAATATGCTGCACAGCATGACGACTGAGCCGGAGCAGCAGATCGGAGTGGGGACGCGGGACGCGTTCCAGCGCCTCTGGACGCCTCATCGGATGGCGTACATCCAGGGCGAGAACAAGCCGACCGGACCGGGCGCCGACGACGGTTGTCCGTTCTGCTCGATTCCGGCGAAGTCGGACGAGGACGGTCTGGTGATCGCGCGCGGCAACAGTGTCTACGCGGTCCTCAACCTGTACCCGTACAACGGAGGGCACCTCATGGTCGTCCCCTACCGTCACGTCGCCGACTACACGGATCTGGACCCGGCGGAGACGGCGGAGCTCGCCGACCTCACCAAGCGCGCGATGGTCGCGCTGCGGGCGGCCTCCGGCGCGCACGGCTTCAACATCGGCATGAACCAGGGCGCCGTCGCCGGCGCCGGCATCGCCGCCCACCTGCACCAGCACGTGGTGCCGCGCTGGGGCGGGGACACCAACTTCATGCCGGTCGTCGGTCACACCAAGGTGCTGCCGCAGCTTCTCGCCGACACGCGGAAGATGCTGGCCGACGCCTGGCCGGCCGCGATCTGATCCCGATCCGTACGCCCACACCCGCGTCCGTACGGACACGGGGGCGGGCACACGGGTCAGGCGTCGTAGACGTCGGCCTTCTTCGGGCCCGGTTCCTGGACGGCGCCGCCGAGGACCAGCGAGCGGTTCGTGAAGCGCTCGGTGTCCACGCCGTGGTCGTCGAGCATCTTGATGGTCGCGGTGTGGACCGCCCGCAGCACCGGCGTCGCCATGCGGATGGCGTCGTCGGCCATGAAGCGGTTCTTCCAGGGCGGCCCGGCCCAGATGTGCCGCAGTCCGAAGGGCTCGGGCAGGACGAGCTTGCCGCCGAGGAAGTCCAGGAGCGGCGGGTACCAGGTGAGCGGCGCGCGGACCGCCAGCCGGACGACCTCGTCGGTCGTCATCAGCGGCTGCTTGATCTCCTTGGTCTCCCAGAAGCGGACCGTCTTGGAGACCTCCTTGGTCTTCGCCTTCGGCTTCGTCGTGAAGAGGCCGTGCACGGGACCGAGGGCGTGCCCGGTGACCTCGATCCGGAGGGTGTGGAGGAGGGACGTCACCGTGACCATCATGGTGAGGACCAGGTTCCCGTCCCAGAGCGTGAACTGCACGCCGAGGTAGTGACGGTTGCCGGCGCCGAACTGCTGGTCGTTGCAGATGCGCTGTATCTCGTGCGGCTTGACCTGGTAGTGCACGATGCTGTCGCCCTCGGGGCGGGTGACCTCGTCGGCGCCCTCCCCGACCGGGGAGACGATCCAGTGCTTGACGGTCGGCTTGGGGAACCCGGTCTTCATCGAGCCGCGCTCCAGCAGGGTCAGCTGGTCGTGGATCTTGCGGACGACGTCCCAGGCGCGGAAGTCGTGGATCTCGCGGCCGGGCTGGGGGACGAGCTCCTCGGCGAGCGTCCAGCTGCCCCAGCGGGTGCCGAGGCCGAGGACGCCCTTCGCGCCCGCGTAGAACACGATGTTGGACTGCTGCTCGGCGGAGAGCTTCTCCAGGTTCTGCCGGAGCTCCTCCGCGGTCTTCTCGCTCGGGTCCCGGGGCGCGGCCTCGGGGATCTTGGCGCCGACGCCGCCGCCGCTGAGCAGGGCCGTCCAGCGCTCGCGGAGGTCGACGGCGGTGGTCTCGCAGACGCGGCGGGCGAGGAACCACCCCACCACCGGGGCCACGATCATGGCGCGCAGGTAGTTCGGCAGGATCCCGTCGAAGGGCAGCTTGAGCAGGAAGAGCGCGGCGAGGAACCCGACCGCGACGAGGAGCGCGGTGCCGATGGCGCTGGTGCTCTTCTTGTCGGAGCCCGCGGCCATCCGGCGGAGCTGGAAGACCCCGAGCCAGAGCAGCAGACCGGGCAGGAAGAGCACCCCGCAGACGAGGGTGACCAGGGTCAGCCTGATGTCGCGCTGCCTGCGGATGCGGGAGGCGGCGAGGCAGTGCTCGACGACCGGCTGCGGCTCCGCGCCGAAGGACTGGATGAGGGCCTTGCGGGCGCCGCCGAGCATGCGGACCTGGACCGCGCGGGAGAACGCCTCACCGAGGTCGGGGTGGAAGAGCTTGTGCCACTTCCCCTCCTTGACCGTCGACTTGTAGAGCTCGTTGTCGGCTTCCTTGATGGTGTCCAGGGGGCTGTCCCGGTACGCGGCGGAGGCGAGCGCGTTCGTCGCCCCCGCCCCGCCACCGGAACCCTGGAGGGGAATCTGTGCCCCGGGTCCGAAACCGTCGATCGCCACTGCCGCCCCCATCGCGTGCGAGTACCTGTGCGGGCTGTTCCCAACTGCCGCGCCCCGCACACCTTCTGAGCTGGGCACCACAGCGTAACCGGGTGCCGCCTGATGCGTCACCGGAGTGCGGAGGGTCGGCCGAATGCCGCCCGCCCCGTCGTGGCGGAGCGGGCGGCATTCGGCCGACATCCCGTCAATCAGGAACCCTTTTCGGCCTGTTCGCGCATCTTCTCGGCAAGGTGCGGGGGCATCGGCTCGTGCCGGGCGTACGTGCGGTCGAACCGGCCGGTGCCGTGCGACACGGACCGCAGGTCGATCGCGTACCGCCCGATCTCGATCTCCGGCACCTCGGCCCGGACCACGGTCCGCCCGGGGCCGGCCTGGTCGGTGCCGACGACCCGGCCGCGCCGCCCCGACAGGTCGCTCATCACGGGGCCGACGTACTCGTCCGGTACGAGGACCTGGACCTCGGCGACCGGTTCCAGGAGGTGGATGGCGGCATCGGCGGCCGCCTCGCGCAGCGCGAGCGCCCCGGCCGTCTGGAAGGCGGCGTCGGAGGAGTCCACGGAGTGGGCCTTGCCGTCCCGCAGGGTGATCCGGATGTCGACGAGCGGATAGCCGGCGGCGACGCCCCGCGCGGCCTGGGCCCGTACCCCCTTCTCCACGGAGGGGATGAACTGGCGGGGGACCGCTCCGCCGACCACCTTGTCGACGAACTCGATGCCGCCGCCCGGCGGGAGCGGCTCCACCTCGATCTCGCAGATGGCGTACTGGCCGTGGCCGCCGGACTGTTTGACGTGCCGGCCCCGGCCCGTCGAGGCGCCGCCGAAGGTCTCGCGCAGCGGCACCTTGTACGGCACGGCGTCGACCCGCACCCCGTACCGGCCCCTGAGGCGTTCGAGGACGACGTCCTGGTGGGCCTCGCCCAGGCACCACAGCACCACCTGCCGGGTGTCCTGGTTCTGTTCGAGGCGCAGGGTCGGGTCCTCGGCGACCAGCCGGGCGAGGCCCTGCGACAGCCGGTCCTCGTCGGCCTTGCTGTGGGCCTCGATCGCGAGCGGGAGCAGGGGCTCGGGCATGCTCCAGGGCTCGATCAGGAGCGGATCGTCCTTCGCGGAGATCGTGTCGCCGGTCTCCGCCCGGCCGAGCCGGGCCACACAGGCGAGGTCCCCGGCGATGCAGTGCGCCAGGGGCCGCTGCTGCTTCCCGAAGGGCGAGGTGAGCCCGCCGACCCGCTCGTCCACGTCGTGGTCCTCGTGGCCCCGGTCCGCCAGGCCGTGACCGGAGACGTGGACGGTCTCGTCGGGGCGCAGGGTGCCGGAGAAGACCCGGACGAGGGAGACCCGGCCCACGTAGGGGTCGGCGGCGGTCTTGACGACCTCGGCGACCAGGGGGCCCTCGGGGTCGCAGCTGATCGGGGACCGGGACCGGCCGTCGGGGGTGGTGACGGCGGGCGGCTCGTGCTCGAGGGGGGAGGGGAAGCCGCCGGTGATCAGTTCCAGGAGTTCGAGGGTGCCGAGGCCCTGCGTACCGCCGTCGGCGGCGGGGGCGGCCGCGAGCACCGGGTGGAAGGTGCCACGGGCGACGGCCTTCTCCAGGTCGTCGACGAGCGTCTTCACGTCGATCCGCTCACCGCCGAGGTAGCGGTCCATGAGGGTCTCGTCCTCGCTCTCGGCGATGATCCCCTCGATCAGCCGGGCGCGGGCCTCCGCGATGAGCTCCCGCCGGCTCTCGTCGGGCGGGAGCTCCCGCCGTACCCCCGTGGAGTAGTCGAGGATCCGCTCCGAGAGCAGGCCGACCAGACCGGTGGCGGGTGCGTGCCCGTCGGGGCCCTCGTCGCCGAGCACCGGCAGGTAGAGCGGGAGGACGGCGTCGGGATCGTCACGGCCGAAGAGCGAGGCGCAGACGGCGGTGAGCTCGTCGAAGTCGGTGCGGGCCGTGTCGAGATGGGTGACGACGATGGCGCGGGGCATGCCGACGGCCGCGCACTCCTCCCAGATCATCCGGGTGGAGGCGGCGACGGCGTCGGCCTCCTGGGCGGCCGAGACGACGAAGAGGGCCGCGTCCGCCGCGCGCAGACCGGCCCTCAGCTCCCCGACGAAGTCGGCGTACCCGGGGGTGTCGAGGAGGTTGATCTTGTACCCGTCCCAGCCGACCGGGACGAGGGAGAGCTGTACGGAGCGGTGCTGGCGGTGCTCGATCTCGTCGTAGTCGGAGACGGTGGCGCCGTCCTCGACCCGGCCCGCCCGGTTGAGCGCCCCGGCGGTCTGCGCGAGGGCCTCCACGAGGGTCGTCTTGCCGGATCCGCTGTGGCCGACCAGCACCACGTTCCGTACGGCCGCGGGCCGGTCGGCCGTCAGAGCCCTGCCGGCGGCCCCGGCGGACGTGTTCGCCTTGTCACCCATGATGTGTTCCTCCCGGCTGCTCGCACGGTGCGGCGGCACGCGGGCGCGGGGGAGTGGTGTGTCGCGGTACGGCTCCTGCGGTGCCCGCGGTGGTCCTTCGAGCTTTGCACCGACGCGGGGACGCGTCCATACGTCGTACCCGGAGCGGGTCCCCGGGAGGGCGCCGACGCGGCGGGGCGGGTGCCGCCGGTACGCCGGGGCGCTCGTGGCTACGATGGGTGAGCCGGTGGTCATAGGGGCCGCGCGGCCCACCGAACCTCGGGAAGGCCATGCTGAACAAGTACGCGCGTGCATTCTTCACGCGTGTCCTCACACCGTTCGCCGCGTTTCTGCTCCGCCGGGGCGTCAGCCCCGACGCGGTCACGCTCATCGGCACGGCGGGAGTGATGGCCGGTGCGCTGGTCTTCTTCCCCCGCGGAGAATTCTTCTGGGGCACCATCGTCATCACCCTCTTCGTCTTCTCCGACCTGGTCGACGGCAACATGGCCCGGCAGGCGGGGATCTCCAGCCGCTGGGGGGCCTTCCTCGACTCGACGCTCGACCGGGTCGCCGACGGCGCGATCTTCGGCGGCTTCGCGCTCTGGTACGCGGGTACGGGCGACGACAACGTGCTGTGCGCGGTGGCGATCTTCTGCCTGGCGAGCGGGCAGGTCGTCTCGTACACCAAGGCGCGAGGCGAATCGATTGGCCTGCCCGTCGCCGTCAACGGTCTGGTCGAGCGCGCCGAACGACTGGTGATCTCGCTGGTCGCCGCGGGCCTCGCAGGCCTGCACGCGTTCGGGGTGCCCGGGGTCGAGGTCCTGCTCCCGATCGCCCTGTGGATCGTGGCCGTCGGCAGCGCCGTCACCCTGGGGCAGCGGGTCGTGACCGTACGGCGTGAATCGGCCGAGGCGGACGCCGCCGCGGCCGGGGGGAGTGGGGCGACGACGTGAGCGTGCTGAAGGACCGACTGAGCGACGGGTTGTACGGCGCCGGCTGGGCGACCGTCAAGAAGCTCCCCGAACCGGTGGCCACGGGCCTCGGCCGGCGGATCGCCGACTTCACGTGGAAGCGGCGCGGCAAGAGCGTCCTGCGCCTCGAGGCCAACCTCGCGCGCGTGGTGCCCGACGCCACGCCCGAGCGGCTCGCCGAGCTGTCGAAGGCCGGCATGCGCTCGTACATGCGGTACTGGATGGAGTCGTTCAGGCTGCCGACCTGGGACGAGGAGCGGGTCGGGCGCGATGTCGACATCAGGGACACCCACCATCTGCACGAAGGCCTGGCCGCCGGGCGCGGGGTCGTCGTCGCCCTGCCGCACCTGGCCAACTGGGACCTGGCCGGTGTGTGGGTGACCCGCACCCTCGGCGTGCCCTTCACGACGGTCGCCGAACGGCTCAAGCCGGAGACGCTCTACGACCGCTTCGTCGCCTACCGCGAGTCCCTCGGCATGGAGGTCCTCCCGCACACCGGGGGCTCCGCCTTCGGCACGCTCGCCCGGCGGCTGCGGGCGGGCGGCCTGGTCTGCCTGGTCGCCGACCGCGATCTGTCGGCCTCCGGCACCGAGGTCACCTTCTTCGGCGACACGGCGCGGATGCCCGCGGGCCCCGCGATCCTCGCCCAGCAGACGGGGGCGCTGCTGCTGCCGGCGACGCTCTGGTACGACGAGACCTCGGTCATGAGGGGACGGATCCACCCGCCCGTCGACGTACCCGAGTCGGGTACGCGGGCCGAGAAGGCGTCCGTGATGACACAGGCGCTGGCGGACGCCTTCGCCACCGGCATCGCGGACCACCCGGAGGACTGGCACATGCTGCAACGACTGTGGCTCGCGGACCTGGAGGAACGCCCGGAGCGACCCGCGGCGGGCGACGGGACGCGGGACGGGAAGCGGCCCGGGGCGCGGGACATGGAGCGGGGCGGGGAGCGCGGCGCGTGAAGATCGGGATCGTCTGCCCGTACTCCTGGGACGTGCCGGGCGGCGTCCAGTTCCACATCCGCGACCTCGCCGAGCAGCTGATCCGGCTCGGCCACGAGGTCTCCGTCCTCGCCCCCGCCGACGACGAGACCCCGCTGCCGCCGTACGTGGTCTCCGCCGGCCGGGCCGTCCCCGTGTCGTACAACGGCTCGGTGGCACGGCTCAGCTTCGGCTTCCTGTCCGCCGCGCGGGTGCGGCGCTGGCTGCACGACGGCACCTTCGACGTCGTCCACATCCACGAGCCGACCTCGCCGTCCCTGGGCCTGCTCACCTGCTGGGCGGCGCAGGGGCCGATCGTGGCCACCTTCCACACCTCGAACCCGCGCTCGCGCGCCATGATCGCCGCGTATCCGATCCTCCAGCCCGCGCTGGAGAAGATCAGCGCCCGCATCGCGGTCAGCGAGTACGCGCGGCGCACGCTGGTCGAGCACCTCGGCGGTGACGCCGTCGTCATCCCCAACGGGGTCGACGTGGACTTCTTCGCGCGCGCCGAGCCGAAGAAGGAGTGGCAGGGCGAGACCCTCGGCTTCATCGGCCGGATCGACGAGCCGAGGAAGGGCCTGCCGGTCCTCATGCGGGCCCTGCCCAGGATCCTCACCGAACGCCCCGGGGCGCGGCTCCTCGTCGCCGGGCGCGGGGACGAGGAGGAGGCGGTGGCGTCGCTGCCGCGCGAACTCCGCTCCCGGGTGGAGTTCCTCGGCATGATCAGCGACGAGGACAAGGCGCGGCTGCTGCGCAGCGTCGACGTGTACGTGGCGCCCAACACAGGCGGCGAGAGCTTCGGCATCATCCTCGTCGAGGCGCTGTCGGCCGGTGCGCCGGTCCTCGCCTCCGACCTGGACGCCTTCGCCCAGGTCCTCGACCAGGGGTCGGCGGGGGAGCTCTTCACCAACGAGGACGCGGACGCGCTCGCGGACGCGGCGGTCCGGCTCCTGGGCGACGAGGAGCGCCGCGCGGGACTGAGCGCGCGGGGCTCGGCGCATGTACGCCGCTTCGACTGGACGACGGTCGGCGCGGACATCCTGGCGGTGTACGAGACGGTGACGGACGGGGCGGCGGCGGTGGACACGGACGAACGCGTCGGCCTACGGGCCCGCCTGGGCCTGTAGACCCCGGCAGGCCCCCGCGGACCAGGGGCCCACGACGGGGCGCCAGGCATACGGCTTCGCGGTCGGGTTCGGCACCCCGTACCGCCCTCCGGTCGGGCCGGAGGCCCGTCCCGACCGTGTCCTGTTCGCCCATGACCGCGACCTTTGGGAAGGCGCGCCGCCACCGCCCCGGTAGCCTGTGCGCCCGTGACCGAAACCCTGATCTGGACCGTCGTCGCGCTGATTCTCATCGGCGTCTATCTCAGCTGGACCGCCGGCCGGCTCGACCGCCTGCACTCCCGTATCGACGCCGCCCGCGCGGCCCTGGACGCGCAACTGCTGCGCCGGGCCTCGGTCACCCAGGAGCTGGCCACCTCCGGTGTTCTCGATCCGGCCGCCTCGATCGTGCTGTACGAGGCCGCGCACGCCGCCCGGCAGGCCGAGGAGGATCACCGGGAGGTCGCCGAGAGCGAGCTCAGTCAGGCTCTGCGGGCCGTGTTCGGCGAGCCCGAGCAGGTGGAGGTCGTCCGGGAGGCCCCCGGTGGCGTGGAGGCCGCGGAGGAGCTCGCGCAGGCCGTCCGCCGGGTGCCGATGGCCCGCCGCTTCCACAACGACGCCGTACGCGCCGCCCGTGCCCTGCGCCGCCACCGGAAGGTCCGCTGGTTCCGGCTCGCGGGCCACGCGCCCTTCCCGCTGGCCTTCGAAATGGACGATGAGCCGCCGGTGGCTCTTGCCGATCGTCCTACCTGACACTCCGTAACCTGCGAAAACGATCCACCGGGTCCACATTGGCCCTTGCTGTGGACCGCAGGTGGACTGTTTCCTCACTGGTGTCGTCAATCGCTCTTGTCACGAGTGAGGTACTTGTGTCCACCACGCCTTCCCCCTCCCCCCAGTCCCCCGAGACCGGCACCGCCCGTGTGAAGCGCGGCATGGCCGAGCAGCTCAAGGGCGGCGTGATCATGGACGTGGTCAACGCCGAGCAGGCGAAGATCGCCGAGGACGCCGGCGCCGTGGCCGTCATGGCCCTGGAGCGCGTCCCCGCGGACATCCGCAAGGACGGCGGCGTGGCCCGCATGTCCGACCCGAACATGATCGAAGAGATCATCGGCGCGGTGTCCATCCCGGTCATGGCCAAGTCCCGCATCGGCCACTTCGTCGAGGCCCAGGTCCTGCAGTCCCTCGGTGTCGACTACATCGACGAGTCCGAGGTCCTCACCCCGGCCGACGAGGTCAACCACTCCGACAAGTGGGCCTTCACGACCCCCTTCGTCTGTGGTGCCACCAACCTGGGCGAGGCCCTGCGCCGCATCGCCGAGGGCGCGGCCATGATCCGCTCCAAGGGCGAGGCCGGCACCGGCAACGTCGTCGAGGCCGTCCGCCACCTGCGTCAGATCAAGAACGAGATCGCCCGGCTGCGCGGCTTCGACAACAACGAGCTGTTCGCCGCCGCCAAGGACCTGCGGGCCCCGTACGAGCTCGTCAAGGAGGTCGCCGAGCTCGGCAAGCTCCCGGTCGTGCTGTTCTCCGCCGGTGGCGTCGCCACCCCGGCCGACGCCGCGCTCATGCGTCAGCTCGGCGCCGAGGGCGTCTTCGTCGGCTCCGGCATCTTCAAGTCGGGCGACCCGGCCAAGCGCGCCGCCGCCATCGTGAAGGCCACCACCTTCTACGACGACCCGAAGGTCATCGCGGACGCCTCCCGCAACCTGGGCGAGGCCATGGTCGGCATCAACTGCGACACCCTCCCCGAGTCCGAGCGCTACGCCAACCGGGGCTGGTAAGCACCGATGAGCAGCACTCCCGTGATTGGTGTCCTGGCTCTCCAGGGCGACGTACGGGAGCACCTGATCGCCCTGGCCGCGGCGGACGCCGTGGCCAGGCCGGTGAGGCGCCCCGAGGAACTGGCCGAGGTCGACGGCCTGGTCATCCCCGGTGGTGAGTCCACCACCATCTCCAAGCTGGCCGAGCTCTTCGGCCTGATGGAGCCGCTGCGCGAGCGCATCGCCGCGGGGATGCCGGTCTACGGCACCTGTGCCGGTCTGATCATGCTCGCGGAGAAGATCCTCGACCCGCGTTCGGGTCAGGAGACCTTCGGCGGCATCGACATGATCGTCCGCCGCAACGCCTTCGGACGGCAGAACGAGTCCTTCGAGGCCGGCGTCACCGTCGCGGGCATCGAGGACGGACCCGTCGAGGGCGTCTTCATCCGCGCCCCCTGGGTGGAGTCCGTCGGCGCCGAGGTCGAGATCCTCGCCGAGCACGGGGGCCATGTCGTCGCCGTACGGCAGGGCCGGGCCCTCGCGACCTCGTTCCACCCCGAACTCACCGGGGACCACCGCATCCACGCCCTGTTCGTCGACATGGTGCGCGCGGTGCGCTGATCCGATCCCGGTAGGATCTCTGGGGTTCGTTCAGTAATGGGTTACGCGAAGGAGACAGGCAGATGTCCGGCCACTCTAAATGGGCTACGACGAAGCACAAGAAGGCCGTGATCGATGCCAAGCGCGGCAAGCTCTTCGCGAAGCTGATCAAGAACATCGAGGTCGCGGCCCGTACGGGCGGCGCCGACCTGGACGGTAACCCGACGCTGTTCGACGCCGTCCAGAAGGCGAAGAAGCAGTCGGTCCCGAACAAGAACATCGACTCCGCGCTCAAGCGCGGTGCGGGTCTCGAGGCCGGCGGCGCCGACTACGCCACGATCATGTACGAGGGCTACGGCCCGAACGGTGTCGCGGTGCTCATCGAGTGCCTCACCGACAACCGCAACCGCGCCGCCTCCGACGTGCGCGTGGCCATGACCCGCAACGGCGGTTCCATGGCCGACCCGGGCTCGGTCTCGTACCTGTTCAACCGCAAGGGCGTCGTCGTGCTCCCCAAGGGCGAGCTGTCCGAGGACGACGTCCTGGAGACGGTGCTCGAGGCCGGCGCCGAGGAGGTCAACGACCTCGGTGAGTCCTTCGAGATCATCAGCGAGGCCACCGACCTGGTCGCGGTTCGTACCGCCCTCCAGGAGGCCGGCATCGACTACGACTCCGCCGAGTCCAGCTTCGTCCCGACCATGCAGGTCGAGCTCGACGAAGAGGGCGCGCGCAAGATGTTCAAGCTGATCGACGCGCTGGAGGACAGCGACGACGTGCAGAACGTCTTCGCCAACTTCGACGTCAGCGACGAGGTCATGGCGAAGGTCGACGCCTGATCGAGCGGCGGCTCCACAGCCGTTCCACAGCGGGCCGACGGGGACACCTCCCGTCGGCCCGCTGTCGTTCGTGCGACGTTGTCAGTGGCAGGGGATAGCCTGCACAAACAGTTGAGCGACAGCGGGCCGGGAGGAGCACAGTGCGCGTTCTCGGGGTGGACCCGGGGCTGACCCGGTGCGGCGTCGGCGTCGTCGAGGGAGTCGCCGGACGGCCCCTGACCATGCTCGGCGTGGGAGTGGTGCGGACGGCCGCGGACGACGACATCGGCGTGCGCCTTGTCGGCATCGAGCGCGGCATCGAGGAGTGGCTCGACCGTTTCTCGCCCGAACTCGTCGCGGTGGAGCGGGTGTTCAGCCAGCACAACGTGCGTACGGTGATGGGCACGGCACAGGCGAGCGCCGTCGCCATGCTCTGCGCCTCGCGCCGCGGCATCCCCGTCGCCCTGCACACCCCCAGCGAGGTCAAGGCCGCCGTCACCGGCAGCGGACGCGCCGACAAGGCGCAGGTCGGCGCCATGGTGACCCGGCTGCTCCGGCTCTCCGCCCCGCCCAAGCCGGCCGACGCCGCCGACGCCCTCGCCCTCGCCATCTGTCACATCTGGCGGGCCCCCGCCCAGAACCGCCTCCAACAGGCCGTCGCCCAGAACCGTCTCCAGCAGGCGGTCGCCCGGCAGACGCCCGCAGTGAAAGGCCGAATCCGATGATCGCCTTCGTCAGCGGCCCGGTCGCCGCCCTCGCCCCCACCACGGCCGTCATCGAGGTCGGCGGCGTGGGCATGGCCGTCCAGTGCACCCCGGGAACGCTCGCGGGACTGCGGATCGGGCAGGACGCCCGGCTCGCCACCTCCCTCGTCGTCCGCGAGGACTCCCTCACCCTGTACGGCTTCGCCGACGACGACGAGCGGCAGGTCTTCGAGCTCCTCCAGACCGCCAGCGGCGTCGGCCCCCGCCTCGCGCAGGCCATGCTCGGGGTGCACAGCCCCGACGCGCTCCGCCTCGCCGTGTCCACCGGAGACGAGAAGGCCCTCATGGCCGTCCCCGGCATCGGCAAGAAGGGCGCCCAGAAACTCCTCCTCGAACTGAAGGACAAGCTGGGCGCCCCCCTCGGCAGCAGCGGCCTGGTCGGCGCCCAGCGCGCCGGGGCCGCCGGCCCGGCGCCCTGGACGGAGCAGCTGTCCGCCGCGCTCATCGGCCTCGGCTACGCGTCCCGGGAGGCGGAGGAGGCGGTCGCCGCGGTGGCCCCGCAGGCCGAGGCGGCCATCGCCTCCGGTGCCTCGGCCCCGGTCCCGCAGCTTCTGCGCGCGGCCCTGCAGACGCTGAACCGAGCGCGCTGACCAAGACCGCCGCGCGGGGCCACCCGTCGCCGGCGCACCACCGTATGAACGAGAAGGCAGACACCGTGAACTGGGACGACGAGACGGCACCGACCGCCGAGGAACGGATCGTCGGCGCCTCCGCCGAGGGCGACGACCAGGCCGTCGAGGCGGCCCTGCGCCCCAAGGACCTCGACGAGTTCGTCGGCCAGGAGAAGGTGCGCCAGCAGCTCGATCTGGTCCTCAAGGCCGCCCGCCAGCGTGGCGCCACCGCCGACCACGTGCTGCTCTCCGGCGCCCCCGGCCTCGGCAAGACCACCCTCTCGATGATCATCGCCGCCGAGATGAACGCGCCGATCCGCATCACCTCGGGCCCCGCCATCCAGCACGCCGGAGACCTCGCGGCGATCCTCTCCTCCCTCCAGGAGGGCGAGATCCTCTTCCTCGACGAGATCCACCGCATGTCCCGGCCCGCCGAGGAGATGCTCTACATGGCGATGGAGGACTTCCGCGTCGACGTCATCGTCGGCAAGGGCCCCGGCGCCACCGCCATCCCCCTGGAACTCCCGCCCTTCACCCTCGTCGGCGCCACCACCAGGGCCGGACTCCTGCCGCCCCCGCTGCGCGACCGCTTCGGTTTCACCGGCCACATGGAGTTCTACGACCCGGGCGAGCTCCAGCGGGTGATCCACCGCTCCGCCGGACTCCTCGACGTCGAGATCGACCCGGCCGGCGCCGCCGAGATCGCCGGCCGCTCCCGCGGCACCCCCCGTATCGCCAACCGCCTGCTGCGCCGCGTCCGGGACTACGCGCAGGTCAGGGCCGACGGAGTCATCACCCGTGAGATCTCCGAGGCGGCCCTCAGCGTGTACGAGGTCGACGGCCGCGGCCTCGACCGGCTCGACCGCGCCGTCCTGGAGGCCCTGCTGAAGCTCTTCGGCGGCGGACCGGTCGGTCTCTCCACCCTCGCGGTCGCCGTGGGGGAGGAGCGGGAGACCGTCGAGGAGGTCGCCGAACCCTTCCTCGTACGCGAAGGTCTGCTGGCGCGCACACCCCGTGGCAGGGTCGCCACTCCCGCGGCCTGGGCGCACCTCGGACTGGTTCCGCCGCAGGCAGCGGGCCCGGGAGGGACAGGAAGCGGACAACAGGGGCTCTTCGGGGCGTGACGGTGTCGACACTCGCCCGGACAGGAACCGGGGTGCGATGCTGGACGTTGTTCCATCGATGCGGACTCGCCTAGACTCCGCCGATGCCGCCCTTTCTGGTCGGCGCGCCCACCCCCGAAGATCAGGCCGCGGGTTCTCCGCGACCGTGCGAAGGAAACCCGTCCCGTGAGCATCGTGACCCTCCTCCCCTTCATCGTCCTCATCGGGGCCATGTTCCTGATGACCCGCTCCGCCAAGAAGAAGCAGCAGGCGGCGGCGCAGATGCGTGACGAGATGCAGCCCGGTACCGGCGTGCGCACGATCGGGGGGATGTACGCCACCGTCAAGGAGATCGGTGACGAGACCGTTCTCCTCGAAGTCGCGCCCGGCGTGCACGCCGTCTACGCGAAGAACGCGATCGGCGCGGTCCTCCAGGACTCCGAGTACAACCGCATCGTCCACGGTGACGACGAGGAGTCGGACTCCGACGCCGTCGTCCCGGACGACGCCTCGTCGCTGACCGGGGCCACCGAGGCCACGGAGAGCACGGAGACCACCGACACGGACGACGCGGCGCCCAAGGCCGACCTGTCCAAGAAGTCGGACACGGCCGAGGCCGCCACCGAGGGCCAGAAGGACGGCAAGACCGACGGCGAGACCGACGCGAAGTAGTCGCGGCCGGGGACACCGCGCACGCCCACCGGCGCGCGCGGTCCTCGGAACGGTTCCACGTCTGCGGGGGCAGGTCCCCACACATACTTCGTGGCCGTCTCACGCATACCCGGCGGGAGACGGTTGGACAGGGAGATACGACAGGTGGCAGCACCGAAGAAGGGCCGAAGGCCGGCGGGGGGACAGAGCCGGCCGGGCCGCGCCCTGGCACTCATCCTGATCGCCATGGTCGCGCTCACCGGCGGCATGTTCTGGTCGGGGCACACCACCCCGCGCCTGGGCATCGACCTCGCCGGCGGTACGTCGATCACGCTCAAGGCCAAGGCTGAGCCCGGCCAGGAGTCGGCGGTCAACGAGACCAACATGAACACGGCGGTCGGCATCATCGAGCGCCGTGTCAACGGTCTGGGTGTCTCCGAGGCCGAGGTCCAGACGCAGGGCCGCGAGAACATCATCGTCAACATCCCTCGCGGGACGAACGAGAAGCAGGCCCGAGAGCAGGTCGGCACCACCGCCCAGCTCTACTTCCGGCCCGTTCTCGCGGTGTCGAACGGCGCGCCCCAGCCGGCGCCGACGGCCAGCTCCTCCGGCTCCCCGTCGGCCTCGCCGAAGCCGTCCTCCTCCGCCTCCGGCGCGACGGTGGGCGAGAAGCCGGCGACCCCGACGGCCACCGCCTCCACGCAGGGCCGTGCGCTCACCGAGGCCCTCAAGGCCCCGAGCCCCACGCCCACCGGAAGCGCCTCGGCCTCGTCCTCCGCGACGCCGAAGGCCACGGGCACCCCCACGGCGACCCCGAAGCCCGACGCGGCCCAGGCGGCGCTGGAGCAGAAGTTCGCCACCCTGAACTGCCTCGACCCCAAGCAGCGCACCGCCGCGGGCCAGGGCGTCAAGCCCACCGAGCCGACCGTCGCCTGTGGCGAGGACGAGCCCGGCGTGTGGTCGAAGTACCTGCTCGGCCCGGCCGAGGTCGACGGCAAGGACGTCGACGACGCCAAGGGCGCCCTCGACCCGCAGCGCGGCATGTGGATCGTGAACATGGACTTCACGGACGCGGGCTCGAAGAAGTTCCAGGCGATCACCAGCAAGCTGTCGGCCCAGGCCGACCCGCAGAACCGCTTCGCGATCGTCCTGGACGGCGAGGTCGTCTCGGCGCCCTCGGTGCGCCAGACGCTGAGCGCCAGCGCCGAGATCTCCGGCAACTTCAACCAGCAGTCCGCCCAGGACCTCGGCAACATCCTGTCGTACGGTGCCCTGCCCCTGACGTTCGAGACGCAGAGCGTCGACACCGTCACCGCCGCCCTCGGCGGTGACCAGCTGGAGGCCGGTCTGATCGCCGGCGCCATCGGGCTCGGTCTGGTCATCATCTACCTGGTCGCGTACTACCGAGGCCTGTCGCTGGTCGCCATCCTCAGCCTCGGCGTCTCCGCGCTCCTCACCTACGTGATCATGTCCCTGCTCGGCCCGGCCATCGGCTTCGCGCTGAACCTGCCGGCCGTCTGTGGCGCCATCGTCGCCATCGGCATCACCGCGGACTCGTTCATCGTCTACTTCGAGCGCATCCGCGACGAACTCCGCGAGGGCCGCACGCTCCGCCCGGCCGTCGAGCGCGCCTGGCCGCGTGCCCGCCGCACCATCATGGTCTCCGACTTCGTGTCGTTCCTGGCCGCGGCCGTGCTCTTCATCGTCACCGTCGGCAAGGTCCAGGGCTTCGCGTTCACGCTCGGTCTGACCACCCTGCTCGACATCGTGGTGGTGTTCCTCTTCACCAAGCCGGTCATGACGCTCCTCGCGCGGACCAAGTTCTTCGGCGACGGCCACGCCTGGTCCGGCCTGGACCCGAAGCGGCTCGGCGCCAAGCCGCCGCTGCGCCGCACCCGCCGTGCCCACGCCCCCGTCGACACGAAGGAGGCGTGAGATGTCGAAGCTCGGCGATCTCGGCGCCCGGCTCCACCGCGGTGAGGTCGGTTACGACTTCATCGGCAACCGCAAGATCTGGTATGGCCTGTCCATCCTGATCACCATCACCGCCATCGTCGCCCTGGCCGTCCGCGGCCTCAACATGGGCATCGAGTTCCAGGGCGGCGCCGTCTTCACCACCCCGAAGTCGGACGTCTCCGTCAGCCAGGCCCAGGAGTACGCGGAAGAGGCCTCCGGCCACGACGCGATCGTCCAGCAGCTCGGCAACGGCTCCCTGCGCATCCAGGTCGGCGGCCTCGACACCGCGCAGTCCGACCAGGTCCGCACGGAGCTCGCCAAGGACCTGAACGTCCCCGAGGACAAGATCGCGGCGGAGCTCGTCGGTCCCAGCTGGGGTGAGCAGATCGCCAACAAGGCCTGGACCGGCCTGGGGATCTTCATGATCCTCGTGGTGATCTATCTGGCCATCGCCTTCGAGTGGAGAATGGCGGTCGCGGCACTCATCGCCCTCATCCACGACCTCACGATCACCGTGGGCATCTACTCGCTGGTGGGCTTCGAGGTCACGGTCGGTACGGTGATCGGTCTGCTGACCATTCTCGGATATTCGCTGTACGACACGGTCGTCGTCTTCGACTCCCTCAAGGAGCAGACGAAGGAGATCACGAAGCAGACCCGCTTCACGTACAGCGAGATGGCGAACCGCTCGATCAACGGCACCCTGGTCCGTTCGGTCAACACCACCGTCGTCGCGCTGCTGCCGGTCGCCGGCCTGCTCTTCATCGGTGGTGGCGTCCTCGGCGCCGGCATGCTCAACGACATCTCGCTGTCGCTGTTCGTCGGCCTCGCCGCCGGTGCGTACTCCTCGATCTTCATCGCCACCCCGCTCGTCGCCGACCTCAAGGAGCGCGAGCCGGCGATCAAGGCCCTCAGGAAGCGCATCGTCGCCAAGCGGGCCGCCGCGGCCGCGAAGGGCGAGTCGCCGGACGAGTCGTACGCCGACGACGCGCAGACCGCCGTCGCGGGCCCGCGGTCGAGCCGTCGCGCCCAGGAGCACCGAGGATGACCGCCGAGGTCCAGGACGTCACCGCACTCCTGCTCAGCCGCATCCGCGACGTTCCCGACTATCCGAAGCCGGGCGTGCTGTTCAAGGACATCACGCCGCTGCTCGCGGACCCGGAGGCGTTCACGGCGCTCACCGACGCCCTCGCCGCGCTGTGCTCCGCGCACGGCGCGACGAAGGTCGTCGGCCTCGAGGCACGCGGCTTCATCCTGGCCGCCCCGGTGGCCGTCCGCGCGGGCCTGGGCTTCATCCCGGTCCGCAAGGCGGGCAAGCTCCCCGGGGCGACGCTCCGCCAGGCGTACGAGCTGGAGTACGGCACCGCCGAGATCGAGGTGCACGCCGAGGACCTGGCGCCGGGCGACCGCGTCATGGTCATCGACGACGTCCTCGCCACCGGCGGCACGGCCGAGGCCTCCATCGAGCTCATCCGCCGCGCCGGCGCCGATGTGGCGGGCGTCGCGGTCCTGATGGAGCTGGGCTTCCTCCCGGGCCGCAGCCGCCTGGAGCCGGCCCTGGACGGCGCTCCGCTCACGGCGCTGATCCAGGTCTGATCACCTCGCACCGCAGGGGCGCCCCGGGACCACCCGGGGCGCCCCCGCCTTTTTCCGGAGTACCCCGTCCGGGGCCCCGGGACGCGGTCCGTACCGTGCCGCGCCGTCCGTCCACACGGCGCGTGCGCATCGCGACTCCCGGCTCGATACCATGGGCTTTCCGGGCCTGACCGGGGGACCCGGTACCTCCCCCAGACCCCGTCCGGGGGTACCCCCAGAGGAGCGCTCTTGCCAGACGAGGCCCAGCCACTCTCCGCCGCGCAGCCCGACCCGAAGGCCGACAAGGCCGCGCCGGGGACCGGCACGCCCCAGAACAAGCCGGCGGAGACCGGGCCCGCGCCTGCCCCGCCCGCGCAGCCGGCCCCCGAGGCTCCGGTGCCCGCCCGGCCCGTCCCGGCCGCGCCCGCCCGCTCGGGCGGCTCGTCCAACCGCGTCCGTGCCCGCCTCGCCCGGCTCGGCGTCCAGCGTTCCTCCCCGTACAACCCGGTGCTCGAACCGCTGCTGCGGATCGTCCGCTCCAACGACCCCAAGATCGAGACGGCGACGCTCCGCCAGATCGAGCGGGCCTACCAGGTCGCCGAGCGCTGGCACCGCGGCCAGAAGCGCAAGAGCGGCGACCCGTACATCACGCACCCGCTCGCCGTCACCACCATCCTCGCCGAACTCGGCATGGACCCGGCGACCCTGATGGCCGGGCTCCTGCACGACACCGTCGAGGACACCGAGTACGGCCTCGACACCCTGCGCCGGGACTTCGGCGACCAGGTCGCGCTCCTCGTCGACGGCGTCACCAAGCTCGACAAGGTCAAGTTCGGCGAGGCCGCCCAGGCCGAGACCGTCCGCAAGATGGTCGTCGCCATGGCCAAGGACCCGCGCGTCCTGGTCATCAAGCTCGCCGACCGCCTGCACAACATGCGCACCATGCGCTACCTCAAGCGGGAGAAGCAGGAGAAGAAGGCCCGCGAGACCCTGGAGATCTACGCTCCGCTGGCGCACCGGCTGGGCATGAACACCATCAAGTGGGAGCTGGAGGACCTCGCCTTCGCGATCCTCTACCCCAAGATGTACGACGAGATCGTCCGGCTCGTCGCGGAGCGCGCCCCCAAGCGGGACGAGTACCTCGCCATAGTGACCGACGAGGTCCAGGCGGACCTGCGCGCCGCCCGCATCAAGGCGACCGTCACCGGCCGCCCCAAGCACTACTACAGCGTCTACCAGAAGATGATCGTCCGCGGCCGTGACTTCGCGGAGATCTACGACCTGGTGGGCATCCGTGTCCTCGTCGACACGGTGCGGGACTGCTACGCCGCCCTCGGCACCATCCACGCGCGATGGAACCCGGTCCCCGGCCGGTTCAAGGACTACATCGCGATGCCGAAGTTCAACATGTACCAGTCGCTGCACACGACGGTCATCGGACCCAACGGCAAGCCCGTCGAGCTCCAGATCCGCACCTTCGACATGCACCGGCGCGCCGAGTACGGCATCGCCGCCCACTGGAAGTACAAGCAGGAGGCCGTCGCCGGCGCCTCCAAGGTGCGCGCCGACGTGCCGAAGAAGGCCGGCAAGGACGACCACCTCAACGACATGGCGTGGCTGCGCCAGCTCCTCGACTGGCAGAAGGAGACCGAGGACCCCAGCGAGTTCCTGGAGTCCCTGCGCTTCGACCTCTCCCGCAACGAGGTCTTCGTCTTCACGCCCAAGGGCGACGTCATCGCGCTCCCCGCGGGCGCCACCCCCGTCGACTTCTCCTACGCCGTCCACACCGAGGTCGGTCACCGCACCATAGGCGCGCGGGTCAACGGGCGGCTCGTCCCGCTCGAATCGACCCTCGACAACGGCGACCTGGTCGAGGTCTTCACCTCCAAGGCCGCGGGCGCCGGGCCGTCCCGGGACTGGCTGGGCTTCGTCAAGTCCCCGCGCGCCCGCAACAAGATCCGCGCCTGGTTCTCCAAGGAGCGCCGGGACGAGGCCATCGAGCAGGGCAAGGACGCCATCGCGCGGGCCATGCGCAAGCAGAACCTGCCGATCCAGCGGATCCTGACCGGCGACTCGCTCGTCACCCTCGCCCACGAGCTGCGCTACAGCGACATCTCCTCGCTGTACGCGGCGATCGGCGAGGGCCATGTCACCGCCCAGTCCATCGTGCAGAAGCTGGTCCAGGCGCTCGGCGGCGAGGAGGCCGCCACCGAGGACGTCGACGAGGCCACCATGCCGACGCGCGGCCGCTCCAAGCGCCGCTCCAGCGCCGATCCCGGCGTCGTCGTCAAGGGCGTCGAGGACGTCTGGGTGAAGCTGGCCCGCTGCTGCACCCCCGTACCCGGCGACCCGATCATCGGCTTCGTCACCCGCGGCAGTGGCGTATCGGTTCACCGCAGCGACTGCGTCAACGTGGAGTCGCTCTCCCGGGAGCCGGAGCGGATCCTGGAGGTCGAGTGGGCCCCGACCCAGTCCTCGGTCTTCCTCGTCGCCATCCAGGTCGAGGCGCTCGACCGGTCCCGGCTGCTCTCGGACGTCACCCGGGTCCTCTCGGACCAGCACGTCAACATCCTCTCGGCGGCCGTGCAGACCTCCCGCGACCGGGTGGCCACCTCGCGCTTCACCTTCGAGATGGGCGACCCGAAGCACCTGGGCCACGTCCTGAAGGCCGTACGGGGCGTGGAGGGCGTCTACGACGTGTACCGCGTGACCTCGGCCCGCAGGCCGTGACAGCGCGTACGAGGAAGGCCCCCCGGCAGCGAGCCGGGGGGCCTTCCTCGTAGGGTCACGGCTCCGATCAGCCGCCGAACTCCTCCAGACCCTTCAGAGCCTGGTCGAGCAGGGCCTGACGCCCCTCCAGCTCGCGGGCGAGCTTGTCGGCCTTGGCGTCGTTGCCGGCGGCGCGGGCCGCGTCGACCTGCTTGCGCAGCTTCTCGACCGCGTCCTGGAGCTGACCGGTCAGACCCGCGGCACGCGCGCGCGCCTCCGGGTTCGTGCGGCGCCACTCGGCCTCCTCGGCCTCCTGGATCGCCCGCTCCACCGTGTGCATCCGGCCCTCGACCTTGGGACGGGCGTCACGCGGAACGTGGCCGATGGCCTCCCACCGCTCGTTGAGGGAACGGAAGGCCGCGCGCGCCGCCTTCAGGTCCGTCACCGGCACCAGCTTCTCGGCCTCGGTCGCGAGCTCCTCCTTCAGCTTGAGGTTCTCGGTCTGCTCCGCGTCCCGCTCGGCGAAGACCTCGCCCCGCGCCGCGAAGAAGACGTCCTGGGCGCCGCGGAAGCGGTTCCACAGATCGTCCTCGTGCTCGCGCTGGGCGCGGCCGGCCGCCTTCCACTCCGTCATCAGGTCGCGGTAGCGGGCCGCCGTGGTGCCCCAGTCGGTGGAGTTCGACAGCGACTCCGCCTCGGCGACCAGGCGCTCCTTGGCCTTGCGGGCGTCCTCACGCTGGGCGTCCAGCGAGGCGAAGTGCGCCTTGCGGCGCTTCGAGAACGCCGAGCGGGCGTGCGAGAAGCGGTGCCACAGCTCGTCGTCGGACTTGCGGTCGAGCCGGGGGAGGCCCTTCCAGGTGTCCACGAGCGCCCGCAGCCGCTCGCCCGCGGAACGCCACTGCTCGCTCTGGGCCAGCTCCTCGGCCTCCGTGACGAGCTTCTCCTTGGCGGCGCGCGCCTCGTCGGTCTGCTTCGCCTTCTGGGCCTTCCGCTCCTCGCGGCGCGAGTCGACGGTCTCCACGAGCTTGTCGAGACGGGTCGCGAGCGCGGCCAGGTCACCGACGGCGTGGTGCTCGTCGATCTGCTGCCGGATGTGCTCGATCGCCGCGGTGGCGTCCTTCGCCGAGAGGTCGGTGGTCCTCACCCGCTTCTCGAGGAGGCCGATCTCGACAACCAAGCCCTCGTACTTGCGCTCGAAGTAGGCCAGGGCCTCCTCAGGGGTGCCGGCCTGCCACGATCCGACGACCTTCTCGCCCTCGGCCGTCCGCACGTACACGGTGCCCGTCTCGTCGACGCGGCCCCACGGGTCGCTGCTCACAGCGCCTCCTCACCATGATGCCGTCGCGGGGTCGTACCCCCCGGGCATCGTCCACAGTTTCCCGGCGGGCCTCGCCCGCCTTCCGCAGCGCGGCCGACGGCCCAACGCTGCACAACGCCAATCTAGGCGAACCGCGGCCCGGCTGTCCGCACTCAGCGCGACCGAGATTCGACGGTCACGCGCGCGTGCGGACGTCCGGCTCACTTCTTCGCGACGGTCGCCTTCTCGATGGTGACGGCCTTCTTCGGGGCGCCGTCCGTGGCACCGCCCGTGACACCGGCCTCGGCGACCTTCTCGACCGCCTTCAGACCGGCCGCGTCGATCTTCCCGAACGGGGTGTAGGTCGGCGGCAGCTTGGTGTCCTTGTACACGAGGAAGAACTGCGAGCCGCCCGTCCCCGGCTGCCCGGTGTTGGCCATGGCCACGGTGCCGGCAGGGAAGGTCACCGTGCCGTCCGCGCCCGCCTTGCCGAGGGCGTCCAGGTTCTCGTCCGGGATGTTGTAGCCGGGGCCGCCGGTGCCGTCGCCCTTGGGGTCACCGCACTGGAGCACGAAGATGCCCTGAGTGGTGAGCCGGTGGCACTTGGTCCCGTCGAAGTACTTCTTGTCGGCGAGGTGCTTGAAGGAGTTCACCGTACGCGGGGTCTTGGCCGCGTCCATGGTGATCGTGACGTCGCCCTCGTTGGTCTTCAGAGCCATGGTGTACGTGGCCTTCGCGTCCACGGACAGCTTCGGCTCGGAGCTCGCCGACTCGCTTCCCGAGGGCGTGGGCGCGGAGCTGGTCGGCGTGTCGCCCACCGCGCTGTCCGAGCCCTTCGGGGAGCCGTCGTCCGTCAGCGCCACGGACGCGTACACGGCGCCTCCGGCCGCGAGGACCACCGCGAGGGCGGCCGCGACGACGGTGTTGCGGCGCTTCGCCTTGCGCCGGTTCTCCTCCCGCCGCTGCTGCTGCCGCGCGTACTTCTCCCTGGCAAGCTGCCGCCGCCGCTGATCGCTGGTGACCACCGGTTCCGCTCCTGTCGCTCGTCTGTTCCCGTCCTGGCCGGATGTGCCCGTACCGTATACGGGTTGGCTGTGGAACCGGCACCGCCGGTAGGCTCTGATCTGCTGAATCCCGTCATTCTCGTGATTCCGCGCCCCGTGCCGGACGACAACCAAGGACGAAACGTGCTGATTGCCGGGTTCCCCGCCGGGGCCTGGGGGACCAACTGCTATCTGGTCGCCCCCGCCGCAGGCGAGGAGTGCGTGATCATCGACCCGGGCCACCAGGCCGCTCAGGGAGTCGAGGAGACGCTGAAGAAGCATCGGCTCAAGCCCGTCGCCGTCGTCCTCACCCATGGACACATCGACCACGTCGCCTCCGTCGTCCCGGTGTGCGGCGCCCATGACGTCCCCGCGTGGATCCACCCGTCCGACCGCTACATGATGAGCGACCCGGAGAAGGCCCTCGGCCGCTCCATCGGGATGCCCCTCATGGGCGAGCTGACCGTGGGCGAACCCGACGACGTGCGAGAACTCACCGACGGCGCCGAGCTGAAGCTCGCCGGTATGGAGTTCTCCGTCGCCCACGCGCCCGGTCATACCAAGGGGTCGGTGACCTTCAGGATGCCGGAGACCACGGAGATCCCCTCCGTGTTCTTCTCCGGGGACCTGCTGTTCGCCGGCTCCATCGGACGCACCGACCTTCCCGGCGGTGACATGGACGAGATGCTCGCTTCGCTGGCCCGTGTGTGCCTGCCGCTGGACAACTCGACCGTGGTGCTGTCGGGACACGGTCCCCAGACGACCATCGGCCAGGAGCGCGCCACCAACCCCTATCTGCGGGACGTGGCCTCCGGCCTTGGGAGCGCGAAGGCTCCCCGACGAGGAATGTGACGACTCACGTGAGCACCTTCAAGGCCCCCAAGGGCACGTACGACCTGATCCCGCCGCGCTCCGCCACCTTCCTGGCGGTGCGCGAGGCGATCTCCACCCCGCTGAAGAACTCGGGTTACGGGTACGTCGAGACGCCCGGTTTCGAGGACGTCAGGCTCTTCTCGCGCGGTGTCGGCGAGTCCACCGACATCGTGAGCAAGGAGATGTACACCCTCACCACGAAGGGCAACGACGAGCTCGCCCTTCGCCCCGAGGGCACCGCCTCCGTCCTGCGGGCGGCCCTTGAGGCCAACCTGCACAAGCAGGGAAACCTGCCCGTCAAGCTCTGGTACTCCGGTTCGTACTACCGGTACGAGCGGGCCCAGGCGGGCCGCTACCGCCACTTCTCGCAGGTCGGCGCCGAGGCGATCGGCTCGGAGGACCCGGCGCTCGACGCCGAGCTGATCATCCTCGCCGACCAGGCGTACCGCTCCCTCGGCCTGCGGAACTTCCGCATCCTGCTGAACTCGCTCGGCGACAAGGAGTGCCGTCCCGTCTACCGGGAGGCCCTCCAGAGCTTCCTGGGCGGTCTCGACCTCGACGAGGACACCCGCCGCCGGGCCGAGATCAACCCGCTGCGCGTCCTCGACGACAAGCGCGAGGCCGTGCAGAAGCAGCTGGTCGGCGCGCCGCTCCTGCGCGACTACCTGTGCGACGCGTGCAAGGCGTACCACGAGGAGGTGCGCGCCCTGATCACCGCGGCGGGCGTCGTCTTCGAGGACGACGCCAAGCTGGTGCGCGGCCTCGACTACTACACCCGTACGACCTTCGAGTTCGTCCACGGTGGTCTCGGCTCGCAGTCTGCGGTCGGCGGCGGCGGACGCTACGACGGCCTCTCCGAGATGATCGGCGGCCCCGCGCTGCCGTCCGTGGGCTGGGCCCTCGGTGTGGACCGCACGGTCCTCGCCCTGGAGGCGGAGGGCATTCGGCTCGACCTCCCCGCCACCACCAGCGTCTTCGCGGTGGCCATCGGCGAGGAGGCGCGCCGCCTCCTGTTCGGCAAGGTCACCGAGCTGCGCAGGGCGGGCGTCGCCGCGGACTTCTCCTTCGGCGGCAAGGGCCTCAAGGGCGCCATGAAGGACGCCAACCGCTCGGGAGCCCGTCTCGCCGTCGTCGCCGGCGAGCGCGACCTCGCCGAGGGCGTCGTCCAGCTCAAGGACATGGAGTCCGGCGAGCAGCAGGCGGTCCCCGTCGACGGTCTCCTGGACGCGGTACGGGCCAAGCTGGCCTGACGGACGACGGAAGGGGCCCCGGCCACACGCGCGCGTGTGGCC
>NZ_JBHXRW010000014.1:0-151513 GCF_042716635.1 Streptomyces sp. NPDC058664 | reverse complement strand
GCAGCGCCGACAACATCGTCCAGACCTTCACCGTGAACGCCTCCTCCGAGGTCGCCAACGGCGCCTGGAAGCTCCGCGCCCAGGACAAGGCCTCGATCGACACCGGCTACATCAACAACTTCAAGCTGACCTTCCCGTAACCCGGGAAGCACGCGGGGCGGACGCCCGGAGGGAACGTTTCCCTCCGGGCGTCCGCGCGTCCGCGCGTCTGCATAGGCTGACACCCATGATCAGGGTGCTGCTGGCCGACGACGAGACGATGATCAGGGCCGGGGTACGGGCGATCCTCGTCACCGACCCCGGGATCGAGGTGGTCGCCGAGGCGGGCGACGGCCACGAGGCCGTCGAACTCGCCCGCGAGCACCGGCCCGACGTCGTCCTCCTGGACATCCGGATGCCCCGGCTCGACGGCCTCGGCGCGGCCGAGGAACTGCGCAGGGCCGTGCCCGACGCGGCCGTCGTCATGCTCACCACCTTCTCCGAGGACACGTACATCGCCCGCGCGCTCGGCAGCGGCGTCAGCGGCTTCCTGCTGAAGTCCGGCGACCCCCGCGAACTCATCGCCGGGGTCCGGGCCGTGGCCGGGGGCGGCGCCGCCCTCTCCCCCGTCGTCGCCCGCCGGGTCATCGACACCCTCGGCGGCGAGCGCTTCACCCGCGCCGCCGCCGCGCGGGCCCGCCTCGAACCACTCACCGGCCGGGAGCGGGAGGTCGTCGCCCTCCTCGGCGCCGGGCTCTCCAACCAGGAGATCGCGGACCGCATGTACGTCGTCGAGGGCACCGTCAAGGCCCATGTGAGCGCCGTCCTCGGCCGGCTCGGGCTGCGCAACCGGGTCCAGCTCGCGGTCCTCGCGTACGAGGCGGGCCTGGTCCCCGATGCGTGAGCGCGTCTTCGACCTGCTCCTGTGGCTGCTGCTCTGCGTACCCGTCCTGCTGAGGTCGGACCCGAACGACGGCGGCAGCTGGACCGAGGTCACCGTGGGGCTCGTGGTGCTCGCCGGCTGCGTCGCGGTCAGCCGCCGGTGGCCGCTCGCGCCGCTCGCGGTCACGGTCGTGGCGAGCCTGCCCGCCACCCTGGAACTGTTCACGCCCTCGTACAGCCTCGCCCTGGTCGCCTTCGGCTACCTCGCGGGACGGCGCCAGGAGCACACCCGGTCGGCGCTGTGGCTGTTCGGCGCGATCGCGGCGACCGGTCTCGTCCTCACCGCGATCACCCACACCTCGTTCGGCCAGTGGTTCACGCTGCTCCTCGCGCTCGCCCTCGCCGTCGTCGCACCCTGGCTGATCGGCCGTTACGTACGCCAGTACGACCGGCTCGTGCGCAGCGGCTGGGAACTGGCCGACCGGATGGAGCGCGAGCAGGCGGCGGTCGCCGACCGGGAGCGGCTGCGGGAACGCTCCCGGATCGCGGGCGACATGCACGACTCGCTCGGCCACGACCTGGCGCTGATCGCGATCCGCGCGGGCGCCCTCGAGGTCTCCCCCGAGCTCGGCCCCGACCAGCAGCGGGCGGCGGGCGAACTGCGCCGTGCGGCGGCGGACGCGACGGCCCGGCTGCGGGACATCATCGGCGTGCTGCGCGAGGACGACACCGCCGCCCCGACGAGCCCGCCCGGCGAGACGGTCGAGGAGCTGGCGGCCCGCGCCCGCGCCTCGGGCCTCGCGGTCACGCTCGCCCCGGTCCCGGTGCCCACCCTGCCGGGGATGTCGGGGCTCGCGCTGCACCGGGTCGTACAGGAGGGGCTCACCAACGCGGCCAAGCACGCGCCCGGCGCCGCCGTCGCGGTGGACGTCACCCAGGACCCGGCGAACGTCCGGGTCCGGGTGGTCAGCGGCCCCGGCACCGACGCGGGCACCGGCTCCGGCGGAAGCGGAACCGGCCTCGTCGGGCTCGGCGAACGCGTACGGCTCGCGGGCGGCACCCTCACCCACCGGACCACCGAGGACGGCGGCTTCGCCCTGACCGCCGTCCTGCCCCGGAAACCCCCCGCCCCGCTGCCCGCCGCGCCCACCTCGGCCCGGGAACTGGACCGGGCCCGCCGCGAGGTCCGCAAGGACCTGGCGCGGGCGATCTGGATCCCGCTCGCGCTCCTCGCGGCGCTCGGCCTGCTGATGGCGGGGGTCGCCCTGTGGACCCAGGCCCGGTCGTACCTGGAGCCGGCGGACTACGACCGGATCCGGGTCGGGCAGACGCACACGGAGATCGACGAGAACGCCGAGGACTGGCCCGACCACCCGCTCGACGGCCCCCCGCAGGCGGTGCCGGCCGAGCCGCCCGGCATGGACGAGTGCCGGTACTACCGGTCGACGCTGCTCGCCGCGATCCCGGTGTACCGGCTCTGCTTCGTCGACGGGCACCTCGCCGACAAGGCCGAGGTGCCGTGAGCCGACAAGGCCGAGGTGCCGTGACGGGACCGGCGGATCCCTACCGCAGCAGGACCCCCGCCCCCTCCCCCGTCGTCTCGCCCGGCACGGCCACCAGGCCGAGTTCGGCCGGGTGGGCGAGCAGCGGGTGGGCGGGGCGGACGCGGACCGTGCAGCCGAAGGAGCCGGTGCGGTCGAGCTCCAGGGTGCCCGCGTAGGTCAGCCTGCCCTCCAGGTCCGGGCCGCCCGCCGGCTTCAGCGGGACGGTACGGGTGTCGGTGAGGGTGTCGTCGGCGTCGACCCGGCCCGTGACCGCCTGCACCTCGACGTCGTCGGGGCCGAGCGCGCCGAGCGCCACCCGGACCCGGACGACCGGGGTGGCTCCCAGCTCCGCGTCCGTGAGGTCGTCCGCGAGCCCGTCGCCGACCTCGACGTGGTCGACGGTCACCTTGGGCCAGGCCTCCCGGACCCGGGCCTTCCAGCCGGCGAGGTCCCGGGCGCGGTCCGGGGTGAGCGCCCGGCGGGCGGTGGCGGCGGGCACGTAGAGCCGTTCGACGTACTCGCGGACCATCCGGTCGGCGAGCACCTTCGGGCCGAGGTCGGCGAGGGTGCGGCGGACCATCGCCGTCCAGCCGGCGGGCACGCCGTCGGGGCCCCGGTCGTAGAAGCGGGGGGCGACCCGGCGTTCGATCAGCTCGTAGAGGGCGGCGGCCTCCAGGTCGTCGCGGCGGTCCTCGTCGGCGGCGGCCGCGCCGTCGGCGGTGGGGATGGCCCAGCCGAAGTCCGGCTCGAACCACTCGTCCCACCAGCCGTCGAGGACGGACAGGTTGAGGCAGCCGTTGAGCGCGGCCTTCATGCCGCTGGTGCCGCAGGCCTCCAGGGGGCGGAGCGGGTTGTTGAGCCAGACGTCGCAGCCGGGGTAGAGGCCGCGGGCCATCGCCATGCCGTAGTCGGGCAGGAAGACGATCCGGTGCCGGACCCGGGGGTCGTCGGCGAACCGGACGAGTTCCCGCACGAGCCGCTTCCCGCCGTCGTCGGCGGGGTGGGCCTTGCCGGCGACGACGAGCTGCACGGGCCGCTCGGGGTGCAGGAGCAGGGCCCGCAGCCGGTCCTTGTCGCGGAGCATCAGGGTGAGCCGCTTGTACGAGGGGACCCGGCGGGCGAAGCCGATGGTGAGGACGTCGGGGTCGAGGACGGAGTCGGTCCAGCCGAGTTCCGCCGCGGCGGCCCCGCGCTGCCGCCAGGAGGCCCGCAGCCTCTCCCGTACGTCGGTCACGAGCCGTTCGCGGAGGGTGCGGCGCAGCTCCCACAGCTCCTGGTCGGTCGCGTCGGGGCCGAGCCTGCCGACCTCGGGGGCGACCCAGGTGGGGGCGTGGACGCCGTTGGTGATCGAGGTGATCGGCACCTCGTCGGCGTCGAAGCCCGGCCAGAGACCGGCGAACATGGCCCGGCTGACGGCCCCGTGGAGGGTGGAGACGCCGTTGGCGCGCTGGGCGAGGCGCAGGCCCATGACGGCCATGTTGAAGAGGCCGGGTTCGCCGCCGAGCGGGGTCTCGTCGCCGAGGGCGAGGATCCGCGCGGTGTCGACGCCGGGGAGTTCGCCGTCCTCGCCGAGGTGGCGGGCGACCAGGCTCCGGTCGAAGCGGTCGATGCCGGCCGGGACGGGGGTGTGGGTGGTGAAGACCGTGCCGGCGCGGACGGTCTCCAGGGCGCTGTCGAAGTCGAGCCCCGCGCCCTGGAGTTCGCGGATGCGTTCGAGTCCGAGGAATCCGGCGTGGCCCTCGTTGGTGTGGAAGACCTCGGGGTCCGGGGTGCCGGTGAGCCGGGTGTACGTACGGACGGCGCGGACGCCGCCGATGCCGAGCAGCATCTCCTGGAGGAGCCGGTGCTCACTGCCGCCGCCGTACAGCCGGTCGGTGACGCTCCGTTCGCCGGGGGCGTTCTCCTCGACGTCGGAGTCGAGCATGAGGAGCGGGACACGGCCGACCTGGGCGATCCAGAGGTGGGCGTGCAGGTTCCGCCCGCCGGGCAGGGCGAGGGTGATCCGGGCGGGGGTGCCGTCGGCCTCGCGGAGCAGGGTGACGGGCAGCTCGCCGGGGTCGAGGACGGGGTACTGCTCCTGCTGCCAGCCGTCCCGGCCGAGGGACTGCCGGAAGTAGCCGTGCCGGTAGAGCAGTCCGACGCCGATCAGGGGGACGCCGAGGTCGCTGGCGGACTTGAGGTGGTCTCCGGCGAGGATGCCGAGACCGCCGGAGTACTGGGGCAGGGCGGCGGTGACGCCGAACTCGGGCGAGAAGTAGGCGAGGGCCGCGGGCGCCCCGGACTGCTCCTGGTACCAGCGGGGGGCGTGCAGATAGGCGTCGAGGTCGTCGGCGGCGGCCCGCAACCGGGCCAGGAACTCCTGGTCGGCGGCGAGCGCGGCGAACCGGGAGGCTTCGAGGGTGCCGAGGATCCGCACGGGGTCGGCGCCGCTCTCCCCCTCGGGGGCGAGGGAGTCGAAGAGGGCGCGGGTGGGCTCGTGCCAGGACCAGCGCAGGTTGTGCGCGAGGCCGGCGAGGGGTCGAAGGGTGTCGGGGAGGACGGGACGCACGGTGAATCGACGGATTGCCTTCACGTTGTCCACCTTCGCAGGCGAGTACGGAGCGGAGTGGACGCACCACGCTGTGCGTCCGTCGTTCCGCTCCGACGTTAGGGCACGGGCCCCCTCCGGGCCACGGCGCGTGGGGGGCGGCGTGGAGCTCGGACGGGGCGGCGGGGTCAGCCGGTGGCGGGGAGCGGCACCTCGTACGGGGAGCCCTGGTTGACGGTCTCGGGGTCGAAGGCGCCCGTGGCGGCGTACCGGCCGGCGATGGCGGCGCGTTCCTCGGCGGGGACGACCTCGTCGATGTCGGTGAAGCCGAGCGGGGCGCGCGCGTGCGCGAGGGCGATGACGACCTCGGGGCCGAGCTCCCGGTTGGCCCGCTGGAGCGCCGTGGTGACCGGCCGGCGTTCACGCTCGTACGCGGCGAGGCCCTCGGCGGGGTCGGGGTGCCGGGCGAGGGCGTGGGCGAGGGCGCGCGCGTCGACGATCGACTGGGTGGCCCCGTTGGAGCCGATGGGGTACATGGCGTGGGCGGCGTCGCCGATGAGGGTGGTGCGGCCGTGGGTCCAGCGGTCCAGGGGGTCCCGGTCGACCATCGGGTACACGTGCGCGGAGTCGGCGGCGCGCAGGACGTCGGGGACGCTGACGCCGTCGAACTCCCAGCCCTCGTAGAACGGGAGGAACGTCTCCACGGGCGCGGTCCTGTCCCAGTCGCCCCTGAGCCGTTCCTCCGGCGCCGCGCACGTGGGCTCCGCGGGCCTCGCGAGTGCCCAGTTCACCAGGACCTCCCGGCTCTGGCCGGTCGGCCGGCTCATCGGGTACACGACGGCCTTCTGCCGGTCGTCGCCCGCGACGAGCATGAACGAGCCCACCGCCCTGGCCGGCATCCGGGACACCCCCCGCCACACCAGCATCCCGTTCCACGGCGGGCCGCCCTCGCCCGGGAACAGCGCCGCCCGCACCGCCGAACGGATGCCGTCCGCGCCCACCAGGACGTCCGGTTCGAGCGAGGCCCGGCCCCGGAGGGTGCCCTCCCGGTGTTCGAGACGCAGCCGCGGCCGCCCGCCCGGCAGCGGTTCCACCCCGCTCACCCGGACCCCGGTGACCAGGGCCGCCTGACCGAGCCTGGCCCGTACCGCCCCCGCGAGGACCTGCTGGAGGTGGCCGCGGTGGACCGAGAGCTGCGGCCAGCGGTAGCCCGCGGCGATCCCGCGCGGCTCCCTCGATATCAGCCCGCCCGAGCGGTGGTAGTAGCGCAGCTCGCGGGTGCGCAGGGCGCCCGCCTCCAGGGCGTCGAGCAGTCCGAGCGCGTCCAGTTCGCGGACCGCGTTCGGCATCAGGTTGAGCCCGGCGCCCGCCGGGCGGATCGCGGGCGCCGCCTCCACGACGGTCACCCGCTCGAAGCCGGCGGCGTGCAGGGCGAGGGCGGCGGTGAGGCCGGCGACGCCGCCACCGGCGATCACCACGTGCGGGCTCCGCCCGTACACGCCCGGGGTGTGGAGGGACATTCGACTGCTCCTTCGGCGCCGCTACGCGGCCGACGGCCCGACGGGGGCCACTGCGGGACGGCGCCGCACGGTCGCACGGCGCACCATGGTCTCGTTCTCCCTGGTCAGGTCCAGGATCGAGCGCAGCAGCGCGACCGGGGCCCCGCCGCTGCCCTCCTCGTACAGGCGTATGTCCTCGGCGTACGCCTTGCGCGCGATGCCGAGGTGCCGGGCGCGGAAGGTCTTCAGGACGCGCAGCACCCGGCCCAGCGCCTCCGCCGACGCGGTGAGCGAGGGCGGCAGCCGGTCCGCGCCCTCCCAGCTGACCGCGGCCGACAGCTTGCTCACCGCCGACACCCCGCCGCGGTACCGGTCGCGGAACGCCCGCCAGGACGGCAGCGCGTACGGCACCGACTCGTCGAGGAACGCGTCGTAGGCGGGGTCGGGGCGGTCGCACTGCCACAGCGTCAGGTCGACCAGCCAGAGCGGCACCTGGGCGGCGGCCGGACCCAGGTAGGCGCGGCCGGCGACGTCGATCTCCTCGAAGTACGGGCGCAGGGCCACGGCGAAGTACTCGGGCGACACCCGCGCCACGGTGAGGTCGATCGACTCGACCATCGCCCCCACGTGCCGGGTGATCCGGTCGAGGGCCACCGCGAAGCCCGGGTCGTACGGTTCGAGGCGGGCGACCCGGCCACAGTCGTCGAGCGCCGCGACCAGGCCGGGGAACACCATCCGTACGGCTTCCTGGAGCAGGGCCTCCGTCGGATGGCCGGTGTACGAGCGGCGGCGGGGGCCGACCGGGTTCCAGGTCGTGTAGTGGTGGACCGTGTCGCGGGGGACCATGTCGGTGCGGTGGCCCAGGAGTTCGAGGACGGGAAGCGCCTCCGGTACGGCGTCGAGCGGCTGCACGCCGTGCCGCTTCAGCGAGCCGAGCAGGATGCCGAGGTCCCGCATCGCCGCGAGCGCCCCGCCGACGCTCCACTCGGCCGCCCGGTCCAGGTCCGGCACCAGGGTGCGCAGGGCGACGGTCAGCGCGGGCACGTCACCGGCCGCGTTCATCGCGGGTACCGCGGCGAGCACGGCGTCGGCACCGAGGGGGTCGGCGGCGCATACGTCCTCGGTCGTGTGCAGCACGTGGCCGAACAAAACAGCGCGCTCCTTCTTCTGGGGCTCGGTTCGCCGAGAACACGGCTCACTCGCCGGTGGTCAGGGGGTCGGGGCCGGGGCCGGTCTCGGCAGGTGGAGGCGTACGGAGAGGAGGGCGGCCAGGGCGGCGAAGGCGGCGCCCGTGAGCAGGGCGGCGCGGTGGCCCGCCGTCTCGGCGGCGGCGCGGGCCGCGTCCACGGCCCCGGTGCGGGTGGTGGCGACGGCCACCAGGACGGCGAGGCCGAGGACGGAGCCGAACTGCTGACCGGTGTTGACGAGTCCGGAGGCGAGGCCGGTCTCCTCGGCCGTGGCGTCCGCCGTGGCCGCCACGTTGGTGGTGACCATGACCAGGGGCAGGGCGGCGCCGATCAGGAGGCTGGGGGCGAGGACGGTGCTCGCGAACGTGCCGTCGGGGGTGAGCGCGAGGGCCAGCCACAGGGTGCCCGCGCACAGCAGGACGAAGCCGAGGGTCATGGCCCGGTGCAGGCCGATCCGGTAGATGATCCGGCCGGTCTGCGGGGCGACCGCGACGACGACGAGTGACAGCGGGAGGAGGCCGAGGCCGCCGCCGAGGGGCGCGTACCCGAGGACGCTCTGGAGGTAGAGGCTGACCAGGAAGAACATCGGGAACAGCGTGGTCTGGGCGAGCGCGGCCAGGACGTTGGCCAGGCGGAGCGCCGGACGGGCGAGCACCGCGGGCGGGACGAGCGGCGCGGCGGCCCGGGTCTCGACGGCGGCGAAGGCGAGCAGCAGCGCGGCGCCCGCTCCCCCGGCGCCGAGGGTGCGGGCGGACAGCCACCCGGCCTCTCCCGCGCCGACGAGCGCGTAGGCGACGAGTCCGAGCCCGGCGGTCGCGGTGAGCGCCCCGGCGAGGTCGAAGCCGGCGTGGTGGGGGCGGCCGGTGCGGTCGTCGAGGACCCGGAGGGCGAGGGCGGCGAGCGCGGCCGCGAGCAGCACGTTCAGCCAGAACGTGGAGCGCCAGCCGAGGAGGTCGGTGAGGACGCCGCCGAGGACCGTGCCGAGGACGCCGCCGAGGCCGCCCATGGCCGCGAACGCGCCGAGCGCCCGGTGCCGGGCGGGCCCGTCGGGGAAGAGCAGGAGCAGCAGGGCGAAGGCGGCGGCCGCGGCGAGCGCGGCGCCGGCGCCCTGGGCGGCGCGGGCGGCGACGAGGGCGTCGGCGCCCGGGGCGAGGCCGCCGAGGGCGGAGGCGGCGGCGAGCAGGCCGAGGCCGCCGAGGAAGACCCGCCGGTGGCCGAGGAGGTCGGCGACCCGGCCGCCGAGGAGGAGGAGTCCGCCGAAGGCGATGAGGTAGGCGTTGGCGACCCAGGAGAGGCCTGCGGAGCCGGAGCCGAGGTCCTCGCCGACGGAGGGCAGCGCGACGTTGACGATCGCGGTGTCCATGACCAGCAGCAGCTGGGTGGCGGCGAGCAGCGCGAGCGCCCCGCGCCGGGGGGCCGGTGGTGGTGCCGTCACCGGGTCGTCCCCAGGCCGTAGCCGTCGAGGCAGGCCTGCGCGAGGCTCTCGCACCGCTCGGCGGCCCCGGCCCGGGTCTGCATGGTCAGGTAGACGTGCGGGGCGCCGTGGTAGAAGCGCTCGTACTGCTCGTGGCGGCCCGCGAACTCCGAACCGAGGGCGTCCCAGGCGAGTTTGAGGAGTTTGACGCGGTCCTCCGCGGGGTGCCCCGGAGTACCGAAGTAGCGGCGGACCAGCGGCCCGAGTTCGGGGTGGAGGAGGTCACGGCCGCTCGCGGGGAGCTGGACGAGGGCCCCGCCGGCGAGGAGCTTGATGTCCTGGACGGCGCGGGGGTGGAGCTCACCGGCCATGATCCGCTGGGCGAAGGAGATCTCCTGCCCGGGGCGGACGCCGCCGCGCCCGCCGTCGACCTCCTCGTACGAGGCCTCGGCGGCGAGCACGAAGGCCTTGGCCTGGGCGACCATGCCGAGGAGCCGGCCGACGGCCTGGGTGACGGCGGGCAGTTCCGCGGTGCCGTGGGAGCGGGTGAGGAGGATCGCGAGTCCGGTGAGGAACTCCAGCTTGGTCCAGAACCGGGTGGCCGACTGGTGGACGAGGTTCAGGTAGGCGGGGGTCCGCCACCAGACGGCGCCGGTGGTGGCCGGATCGCGGTAGGTCAGGACGCGTTCCCAGGGCACGAAGACGTCCTCGCAGACCAGCATCGCGTCGTTCTCGTCGTACCGGGAGGAGAGCGGATGGTCGAAGACGGACCGGGAGCGTTCCTCGTAGGAGGTGCGGGAGATCAGTTTCAGGCCGGGGGCGTCGAGCGGTAAGGAGAAGGTCAGCGCGTGCTCGGCGTCGTCGGCGGCGAGCGGCTCGATGGTGCCGACGAGGATCTCGTCGGCGAAGACCGCGCCGGTGCCGATGGTCTTGGCGCCGCGGACGACGATCCCGCCGTCCCGTTCCCCGACGACCCGCAGCGTGCGGTCGTCCTCACCGCGGCCGGGGGCCGGGTTGGTGAGGGTGAAGGCGGCGTGCAGGTCGCCCTCGGCGAGCCGGCGGTGGAAGGCGAGGGCGTTCTCGGCGCCGTCGAAGGCCTCGCCGGTGAACACGGCGGGCGCGGCGGCGAACCCGGCCGCGCCGGCGGCCATGTAGTCGGGGGTGCGGCCGAGGAAGCCGTAACTCGCCTCGGCCGTCGTCCGGAAGGCGCGCCGGCGGGCGACGAGGTCCTCGTAGGACCGGGGGACGGCGTAGGCGCGGCGCACCCCGCCCTGGACGAGGACGGGGTGGTGCACGGGGTCGTCGGCGAGGTCGTAGAGCCCGGCGAAGGAGGCCGCGGTGGCCCGGAAGGCGGGGTGGACGGTGACGTCCTTGACCCGTTCCCCGTCGAGCCAGACCTCGCGTCCGTCGCGCAGTCCCTCCAGATACTCCTGCCCGGACCTCGTCACCGGTGTATCGCCTCTCCTCGGGTGTCACGGCTCTGCCGGTCCCGAGACTGTCCGGCGGACCCCGCCGGGACAATGAACGACCGTCCACGGGTCCTTAAGAACCGTCCAGGAGCCCCCGAAGATGTCAGGTCGGCCCGGCGGGCACCGTTCGGACGGGCTCTAGGCCGCCCGGACGGTGCCCGCCCGGTACTCCCCCGGGGTCATCCCGAACCATTTGCGGAAGGCGAGGTGGAAGCCGACGGCGCTCTGGTAGCCGACGCGGGCGGGCACGGCCGACTGCGGGAGCGACGTCTCGGTGAGCAGCCGGCCCGCCTCCTGCATCCGGCGGGCGGCGAGGTACCGGGCCGGTGACTCGCCGACCAGGTCGCGGAAGGCGGCGGTGAACGCGGAGCGGGACATGCCGACCTCCCGGGCGAGGGAGTCGATCGTCCACGGTTCGGCGAACCGGGTCGCCATCATGACGACCGCCCTGCTGATCCCCGGGTGCCCGAGCAGCGGCAGCGAGGCCGGATTCCCCGCGAGTTCGCGGAGCAGCGGGCGGAGCGCGAGGACCAGGGCCATCTCGAAGGCCCGCAGGGTGATGAGCCGGTCGCCGGGGCCGACGGGCCGGTCGGGGGCGGCGAGCAGCCGGAGCGTGTCGCGCAGCAGCGGTTCGCGGTCGACCTGGGCGCCGTCGAGGACGAGCGCCCAGGGCAGGGAGGTGTAGAAGCCGGTGGCGGCACTGGCGTCGTAGTGGAGACCGGCGCAGAGCAGCCGGCTCTCGGGTCCGCTGCCGTCGATGACGATCTCGCCGGAGGTGCCGGGCTGCCGCTCGGGGAGTACGGCCCTGAGCGGGACGCCCTGGCGTTCGGGCCGGTCGGAGAGGCGGTGCGCGGTGCCGGTGGGGAAGACGACGAGGTCTCCGGCGCGCAGTTCGAGGGGCGCCTCCTGATCGGTGGTGATCCAGCAGGCGCCTTCGACGACGTAGTGGAGGACGGCGCAGCTGCGTTCGGCGTCGCCCTCGATGGCCCAGGGGGCGCGGACGTGCCAGCGGCTGTCGAAGACGCCGGTGAGGCGGAGGGGTTTGAGCAGTTCGCTCAGCAGGTCGTCGTGCTCGGCACTCCGATGGTGCTGGTCGTGACGGTCGGTTCCCACGGTGTCCATGGACGATCCTTCAACTTCCGCCCCGGTTTGTTAATTGAACGGCCGAAGCCGCCGCGGCGAGCCTGGATGACGCCGGCACGGCAGCGGCCGAAGTCTATCGAAGGGCCTCAGACAGACATGTCCAGTCAGATTCCGATGCGGGTGGCGGTCGTGGGCGCGACCGGGTTCCAGGGCGGCGCGGTGGCCCGTCTGCTCGCCGAGCGGCACCATCGGGTGCGGACCCTGACCCGGCGCGCGGCGGCCGACCGGCCGCCGCTGCCCGGGGCCTTCTTCCTCACCGGGGACCTGGGGCGGCCGGAGGACGTGCGGCGGCTCTTCGAGGGGACGACGCACGCGTTCGTCACGATGCCGCTGGTGTACGAGACCGAGCGGATCGAGGCGTACGCGCGGAACATCGCGGAGGCGGCCCTCGACGCGGGGACGGTCCGGCTGGTCTTCAACGCCAACACCCGGATCCCGCTGGGCCCGACGGACATCGCCGCGTTCGAGACGCGGCGGCTCGTGGAGGCGGTCCTGCGGGAGAGCGGGGTGCCGCTGGTGGTGATCCGGCCGCCGGTGTACCTGGACAACCTGTTCTCGCCGTGGAACGGCCCGGCCCTGGTCGAGGAGGGCGTGCTGGCCTATCCGCTGCCGGCGTCCGCGCGGACGGCGTGGCTCTCGCACCGGAGTCTGGCGGAGGCGGCGCTCGCGGCGCTGACCCGGGAGGGCCTGGAGGGGCGGACCTTCGACATCGGCGGCGAACGCTCCCTGACGGGCGGCGAGCTGGCGGCGGCGTTCGGCCGGGGGCTCGGCCGGGCGGTGCGGTACGAGGAGCTGGATCCGGCCGCTTTCGAGCGCGACCTCGGCCGGCTCCTCGGCCCGGCGGCGGCGGCCGGAGTGGCCGGGATCTACCACTACATGGCGAGCGGCGCCGATCCGCTCCTGATGACGGACGACGACGGGGTGTCGGCGGAGGTCCTCGCCCTCGAACCGGCCCCGGTGGAGGAGTGGGTGGCCCGCCAGCCCTGGCAGATCTGGTCGAAGGACGCGGACGAACCGGACCCGACGCCCCGTCGCTGACGGCCGGAACCAGGCCCCGCCCCACAAGGGCGGGGCCTTTTCTTCGTCCGTTCTTTGTCCGGCTCCGGTCCTTGTCCGAGTGGCTACGCCCTAGTAGTTAACAAAGCGTCTGGATTGCCCACCCGGTAACCGGGGGAAGGCTCCTCCGGTACGTCCCCGAAACCGTCTCCTCGTACCCCCCTTTTCATCCCTGTGGACCCGCCATCCGAGTGAACGCGGACAGGAGCGGCCATGCCCGCAACCCGTCGGCCGTCGACGGAGCTAGAAAGAGCGCACCACCACCCGCACCCCCGTAACCCGTCAGGTGATGCTGTGAATCCGCTCATGGGACGCATTCCCGTACTGGACGTCCGCCCTCTGGTCGACTGCGGTCGGCGCCCCGCCAAGGCGGTGGCCGGAGAGACCTTCGAGGTGACGGCGACCGTCTTCCGCGAGGGGCACGACGCGGTCGCCGCCAATGTCGTGCTGCGCGGCCCCTCCGGCCGCCCCGGCCCCTGGACCCCGATGCGCGAACTGGCGCCGGGCACCGACCGGTGGGGCGCCGAGGTCACCCCGGACGCCGAGGGCCTCTGGACGTACACCGTCGAGGCGTGGAGCGACCCGGTGGCGACCTGGCGCCACACCGCGCGGATCAAGATCCCGGCCGGGATCGACTCCGAGCTGGTCCTCGCCGAGGGCGCCGAGCTGCACGAGCGCGCCGCGAAGGGCGTCCCGAAGAAGGGCGGCGGCCGGGAGTCCGTGCTCGCCGCCGCGGACGCGCTGCGCGACGTGTCCCGGCCGGCCGCCGCCCGGCTCGCGGCGGCGCTCAACCCCAAGGTCGTCGAGATCCTCGACCGCCATCCGCTGCGCGAACTCCTCTCCGCCTCACCGGCGTTGCCGCTCCAGGTGGAGCGGGAACGTGCCCTGTTCGGCTCCTGGTACGAGTTCTTCCCGCGCTCCGAGGGCGTGCGGAAGGTCAAGGGCCGTACGGTCCCGGGGAACTTCCGCACCGCGGCCGAGCGGCTTCCGGCGATCGCGGCGATGGGATTCGACGTGGTGTACCTGCCGCCGGTGCACCCGATCGGCGAGACCCACCGCAAGGGCCCCAACAACTCGCTGTCGGCGTCGCCGAACGACGTGGGCGTGCCGTGGGCGATCGGCTCCCCCGAGGGCGGGCACGACGCGCTCCACCCGGACCTGGGCACCTTCGAGGACTTCGACGCCTTCGTGGCGCGGGCCCGGGAGCTGCGTCTGGAGATCGCCCTGGACTTCGCGCTGCAGTGTTCCCCGGACCACCCGTGGGTGGAGAAGCATCCGGAGTGGTTCCACCACCGTCCGGACGGTTCGATCGCGTACGCGGAGAACCCGCCGAAGAAGTACCAGGACATCTATCCGATCGCGTTCGACAAGGACATGGACGGGATCGTCGCGGAGACCGTGCGGGTCCTCCGTCACTGGATGGACCACGGGATCCGGATCTTCCGCGTCGACAACCCGCACACCAAGCCGGTGGTGTTCTGGGAGCGGGTGATCGGCGAGATCAACCGGGCCGACCCGGACGTGATCTTCCTGGCGGAGGCCTTCACCCGGCCGGCGATGATGCGCACGCTCGGCGCGATCGGCTTCCAGCAGTCGTACACGTACTTCACCTGGCGGAACACCAAGGAGGAGCTCACGGAGTACCTGACGGAGCTGTCCGGGGAGACGGCGGCGCAGATGCGGCCGAACTTCTTCGTGAACACCCCGGACATCCTGCACGCCTACCTCCAGAAGGGTGGCAGGCCGGCGTTCGAGGCGCGGGCGGTGCTGGCGGCGACGCTCTCGCCGACCTGGGGCGTGTACGCGGGGTACGAGCTGTGCGAGAACACCCCGCTGCGGGACGGCAGCGAGGAGTACCTGGACTCGGAGAAGTACCAACTGAAGCCGCGCGACTGGGAGTCGGCGGAGCGGTCGGGGCGGACGATCGCCCCGCTGATCACCTCTCTGAACCGGATCAGGCGTCGTCACCCGGCGCTGCGCCAACTGCGGAACCTGACATTCCACGACACCGACAACGCACAGGTGATCGCGTACAGCAAGCGCTCCGGTTCGAACATCGTTCTGATGGTCGTCAACCTCGACCCGCACCACACCCAGGAGGCGACGGTCTCGTTGAACATGCCGGAACTCGGCCTCGACTGGCACGAGACCGTGCCGGTGCGCGACGAGCTCACCGGCGAGACCTATCACTGGGGCAGGGCCAGCTACGTGCGTCTGGAACCGGGTGTCACACCCGCGCACGTCCTCGTCCTGCGACCGTCCCCGCAGACCGGAGGGTCACCCACATCATGACTGTCAACGAGCCCGTCCCCGACACCTTCGAGGACACCCCAGCCAAGGATCGTGATCCCGACTGGTTCAAGCGGGCCGTCTTCTACGAGGTCCTCGTCCGGTCCTTCCAGGACAGCAACGGGGACGGCGTCGGAGACCTGAAGGGGATCACGGCCAAGCTGGACTACCTCCAGTGGCTGGGCGTGGACTGCCTCTGGCTGCCGCCGTTCTTCAAGTCCCCGCTGCGGGACGGCGGCTACGACGTCGCCGACTACACGTCGGTGCTGCCCGAGTTCGGCGACCTGGCCGACTTCGTGGAGTTCGTCGACTCGGCCCACCAGCGCGGGATGCGCGTGGTCATCGACTTCGTCATGAACCACACGAGCGACCAGCACGTGTGGTTCCAGGAGTCCCGGCGGGACCCGGACGGGCCGTACGGCGACTACTACGTCTGGGCCGACGACGACAAGCAGTACGCGGACGCCCGGATCATCTTCGTCGACACCGAGTCCTCCAACTGGACCTTCGACCCGGTCCGCAAGCAGTACTACTGGCACCGCTTCTTCTCGCACCAGCCGGACCTCAACTACGAGAACCCGGCCGTGCAGGAGGAGATCCTCTCCGCGCTGAAGTTCTGGCTGGACCTGGGGATCGACGGCTTCCGGCTCGACGCGGTGCCGTACCTGTACCAGCAGGAGGGCACCAACTGCGAGAACCTCCCGGCCACCCACGCCTTCCTCAAGCGGGTCCGCAAGGAGATCGACGACCACTACCCGGACACCGTGCTGCTCGCCGAGGCGAACCAGTGGCCCGAGGACGTCGTCGACTACTTCGGGGACTTCCCCTCGGGCGGCGACGAGTGCCACATGGCCTTCCACTTCCCGGTCATGCCGCGCATCTTCATGGCCGTACGACGCGAGTCGCGCTACCCGGTCTCGGAAATCCTGGCGAAGACCCCGGAGATCCCGTCCGGCTGCCAATGGGGCATCTTCCTGCGCAACCACGACGAGCTCACGCTCGAGATGGTCACGGACGAGGAACGCGACTACATGTACGCCGAGTACGCCAAGGACCCGCGGATGCGGGCCAACATCGGCATCCGGCGCCGGCTCGCCCCGCTCCTCGACAACGACCGCAACCAGATGGAGCTGTTCACCGCGCTGCTCTTCTCGCTGCCCGGCTCGCCGGTGCTGTACTACGGCGACGAGATCGGCATGGGCGACAACATCTGGCTGGGCGACCGGGACGGCGTCCGCACCCCGATGCAGTGGACGCCCGACCGGAACGCGGGCTTCTCCTCCTGCGACCCGGGACGGCTCTACCTTCCGGCCATCATGGACCCGGTCCACGGCTACCAGGTGACCAACGTCGAGGCGGGGATGGCCTCCCCGTCCTCGCTGCTGCACTGGACGAAGCGGATGATCGAGATCCGTAAGCAGAACCGGGCCTTCGGCACGGGGACGTACACCGAACTCCCGGCCTCCAACCCGGCGGTACTCGCCTTCCTCAGGGAGGACGGGGACGACCTCGTCCTCTGCGTGAACAACTTCTCGCGGTTCGCGCAGCCGACCGAACTGGACCTGCGGCGCTTCGCCGGCAGCCATCCGGTCGAGCTGATCGGCGGCGTGAAGTTCCCGGCCATCGGGCAGTTGCCGTACCTCCTGACCCTTGCGGGACACGGCTTCTACTGGTTCCGTCTCAAGAAGGGCTGACCGACGGTCAGTTCGTTCTCGTCCGGGGTGGGACGGTTTTCCCCGTCCCCCTCTGGGCACTGTGACCCACACACGTTCCACGTCACGATTCAGGTCCATACGGGCCTTCTTGCCGGACCCGTACGGATCTTCCCCTTCCGACACGTCCCGCACATCCGGACAGTTCCAGCCGTCATCCGGGACACTCTGCGCATTTGAACACTTACGACAGCCAACTGCGCGCCCCGGGGAAAGGACGCGATGCCATGCCGGAGACCGCATCCACCACCCGGGCCCCGGACGCCCTCCTTCCGTCCCTCGCCCCCCTGCTCCACGAATGGCTGCCCAGACAGCGCTGGTTCGCGGGCAAGGGCCGCCGGGTCACCGGATTCACCCTGGACGCGGCCACCGAGCTGCTGCCCCTGGACGGCCCGGGGCCCGGCCTCCTCCATCTGCTCGTACGGGTCGAACAGCCGAGCCGCCCGGCCGGCACGCCCGCCGACTGCTACCAACTGCTCCTGGGCGTAAGGGCCCAGCTCCCGCCCCGCCTCGCCCCCGCCCTGATCGGGCGGATCCGGCAGGGGCCGTTCGCCGGCCGGGCCGTGTACGAAGGGCTGCGCGACCCGCGGCTCGCCGGCCTCCTCTACGAGCGGCTGCGCACCCCCGGCCGGACCGGCCCGCTGCGCTTCCACGCCACCACCGCCCTGCCCCCCGCACTCGCCCCCCGCGTCCTCGACGCCGAGCAGTCCAACTCGTCCCTCGTCTACGGAGATTCGTTCATCCTCAAGATCTTCCGCCGGGTCAGCCCCGGGGCCAACCCCGACCTGGAGCTGCCGCTCGCCCTCGCCGGGGCCGGCTGCGCGCGGGTCCCGGCCCCGGTCGCCTGGTTCGAGTCGGGGGCCGCGACCCTCGGCGTCCTCCAGCCCTACCTGCGGGACTCCCGCGACGGCTGGCGGCTCGCGCTCGACGCGCTCGCCGACGGACGGGAGTTCACCGCCGAGGCGCGCGACCTCGGCCGGGCCACGGCCGAGGTCCACCTCGCCCTCGCCGAGGCCCTGCCCACCCGGCGGCTCGCCCGCGCCGAGACCGAGCAGCTGGCGGCCGCGATGGACCGGCGGCTGCACGCGGCGGCGCAGGCCGTGCCCGCGCTCCTGCCGCACGTACCGGGCCTGCGGGCCGTCTTCGCGGCGGCGAGCGGCGCGGCCGGCGGTGACGCGGTCCAGCGCATCCACGGCGACCTGCACCTGGGGCAGACGCTGCGGGGATCCGACGGCGGCTGGGCCGTCATCGACTTCGAGGGCGAGCCGGCGAAGCCGCTGGACGAGCGGCGCAGCCCCCAGCCGACGGTCCGCGACGTCGCGGGCATGCTCCGCTCCTTCGACTACGCGGCCCGCACCCACCGGCCGTGGAACGCGGAGTGGGCGGCGCGGTGCCGGGCGGCGTACTGCTCGGGGTACGCGGAGGTGGCGGGGGTCGACCCCCGGGCGGATCCGGCCCTCCTCCGGGCCTACGAGACGGACAAGGCGGTGTACGAGGTGGTCTACGAGGCCCGGCACCGGCCGGACTGGCTCCCGGTCCCCATGTCCGCGATCGAACGCCTGTCGACCCCCCGATGACCCCCCACCCCCCACTCAGGGCCCCACCCACCCCCGTGTGGGCGATTGCCCCACAGGGCGGCCCCCCTCGCGCGGGCCTTCGCCCATCTCCGTATGGGCAATCGTCCCGCAGGGCGGCCACCCACCCTCGCGCGGGCTTTCGGCCATGCCGTGTGGGCAATCGCCCCGCAGGGCGGGACGGGTGGGCACACGGGACGGCGCCCTCGGCGGCGCCTCCGCCCTTTGTGCCTGGACCCGCACCACCAGTGCGATGCACACCGGGTGCGGGTCCAGGCCCGAAAGCCTGGGCCCGGCAGGGGGCGCCGTCCCGTGTGCCCACCCTCCCCCAAGCTCCCGGCTTCGCTCGAGCAGGGGGGACCCCCATCGCCCCAGCGGAACAGTTGCCCACAACGGGGTGGGCGAGGCGGGGACCGTTTCGCCCACAGCGGGGTGGTCCCGTGGGGCGTGAGCGTTTCGTCCGCGACGGGGCCCGCGCCCCGTTCGGAGCAATCGGCGGACGCCCCACGACGGCCCCGCCTGCGCCGACCCCATCCCCCCCGTTCGGCCGAGTGTCCCGTCCCCTCACCCCACCGTTTGCGCATTCACACCCCCGTACCCCCTAGGAGGCATCCCGGTGACCGCCCGCCCCGCAGGCAAGACGGCCCGCAGCACCACCACCACGACCAAGTCCCCCGCGCCCCGCAAAAAGGGCGCGCCACCACTCGATCCGGGCGACCGGGGCCGGCTGCTCGCCGGGGAGCACCATGACCCGCACGGTCTGCTCGGCGCGCATCCGGTGCGCGGCGGGGTGGTGGTCCGGGTGCTGCGCCCGTGGGCGACGGAGGTCACCGTCGTCACCAAGGGCAAGCGGGTCCCGCTCACGCACGAGGGCGACGGGATCTTCTCCGGGCTGCTGCCGCTGCTCCGCAAGGTGCCGCCGTACGAGCTGCGGGTCCGTTACGACGGGGACGAGCTCGCCGTACACGACCCGTACCGCTTCCTGCCGTCCCTCGGGGAGCTGGATCTGCACCTGATCGGGGAGGGCCGGCACGAGGAGCTGTGGACGGTGCTCGGCTCGCACCCGATGACCCACGAGGGCGTGTCGGGAACCCGTTTCGCGGTCTGGGCGCCGAACGCGCGCGGGGTGCGGGTCACCGGCGACTTCACGCACTGGGACGGCACGGGGCTCCCGATGCGCTCGCTCGGCTCGACGGGCGTGTGGGAGCTGTTCGTGCCGGGGATCGGCGAGGGCGCGGTCTACAAGTACGACATCACGCGGCCGGACGGGACGCACACCCTCCGCGCGGACCCGATGGCCCGCCGTACCGAGTGCCCGCCGAACACGGCGTCGATCGTCACGGCCTCGCACCACACGTGGGAGGACGCGGAGTGGATGGAGCGGCGCGGCGCGCGTCCGCACCACGAGTCGCCGCTGTCGGTCTACGAGGTGCACCTGCCGTCGTGGCGGCCGGGGCTGACGTACCGCCAGCTCGCCGAGCAGCTGCCGGCGTACGTCAGCGACCTCGGGTTCACGCACGTGGAGCTGATGCCGGTCGCCGAGCACCCCTTCGGCGGTTCGTGGGGCTACCAGGTCACAGGCTTCTACGCGCCGACGGCGCGGATGGGTACGCCCGACGACTTCAGGTTCCTGATCGACTCCCTGCACCGCGCCGGGATCGGGGTCCTGATGGACTGGGTGCCCGCGCACTTCCCGAAGGACGACTGGGCGCTCGCCGAGTTCGACGGGCGTCCGCTGTACGAGCACGAGGACCCGCGCCGGTCGCACCACCCCGACTGGGGGACCCTGGAGTTCGACTACGGCCGCAAGGAGGTGCGGAACTTCCTGGTGGCGAACGCCGTGTACTGGTGCCAGGAGTTCCACATCGACGGCCTGCGGGTGGACGCGGTGGCCTCGATGCTCTACCTGGACTACTCGCGGGAGCACGGCGAGTGGCTGCCGAACGAGTTCGGCGGCCGGGAGAACCTGGACGCGGTGGCCTTCCTCCAGGAGATGAACGCGACCGTGTACCGGCGCTGCCCGGGGATCGTGACCTTCGCCGAGGAGTCCACGGCCTGGGACGGGGTGACGCGGGCGACGGACCAGGTGGGTCCCGGCGGCTTCGGCGGCCTGGGCTTCGGCATGAAGTGGAACATGGGCTGGATGCACGACTCGCTGGAGTACGTGCAGAAGGATCCGGTGCACCGCAAGTACCACCACAACGAGATGACCTTCTCGATGGTGTACGCGTACAGCGAGAACTACATCCTGCCGATCTCCCACGACGAGGTGGTGCACGGCAAGCGGTCCCTGGTGTCGAAGATGCCGGGCGACTGGTGGCAGCAGCGCGCCAACCACCGCGCCTATCTGGGCTTCATGTGGGCCCACCCTGGCAAGCAGCTCCTGTACATGGGACAGGAGTTCGCGCAGGGGGCGGAGTGGTCGGCGGACCACGGGCCCGACTGGTGGCTGCTCGACCCGGCGTACGGGGCGGAGCCGGACCACCGGGGGGTGCGGGACCTCGTCCGCGACCTGAACACGGTGTACACGGCGACGCCCTCGCTCTGGGAGCGGGACACCTCCCCGGACGGCTTCCAGTGGGTGGTCGGGGACGCGGCCGAGGACAACGTCTTCGCCTTCCTGCGCTTCGACGCGTTCGGTTCGCCGCTGCTCGCCGTCTGCAACTTCTCCCCGGTCGTCCGGCACGACTACCGGCTCGGTGTCCCGGACTCGGTGGTCGCCTGGACCGAGGTCCTGAACACGGACGCCGGCCGGTACGGCGGCGGGGACGTGGTGGGGCGCGACCCGGTGAAGACGGAGTCGGTGCCGCACCACGGGCGTGCGGCGAGCGTCCGGATGACGCTGCCGCCGCTCGCGACGGTCTGGCTGCGGCCGGCCTGAACCGGAGGCCTCGCGGCCGGACGCCCTCGCCCACCCGTCCGTGGGCGGGGGCGTCCGTGGTCACGGGCGGGGCCGCGCCTCGGTACGGATGATCCCGAGCCGCTGGGTCGCCCGGGTCAGCGCCACGTACAGGTCGTTGGTGCCGTGCACGCCGTCCGCGACGATGGCGTCGGGGTCGACGACGAGGACCGTGTCGAACTCCAGGCCCTTCGCCTGCCGGGGGTCGAGGAGGACCACCGGCCGGGTGAGGTCGGGGGCCGGACCGTACGCGGCGTCCGGGAGGGCCGCGATCAGGCCCGGATGCAGCTCCGGCGGGGCGATCACGGCGGTCCTGCCCTCGCCGCGCGGCTCGGCCGCCACCGCGTCGGCGGCCTCCTTGACCGGGTCGTCGACCGTCCGGTCCCAGGGCTCCACCCCGGTGGAACGCACCGAGCTCGGCGGCTCGAAGTCCGGGTCGTCGGCCCGTCGCACCTCGGCCGCGACCGCCATGATCTCGGCGGGCGTCCGGTAGTTGACGCCGAGCCGCACCAGCTCCCAGCGGTCGTCCACGTACGGGGCGAGGATCCGCTCCCAGGAGCCGACGCCCGCCGGGTCGCCGGTCTGCGCGGGGTCGCCGACCAGGGTCATCGAGCGGTTCGGGCTGCGGCGCATGAGCAGCCGCCAGGCCATCGCGGACAGCTCCTGGGCCTCGTCGACGATGATGTGCCCGAAGGCCCAGGTCCGGTCGGCGGCGGCGCGTTCGGCGGCGGTCCTGTGATCGGCCTCCTCGTGCCGCTCGGCGAAGCGCTCGGCGTCGATGATGTCGTGGGCGGAGAGGACCTCGGAGGCGTCCTTGTCCTGCTCCTCCTTGTCCTCGAACTCGTAGGTGCGCGACGCGTAGGAGACGTCGAGGACGCCCTGCGCGTACTGGATCTGCTTCTGCCGTTCGGCCTCCTCCGCGGCGCGGGCGGCCGAGTCGTCCTCGCCGAGGAGTTCGGCGGCCTCGTCGAGCAGCGGCACGTCGGCGGGGGTCCAGGGGCCGCCGGCGCGCCGGATCGCCGTGGCGTCGGCGTCGGGGAGGTGGGTGGGCTCGGCCAGGTAGTCGGCGAGGAACTCCTGCGCGGTGAGGGCGGGCCAGAGGGTGTCGATCGCGCTGTGCACGTCGGGGTTGGCGGCGATGCCCTTGGCGAGCAGCGCGATGTCGTCGGGGCCGAGGAAGTTGGGGCCGCCGTAGGGGTCTGCGCCGATCCGGTCGGCGAGCTGTTCGGCGAGGGCGTCCAGGATCCGGAAGACGAAGTAGGGGCGGGCCAGGTTGTGCGGGAGGGCCGTCTCGCGGGCCTTGTGGCGGGCTTCGAGGGCCATGTCCCAGTCGATGACGAGGTCGCCGTCCTCGTGCGGGACGATCAGCGGTTCGCCGCGCTCCGGCACCTGCTGACGGTCCCGTACGGCGGCGGCCAGTGCCTCCGCCATGGCGGCGGAGCCCTTGACGGCGGCGGCGCGGGGGGTGTCGGTGCCGGTGGCGCGGACGCCGGGGAACAGCTCGGCGGGGGTGGCGAGGAGGACGCCGGTCTCGCCGAGGGAGGGCAGCACGTTGCCGATGTAGCCGAGGAAGGCGGGGTTGGGGCCGACGATGAGGACGGCCCGCTTGGCGAGCTGCTCGCGGTGCGCGTAGAGGAGGTACGCGGCCCGGTGCAGGGCGACCGCCGTCTTGCCGGTGCCGGGGCCGCCCTCGACGACGAGGACGCCGCGGTGCGGGGAGCGGATGATGGCGTCCTGCTCGGCCTGGATGGTCTGCACGATGTCGTGCATCCGGCCGGTGCGGGCGGCGTCGAGCGCGGCGAGCAGCACCTCGTCGGCGTCGCGGCTCTCGTACCCGGTGCGGGTGGCGTCGGCGAGGTCGAGCACCTCGTCGTGGAGGGCGGTCACGGTGCGGCCGCGGGTGCTGATGTGCCGGCGGCGGGAGAGCCCCATCGGCTCGTACCCGGTGGCGAGGTAGAAGGGGCGGGCGACCTCGGCGCGCCAGTCGACGACCAGCGGGGTGCGGTTCGGGTCGTCCTCGCGGATGCCGAGCCGGCCGATGTGGTGGTCGCGCCCGTCGCGGAAGACGAGGCGGCCGAAGCAGAGGCCGCTCTCGCCCGCGTCGAGTGCGGCGAGCAGCCCGGACTGTTCGGCGACCATCACGTCCCGTTCGAGCCGGCCCTGGCTGCTGCCGACCCCCGGGGTGCGCAGGGCGCGCCCGACGGCGGCCTCGGCCTCGTCCCTCAGGTCGTCGAGGCGCGCGTAGAGGTCGGTGATGAATTGCTGCTCGTCCCGCTGCTCGTTCCGAAATTCCTCGGTTGACAATTCGACTCCCGGCGCGATACAGTGCGTTTATTGAACTTCTCTGCGTCTGCGGTGTTTCCAGACACGGAATCCATCAATATACGCGAGGAAATACCCCGACTGTCAATTCTAGTCGGGGTATTTCCATATGCCCTGCGCAGTCCTGCCGGCGTCTAGGCGAGCACGTCCTCCAGCTCCTCCAGGAGGCGGCGCTTCGGCCGGGCGCCGACGATCGACCTCACCGGCTCGCCGACCCGGAACACCATCATCGTCGGGGTCGCGAGCACCCCGTACCTCAGCGTGGTCTCCGGGTTGCGGTCGACGTCGATCTCGACGATCCGCAGCCGCTCCCCCTGCTCCGCGGCGAGGGCGGCGAGGACCGGCTTCAGCTGCCGGCACGGGCCGCACCACTCCGCGGTGAACTTCACCAGGACCGGCGGCCCGGCCTCCAGCACCTCCGTGCCGAAGTCCGCGTCCGTGACCTCGGCCACGCTTCCCGTGTACGTCGTCATTCCCGTCACCCCTCCGTCCGCTCGCCTGTGTCGAGTTCGCACCGGGGCTCCGGGCCGTGCGGCAGCTCCGCCTCGGCCCGCAGCAGCTGGGCGCCCACCTGGGCGCGTACCGCCCGGAGCTGTTCGATCAGCCCGTCGAGCTCGGCGACCTTCCGCCGGTAGACGGCGATCGACGCGGGACAGGAGTCCCCCGCCGGGTGCCCGGCGCGGAGGCAGTCGACGAACGGCCGCGTCTCCTCAAGCTCGAACCCGAAGTCCTGAAGGGTCCTGATCTGCTGGAGGAGCCGCAGGTCGTCCTCGTCGTACGTGCGGTGCCCCTGCTCCGTGCGCCGGGCGGTCAGGAGACCACGGGACTCGTAGTACCGCAGGGTCCGCGTGGTGGTCCCGGCCCGCTCGGCCAGCTCTCCGATGCGCATGTCCCCGACCGTAAGCCTTGACGCCGACGTCAAGGCAAGGAGAGAGGTCGCGCGCATCCTCAGGTGCTCCTCGGAAGGCTGTCGCCGTTCTCCGCTCCCGGCGAAGCCGGGACGACCGGCGCCGGTGCGGAATTCATCGACGACGCGGGAATTGAAGGGGAGAGACAAAGCCGTCCCGACCGTCCTCCTGCCTCCATGTCTCCGCTTTCGAGCGCGGACCGACACGCGACATGAGTTCCCCCATCTCGGCGGCGGACGTCCGGAGACGTCAAGGGCGAATTCCGGGCGGCGGCAGCAGGGGCTTCCGTACCACCGGGGACGACAGCACGATCGAGGTCGTGGTCCGGCCGAGCGCCGTGGTCTGTTCGAGGACCTCTTCGAGGTGGACGGTGTCGGTGACGGCGACCTTGAGGATCCAGCAGTCCTCGCCCACCACGTGGTGGACCTCCAGGACCTCGGGGCGCGCGGTCAGCTCCAGGGTCCTCGGGTGCTTCAGGGTGTAGCCGCCGTGCGGGTTGACACGGATGAAGGCCTGGATGCCGTAGCCGAGCCGGGCCGGGGAGACGTGCGCGCCGTAGCCGGTGACCGCGCCGCTCGCCTCGAGGCGGCGGACCCGCTCGGTGACGGCCGCGGGGCTGAGCCTGACGCGGCGGCCCAGCTCGCTGAGCTTGATGCGGCCGTCGCTCTGCAGGAGGTCCAGGATCTGCCGGTCGACGGGGTCGAAAGCGGCCGCCGAGGTTTCGACGGCGGCGGGGCGCGAAGGCCGTGGTTCCTTCGGTACGGCGGCCGGGACTCCCATGTTTTCCCCTTCAGACGGCGACGGGTCAACGTAACACTTGTGCGGTGAGACAAGGGAGTTGGCTTTGATGGACGTTCTGGTCATCGGCGGGAACCGCTATTTCGGAAAGCGGCTGATCGCCCTGCTGCGAGAATCCGGGCATCGGATCACGGTTCTCAACCGGGGATCTTCCGGCACTCCCGAGGGGGTCGGGCACCTCGTCGCCGACCGCGACGACGAGGCCGCCCTGGAGTCCGTCCTCGCGGGCCGTTCCTTCGACGTGGTCGTGGACCAGGTCTGCTACACCCCGCGCCAGGCGGAGATCGCGCGGCGCGTGTTCGGAACGCGCGCCGGACGCTACGTGATGACCTCGACGGTCGAGGTGTACGCGGACCAGGACTCGGCCGTACCGGTCACCGAGGACGTCCTCGACCTGGACGCGGTCGCCGTCGACACGACCTCGGCCTGGGACGACCCGGAGTTCCGCGAGGCCCACTACGGGGAGGGGAAGCGACAGGCCGAGGCGGTGTTCGCGGCGGCGCCGCCCTTCGCCTGGACCTCGGTGCGGGTGGCCCATGTGCTCGGCGGCGAGGACGACTTCACCGGCCGGCTCGACCACTACGCGCGGCGGATCAGGGCGGGCGAACCGATCGCCGTCCCCGTGGTCAACCACCCGGCGACCTACGTGTACGTGGAGGAGATCGCCGCGTTCCTCGCCTGGACGGTCGAGGCCGCGTTCACCGGCCCGGTGAACGCCCACTCCCACGGCCCGCTCACCACCGCCGACCTCTGCGCGGAGATCGAGAAGCGGGTGGGCGGCCGGACGGTGTTCCGGGAGGTGGAGGCCGGCGAGGTGTCGCCGTTCTCCTTCGCCCGCTCGTACGCCATGGACAACTCCCGCGCTGTGGGCCTCGGTTACTCCTTCTCCGACTCCTCCGAGTGGCTCTCGAAGGCCGTGGCCGAGACGATCGGGGAGGGACGCTGATGCGGCACCGGATGCTGGGCGGCGTACGGGTCGGGGCGATCGGGCTCGGCACCATGCCGCTCTCCGTCGAGGGCCGGCCGGACGGGGCACGGGCCTTCGCCACCGTGCACGCGGCCCTCGACGCGGGGGTGACCCTGCTCGACACCGCCGACTCCTACCACCCGCCGGACGGCGCGCCGGGCGAGGGCGAACGGCTCGTGGCCCGCGCCCTGGCCGCGTACGGGGGTCGTACGGACGACGTCCTGGTGGCGACGAAGGGCGGCCGGGGCCGTACGGCGGACGGGGGCTGGACCGTGGACGGACGGCCCGCGCACCTGCGACGGGCGGCGGAGGACTCGGCGCGACGGCTCGGCGCCACCCCGATCGGCCTGTACCAGCTGCACAAACCGGACCCGGCCGTCCCCTACGCCGAATCCCTGGGCACGATAAGGGAGTTGCTGGACGCGGGCACGGTCCGGCTCGCCGGGATCTCCAACGTCTCCACGGCACAGATCCTGCTGGCCCGCGAGATCCTGGGCGACCGGCTGGTCTCCGTACAGAACCGGTACTCGCCGGCCGTGCGGGAGAGCGAACCCGAGCTGCGGCTCTGCGCCGACCTGGGCCTCGCCTTCCTGCCGTGGAGCCCGCTGGGCGGAATCTCCCGCAGCTCCCTCGACGGCACCTCCGCCCAGGAGGAGGACCCCGCCTTCGGGGCCTTCCACCGGGTGGCGCGGGCGCGCGGGGTCGGCCCGCAGCGGGTGGCGCTCGCCTGGCTGCTGGCCCGCTCGGAGACGGTGCTGCCGATCCCGGGGGCGAGCCGGCCGGAGTCGGCACGGGACTCGGCCGCGGCGGCCGATCTGGACCTGGACGCGGAGGAACTGGCGGAACTGAACGCCCGGTGAGACCTGACCGCCAGGTGGGCGGTCCGGGTGGTGGTCGCTATCGCGTGGCGCGCAGTGTGAGGACGTAGGTCGCGGTGAGGGCGACGGCACGGTCGTCGTCCTGTGCCAGCTCCGCGAGGGCGCCTGACGCCAGGACCCCCGGGATGTCCGCGAGCGCCTGGGTCAGCCGTCGGCGCGCGGGCGTTCCGACCTCGCCGTCGGCGAGGCGGTCGACGAGCCGGGCGGCGATCCGGTCCGCCACCGCGGGATCGCTCGCCAGCGTGCTCAGCGCGTCGGCCGCGTCGGCGTCGTTCCGCCCCTCGACGACCATGTCGACGAGCGTCGGGACCGCGTCGGCCACCCCACGCGCCCCGAGCGCCAGCGCCGCGTATCCGCGGACCACGACGTCGGGGTTCGCGAGGGCGTCCCGCAGCAGTGCGGTCGCCTCATCGCCCGGAATCTCGGCGAGGGACCGGACGGCCCGTTTCCGTACCTCGGCCGCGGGCGAGCCGAGGCCCTTCGCGAGTGGCGCCGCCCCGTCCTCGCCCGAGCGCGCCAGAGCCCAGCGCAGGGCCCCGGCGACGTTCGGGTCCGACTCGCTCAGCACGGCCTCGACCAGGGCTTCCACCTGCACGGGAAGATCCTCGGCCGCGGACAGGGCCGCGCGCTGCCGCGCCCCCGCGCTCTTCGACCCCAGCCCCTGGAGGAGCGCGACGATCCGCAGGACGTCCTCCCAGCCGGAGGGTTCCGCGGCACCGATCCGACGGAGCCGGGTGAGCAGCTCCGTCTCCGCCGCGATGCGCTCCCGGGTCCGGCGGACGAGGTCGTCGACGAGTTCCGCGGGCGCGAAGCCGGGGTCGTCGAGCGCCCGCCCGACGTCGCGCAGCGACAGCCCCAGTGACCGGAGGACCTCGATGTGGAAGATCCGCCGGATGTTCTCGTCGGAGTACGCGCGATAGCCGGAGTCGGTACGTCCCGTCGGCCGCACCAGGCCGAGCGATTCGTAGTGCCTGAGCATGCGGGCGCTGACCCCGGACCGTCGGGCGACATCACCGATCAGCACTGCCTACCGTCCCTCCCGCCGGCCCCGCCGAGGGCCACGACGCGCTTCGCCTCCTCGATCGCGGACTCGAATCCGGCCTCCGGGTCGCGCCACAGCCGTTCCGTGGCGATCGCGTGCGCGCGCACCCGGGGGTCGGGATCCGCGGTCGCGGTGCCCAGTACCGGCAGCGTCACCTCCCCGAGCGCGATCAGCGCCCGGCTGAGGCTCAGTTGCGTCTCGTGTTCGCCGCGTCCGAGCTGTGTCGCCAACACTACGGCGAGCTCGCGCTCCTCACCTTCGGGTACGAGCACGACCGCCGCCCGCCAGGCGCTCCGGGCCACCTCGTCGTCGGCGTCGGACATCAGCGCCGTCGTGATCGCCGGCCACGCCCGTCGGTCCGCGATCTTGGACAGCGTGTGCAGCGCCTGGCTCCGCGCCTGCGCGTGCTCCGAGCGGAGTTCGCCGAGAAGCGCCGGGACCGTCAAGGACACCGGGTGGCGGGTGAGCGCCCACGTCAGCGTCTCGCGCACGGAGAACTCGGGTTCGACCGCGCACCGCTCGACGAGCTTGCCGACGAGATCCGGGGCCGGGGTCGTACCGACCGCCATCACGGCCCGCAGCCGAACGGACGGGTCGGCGTTCTCCAGCGCCCGGAGAACCCGCAGGGTGTTCGTGCCCTTTTCCGGCATGGTCATGGGTCCGCTCCTCGGCCGCGACGAAGTCCTTGACCGCAGTGAAGTCCTTGTCACCGTGTCAAGGTCAAGCGGAGCCGGGGCCGGGGCGGACGGGTCTGCGTGCTCGGGGCCGTCGCCGAAGGGCGGCCCCGGCGGGGCCGCCCTTCTCCCGGGGCCGCCTCGACGGGCCGCCCCTCTCCCGGGGCCCGGATCCGGCTCAAGGCCCGGGACCCGGAAGTCGTCAGACGCCCGCGCGGGCCTTCTCCTCGCCGTCCTCGGCCCGCTGGTCCGGGACCTGGTCCGGGGCGTGGGCCGAGGACCGGTCCGGGGCCGGGGCGTGGTCGTCGACGAGGGTCTTCTCGTCGAATGGGACCCGGCCGGCGAGGACCTCGGAGACCCGCGCCGTGTCGATCTCCTTCGTCCAGGTGCCGACGAGGACCGTCGCGACGGCGTTGCCCGCGAAGTTGGTGAGGGCGCGCGCCTCGCTCATGAAGCGGTCGATGCCGACGATCAGGCCCACGCCGTCGACCAGCTCGGGCCGGTGCGACTGGAGGCCGCCGGCGAGGGTGGCGAGACCGGCGCCGGTGACGCCCGCGGCACCCTTCGAGGCGATGATCATGAAGACGAGGAGCGAGATCTGCTCGCCGACCGAGAGCGGGTCGCCCATCGCCTCGGCGACGAAGAGCGAGGCCATCGTCAGGTAGATCGCGGTGCCGTCGAGGTTGAAGGAGTAGCCGGTCGGCACGGTGATGCCGACGACGGGCTTGCTGACGCCCAGGTGCTCCATCTTCGCGATGAGCCGGGGAAGCGCGGACTCCGAGGACGAGGTGGAGAGGATCAGCAGGAACTCGCGGCCCAGGTACTTCAGGAGGGACCAGATGTTGATCCCGGCGACCAGCCTGAGGAGCGCGCCGAGCACGACGAAGACGAAGATCGCGCAGGTCAGGTAGAAGCCGATCATGATGACGGCGAGGGACTTGAGGGCGTCGACGCCGGTCGCGCCGACGACGGCGGCGATCGCGCCGAACGCGCCGACGGGGGCGGCCCACATGATCATGCCGAGGATGCGGAAGACGAGTCGCTGGATGTGCCCGATCCCACGCAGAACCGGTTCTCCGGCGGCACCCATGGCCTGCAGCGCGAAGCCGGCGAGCAGGGCGACGAGGAGGGTCTGCAGGACCTCGCCCTCGGTGAAGGCGGAGACGAGGGTCTTCGGGATGATCCCGAGCAGGAAGTCCGGCGTGGACTCGCTCGCGCCCTCGGCCTGCTTGGCGCCGGCCTCGGCCAGCTCCTTGGTGAGGTGGAGTCCGGAGCCGGGCTCCAGGAGGTTGCCGACGAGCAGGCCGATGGCGAGCGCGACGGTCGACATGACCATGAAGTAGCCGAGGGCGAGGCCACCGACGGCACCGACCTTCGCCGCCTTCCGGACCGATCCGACTCCGAGCACGATCGTGCAGAAGATGATCGGCGAGATCATCATCTTGATCAGATTGACGAAGCCGGTGCCCAGCGGCTTGAGCTCGACGGCGACGCCGGGCGCCAGGAACCCGACCGTGATGCCGAGCACCACGGCGCCGATGACGGCCAGATACAGATAGTGCGTACGGTCCCGTCGTGCGGCCACGGGCTCCTCCTCGTGCTGATGGGTGTCCACGTCCCGGTGGACTCCGCGACTATCCATCAGCCTGTGACCGGGGTCACGGTTACGTACGTTTCGTTCACGACCGAAACAGTGGACGGGGGAGGAACGGGACGATCGGGCAGGAAACGATTCGGGAACGCGATACGCCGACGCCCACGCGGCCGTGCACACTTACCCGCATGCGCCTCCCTCTTCCCCGCCCCCGCAGCCTGGCCGGCCAGCTCTTCGCGATGCAGGTCGTGCTCGTGGCCGTCGTCGTGGCGGGGTGCGCGGTCTTCGCGTACGTCACGGACCGGGCGCAGGCCGAGGAGACCGCGCGGCGCCAGGCCACCGCGACCGCCGCGGCCGTCGCCGACTCCCCGTCCGTGGCCGCCGCGGCCCGCTCCGCCGACCCGACGGCGGTGCTCCAGCCGTACGCCGAGTCCCTGCGCCGCCACGCGGGAGTCGCCTTCGTGGTGATCATGGCCCCCGACGGCACCCGCTGGACCCACCCCGAGCCCGCGCAGATCGGCCGGACGTACCTCGGCCACATCGAGGAGGCGGCGGCGGGCCGGACGTACTCCGAGACCCACCTGGGGATACTCGGCCCCTCCGTGCGGACGGTGGCGCCCGTCTTCGACGACGGCCGGGTCGTCGCCCTGGTCAGCGCGGGCATCACGATCGAGAGGATCAGCGAGCAGATACGGGAGCAGGTGACCGCGCTGCTCGGCATGGCGGGCGCGGCACTCGCGCTCGGCGGCGCGGGGACGTACGTGGTCAACGCACGTCTCCGCCGTCACACGCACGGCATGAACGCGACGGAGCTGAGCCGGATGCACGACTACCACGAGGCCGCGCTGCACGCCGTCCGCGAAGGGCTCGTGATGCTCGACGGACGGCGGCGGATCGCCCTCATCAACGACGGGGCGCGGGAGCTGCTCGGCCTGGACGAGGGGGTCGTCGGCCGCCCCGCGGCCGAGCTCGGACTGCCCGCGCCGCTGGCCGGGGCGCTGCTGTCCTCGGAGCCGCGCGTGGACGAGACGCATCTGACGGCCGACCGGGTCCTCGTGGTCAACACCCGCCCGGTGGTGGGCGGCGAGCGGCGCGGCACGGTCGTCACGCTCCGGGACCGCACGGAACTCCAGTCGCTTTCAGGTGAGTTGGACTCCGAGCGCGGGTTCACCGAGGCGCTCCGCTCACAGGCCCACGAGGCGGCGAACCGGCTGCACACGGTCGTCTCGCTCATCGAACTGGGCCGGGTGGCCGAGGCGGTGGAGTTCGCGACGGCGGAGCTGGAGCTCGCGCAGGCGCTCACCGACCGGGTCGTGGACGCCGTCGGCGAGCCCGTCCTCGCGGCGCTGCTGCTCGGCAAGGCGGCGCAGGCCAACGAGCGGGGTGTGGAACTGGTCCTCACCGAGGACAGCCGCATCGACGACGGCCTCGTACCGGCGGCCCTGCCGTCCCGGGACCTGGTGACGATCCTCGGCAACCTCATCGACAACGCGGTGGAGGCGGCGGGCGGCACCCCGCACGCACGCGTGACCGTCACGGTCGCGGCCCGCTCGGGCGACGGCGAACTGCTCCTCCGGGTCGGCGACAGCGGTCCCGGCGTCCGGCCTGCCGACCGGGACGCGGTCCTGGGCCGCGGCTGGTCCACCCGGGGCCCGGGCCGCGGCCTCGGCCTGGCCCTGGTGGGCCAGGCGGTGACCCGCGCGTCGGGCACGCTCGACCTCGCGGACGCGGAGGAGGGCGGGGCGCAGTTCACGGTACGGCTGCCGCTGCCGCGCGCGTCCGAGTCACCGTCGCCGCTGCCGCGCGCGTCCGGGAGACCGCTGTCGCGCACGTCCGAGGCACCGCCCGAGCCCGCGGCGGCGACCGAGCCCCCCGCGGCGACCGACGGCGCCGCCGGAGCGGGGGTGTCCGCGTGAGCGCGCCGGTCCTCCGGGTGCTCGTCGTCGAGGACGATCCCGTCGCCGCCGACGCCCACGCGCTGTACGCCGGGCGGGTCGAGGGGTTCACCGTCGTCGGGGTCGCGCACTCCCGGGCCGCCGCCGTGCGGGTGCTCGACCGGACGCCGGTCGACCTGATCCTGCTCGACCTCTACCTGCCGGACGGCCACGGCCTCCAGCTGCTGCGCGCGCTGCGCGCCGCCGGGCACTCCGCCGACGTCATCGCCGTGACCTCCGCCCGTGACCTGGCGGTCGTCCGCGAAGGCGTGTCCCTGGGCGTCGTCCAGTACGTCCTGAAGCCCTTCGCCTTCGCGACCCTCCGGGACCGGCTCGCCCGGTACGCCGAGTTCCGGGCGGCCGCCGGCGAGGCCTCCGGGCAGGACGAGGTGGACCGCGCGCTCGCCACCCTCCGGGCCCCGCACCCCGCCACGCTCCCCAAGGGCCTGAGCGCGCCCACCCTGGAGTCCGTCACCCGTACCCTGCGGTCCGCCCCGGCGGGGCTGACGGCGGCCGAGGCGGGCACGGCGGTCGGGATCTCCCGGATCACGGCCCGCCGCTACCTGGAGCACCTGGTGACCGAGGGCCGGGCCGTGCGCGCCCCGCAGTACGGCCAGATCGGGCGGCCCGAGCTCCAGTACCGCTGGCTCGACGGGCCGACTCGCGGGAAGTGAGCGTTCCAAGGCGATCGCGGCCGGTCACTGATCGTTTCCATGGCCACAGCGGTCAGTTACCGATCGGTTCCCACGTTCCTACGACCGTGCACCTTGGGTGAACACACCGTAGCCAACCGTCACACCCGCACCTACCGTGGCCGGGTGCACCAACCCTCCCCGCCCTTCAACGCCCTGGCCGCCCGCCGACTGCGCGAGGCCCTCGGCATGGCCCCCGGCCATGTCGCGTACGGCCTGCGCGCCCAGTACGGCCTCTTCGTCACCCCCGACACCGTCGTCGCCTGGGAGCGCGGCCGGGCCGCCCCCGACGCGCAGGAGCTCACCGCCCTCGCGGGCGTCCTGTGGTGCTCCCCCGCCGAGCTGATCGCCGCCGCCTCCAGCCTGCGCGAGCACCGGATGGCGCGCGGCCTCGCCGTCGAGGAGCTGGCCCGGCGGGTGGGCGTGGCGGCCTCCGCGTACCAGCGGATGGAGGACGAGGGCCGCTGGCGCGGCACCGAACGCCAGACGGCCACCCTCGCGGAGGTCCTCGGTCTCGGCCCGCGCGCCCTGATCACGGCGACCGGCGGCGACGAGCGCCTCGCCGAGCTGCTGCGCGACGCCGCCACCACCCGCTGGCAGGCGTACGTGAAACCGGCCGTGAAGATGCTGCCGCTGCCCAAGCGGACCCTGGAGTCCGCCCTGCAGCAGCTGCACACGGAGTACCACGCCCGGATGGTGGCGACCAGCAGCTGGGGTGCCTCGGGCGCGACCGGCGACGAGGGACGCGCGTACCTGGACGAGATCACCGGCCATTTCTGGGCGGCCGTCGGTCAGTGACCGCCGGGCCGTGGACCGGCGCCCCGGATCAACTCCGTGGACCGGCACCGTAGATTGGCGCCGTGAGACGACACATACCCTTCGAACGGCTCCACAACTTCCGTGACCTGGGCGGCTATCCGACCGCCGACGGCGGGACCGTGCGGTGGGAGACCCTCTACCGCTCCGACTCCCTCGCCAAGCTGACGGACGCCGGCCCCACCGACCTGGACACCTTCCGCGCGCTCGGCGTGGCCACGGTGATCGACCTGCGCTATCCGTGGGAGATCGCCGCCAAGGGCCGCCTGCCGGAGACCGAGGACGTCTCCTGGCACAACCTCTCCATCGAGCACCGCCCGTACGACCAGGCGGAGATCGACCCGGACCTCGACCCGTGGCGCTACCTCGCCGACCGGTTCGCCGAGGTCGCCGAGGACGGAGCGGTGGAACTCCGTACGGCCCTCGAACTCATCGCCGCCGCCGACGGACCGCTCGTCTTCCACTGCGCCTCGGGGAAGGACCGTACCGGTCTGCTCGCGGCCGTCGTCCTCGCCCTCCTCGGAGTCCCCGACGAGGAGATCCTCGCGGACTTCGCGCTCACCGAACTGGCCACGGAGCGGCTGATCGCGGACTGGCGGGCGGCACACCCGGGCCGCGAGCTCCGCTGGCCGGGGTACGGTCGGGCCCCCGCCGACGTCATCAGGCTGTTCCTCGCGGACCTGCGCGCGCGGTACGGCTCGGTGGACGCGTACGTCACCGGCCACGTCGGGCTCGACCCGTCGGTGGTGACGGCGCTCAGGGCCCGGCTGGTGGAGACTCCCCGGGCAGCGTCCTAGGGCAGGTTCCGGCGTGCCACGCGGTGGCGGAGGTAGACGACTCCCGAGCTGAAGGGGCGGGTCTCGACGAGTTCGAGATCCACCCTGCGCCCGCTCCGGGGAAAGAACGGAACGCCACCGCCGACCAGCACCGGGTGGACCACGGCCCGGTACTCGTCGATCAGTCCCGCCGCGGCCGCCTCGGCGGCGAGGGTCGCGCCGCCGATCGCGATGTCGCCCTCCCCCGGCTCGGCCCGCAACCGCTCGATCTCCTCCACCAGGCCCCCGGAGGCCAGACGGGCATTGCCCCGCACCTCCGACAAGGTGGTGGAGAACACGACCTTCGGGAGGGGGTTCCAGAGCGAGATCCACTCGCGCGACGGGGCGTCGAGCGAGGGATCCTGGTCGGCGGTCTCCCAGTACAGCATCGTCTCGTACAGCCGTCGTCCCAGCAGGTGGACGCCGACGTCCCGGATCTCGTCGATCCAGAAGCGGAAGACCTCCTCGTCGGGGCCCGTCCAGTCGAAGTCGCCGTCCGGCCCGACGATGTAGCCGTCGAGGGAGACGCCCATCGAGTAGGTCACGCTGCGCATCAGAAGTCCTCCTCTGTGACGGGTCCGACCCTACGACCGCCGGCCGCCGGCCGTCCCGGGACTCGCGGATCAGCGGATCAGTCACGTCTCTCGAAGGCGAAGAGCTGGCCCGCCGCGTCCGGCGCGCAGGGCGCCTGGGCGAGACGCGCCCAGGCGGCCGTGCGGTCACCGACGACGGTGACGCAGCTGCCGGGCGTCGCGGAGCCCACCGGGACGATCCGGTGCCCCCGGACGGGAGTGCCGTACGGCTCCAGGGCGAAGGTCTCGACCCGGCTCGGGTCCCCGCACTCGGAGTCCTCGTACGCGGCGTCGGGTATCCGGCCGCCGGAGGGTATGCCGGAGCAGCCGGGACCGTAGTCGGGGTGGTCGGAGACGATCCGCCACCGGCCGGCGGCCACCGGCGCGAGCGAGTAGAGCGGGACGCCCGCCTCGGCGCACGGCAGCTGGTGGATCTGGCCGGTACGGGTGCCCCGCCGCTCCCCGAGACAGAACTCGGTGCCGACCACCCGGACGCGTACGTCCCCGGCGGCGGGAGCGGTACGGGGCTGTTGCCCGCCGGTTCCGGTACGGCCGTCCCGGAGGACGGCGACGACGCTGACAGCGGCGAGGACGAGCCCGGCGACCGCGACCGTGGCGACGAGGGCACGCCGTATCCGGGCCGGCGCCCCCGGCCGGGTCACGGACGGCCCGTGCGGCGGTTCGGCGACGTCGGGCCAGGAGGACGGCGGGCCGGTCACCGCCGGATGCGCGGGGGCGGCCGGGCCGCCGGCCGAGGCCGGGCCGGCCTCCGTCGCCGCCGCACCAGCCGGACCGGCCTCCGTCACCGTGCCCGCCGGGTCCGTCACCGCGTCCGCCTGGTCCGTCGCCTCGGCCTCCCCCGCAGCCTGGTCCGTCGCCTCGGCCTCCCCCGCAGCCGGGTCCGCCGCCTCGGCCACCGGCGCTCCCGGACCCGCTCCCGTGCCCTCGCCCGCTTCCACCGCCGCGTACGTCCCCCGGCCCGCCAGCCTCCTCCGTACCGTCCGCCACTCCTCCAGCTCGGTCTCCGACGCGACTCCGCAAGCGCGGACGAAGGTGGTCAGCAGCTCCTCGCGGGGCAGGGTGGGGCGGGCCAGCATGTTCGCCACGGTGGACCGGGGCAGGCCGTCCCCGCGTGCCTCCGCCCGCGCCGCGAGTTCGCGGTAGGTCAGGCCGGACCAGTCCTTGAGTGCCTGAAGGCGCGCGAGGAACTCGGCGGGGGTCCTCGCCCCCCGCGGGTCGGGCGTGTGCTCCCCCGGTGCCATGCGCGCCGCTCCCTTCCGCCGGACAGGGTTGGGACATGTCCGGGACAAGCCCCAAGCCTTGTTGATCTCACGCTCCGGCTCAAGAGTGGAACCCGGCATTTCCGGGGGTGGTGCCGGCACAGCGGAGTGGCCCCGACCGTCCACGGGGGGACGGTCGGGGCCACTCGGGTGTGCACGGGTCCCGGCGGACATCCGGAACGGGGGTCCCGGCGGGCACCCGGGACAGAGATCCCGACGGACATCGTCAGGAGCCGGTCGGCATCGTCAGAAGACCGACTCCGCCTCGCGCATGCGGTTCACCGGGACCGTCTTGAGCTGGGTGACGGCCTCGGCGAGCGGCACCATCTCGACGTCCGTGCCCCGCAGCGCCGTCATCCGGCCGAAGTCGCCGCGGTGCGCCGCCTCCACCGCGTGCCAGCCGAAGCGGGTGGCGAGCACCCGGTCGTACGCCGTCGGCGTGCCGCCGCGCTGGACGTGCCCGAGGATGACCGGCCGGGCCTCCTTGCCGAGCCGCCGCTCCAGCTCGACGGCGAGCTGGTTGCCGATGCCCTGGAAGCGCTCGTGGCCGAACTGGTCGATCTCGCCCTTCTTGTACTCCATCGAGCCCTCGGCCGGATGGGCGCCCTCGGCGACGCAGATGACGGCGAACTTCTTGCCGCGGGCGAAGCGCTCCTCGACCATCTTCACGAGGTCGTCGACCTGGAAGGGCCGCTCGGGGAGGCAGATGCCGTGCGCGCCGCCGGCCATGCCGGACTCCAGGGCGATCCAGCCGGCGTGGCGGCCCATCACCTCGACGACCATCACCCGCTGGTGGGACTCGGCGGTGGTCTTGAGGCGGTCCATGGCCTCGGTGGCGACGCCGACGGCGGTGTCGAAGCCGAAGGTGCGGTCCGTGGAGGAGATGTCGTTGTCGATCGTCTTCGGGACGCCGACGACGGGCATGCCGGCGTCGGAGAGCATCCGGGCGGCGGTCAGGGTGCCTTCGCCGCCGATGGGGATGAGGACGTCGATGCCGTACTCGCGGGCGAGGTCGGGGGCGGACGCGGCGGCCTCGGCCAGCCGGTTCCGCTCCAGGCGGGCCGAGCCGAGGATGGTGCCGCCACGGGCCAGGATGCCGCTGACGGCGTTCAGGTCGAGGGGGCGGTAGTGGCCGTCGAGAAGGCCCTTGAACCCGTCCTCGAAGCCGATGACTTCGTCGCCGTGACCGGTGAGCGCCCGGTGTACGACCGACCGGATCACTGCGTTCAGGCCGGGGCAGTCGCCGCCTGCGGTGAGGACTCCGATGCGCATCGTGCTGTGTCTCCTGCTCGGTCGCGGTCCGTGTGAGCCACCGCAATTCTCACACGCCCGACCTGGCGGACGCGTTCGCCGGCGTTCCGCGCGTGCCGTCGCCGGGCCTCGCGGAGGCCTTTCGTCCCGGGTTTCCGGGCCCTTCGTCCGGCGGGCGACGTAACTATCGGCGGGGGTATTGTCAAGGGGGTAATGCCGCCCTATCGGGGCTTTCTGAGGGCAGTGGATTGACAGGCAGCGGATCGTCGGCGCACCCCGGGTTCCGCGGGACCGGACAGGAGACCACGGCGTGACGCGCAGCGTGTACGTGACCGGGATCGATCGCGGTGACGGCCGCCAGGTCGTCGAGCTGGGAGTCATGGAGCTCCTCACCCGCCAGGTGGACCGGGTGGGGGTGTTCCGGCCACTGGTGCACGATGGTCCCGACCGGCTCTTCGACCTGCTGCGTGCCCGCTACCGGCTCTCGCAGGACGCCTCGACGGTCTACGGGATGGACTACCACGAGGCCTCCGCGCTCCAGGCTGAGCGGGGCACCGACGCGCTGGTCTCGTGCCTCGTCGACCGTTTCCACGCCGTGGCCCGCGACTACGAGGTCGTCCTCGTCCTCGGCACCGACTTCGCCGCCACCCAGCTCCCCGACGAGCTGGCGATCAACGCCCGGCTCGCCAACGAGTTCGGCGCCTCCGTCATCCCGGTCGTCGGCGGCAAGGGCCAGCCGGCGGAGTCCGTACGGGCCGAGGCCCGCAACGCCTTCCGGGCGTACGACGGACTCGGCTGCGACGTCCTCGCGATGGTCGTCAACCGGGTGACGGGCGAGGACCGCGAGGCCATCGCCGAGCGGCTCACCACCCGGCTGCCCGTGCCCTGTTACGTCCTGCCGGACGAGCCGGCGCTCGCCGCGCCCACCGTCGCCCAGATCACCCACGCGCTCGGCGCCTCCGTCGTCCTCGGCGACGACGCGGGCCTGGCGCGCGACGCCCTCGACTTCGTCTTCGGCGGCGCCATGCTGCCGAACTTCCTCAACGCGCTGACCCCCGGCTGTCTGGTCGTCACCCCCGGGGACCGCGCCGACCTGGTCGTCGGCGCGCTGGCCGCGCACTCGGCCGGCACCCCGCCGATCGCGGGCGTGCTGCTCACCCTCGACGAGCGGCCCAGCAAGGAGATCCTGACCCTCGCGGCCCGTCTCGCTCCCGGCACCCCGGTCATCTCCGTACCGGGCACCAGCTTCCCGACCGCCACCGAACTCTTCTCCCTCGAAGGCAAGCTGAACGCGGCCACCCCGCGCAAGGCGGAGACGGCCCTCGGCCTGTTCGAGCGGCACGTGGACACGGCCGACCTCCTCAAGCGGATCTCCGTCGCCCGCAGCGGCCGGGTCACCCCGATGATGTTCGAGCACGAGCTCATCGAGCAGGCGCGCGCCGACCGGCGCCGGGTGGTGCTCCCCGAGGGCACCGAGGAGCGGGTGCTGCGCGCCGCCGACGTGCTGCTGCGCCGTGACGTCTGCGACCTGACGCTGCTCGGCGACGTCGAGACCATCCGCAAGAAGGCCGCCGACCTGAGCGTGGACCTGGGCGGCACCCAGCTGATCGACCCGCAGACCTCGGAGCTGCGGGACTCCTTCGCGGAGAAGTACGCGGCGCTCCGCGCCCACAAGGGCGTCAGCGTCGAGCTGGCGTACGACGTCGTCTCGGACGTCAACTACTTCGGCACCCTGATGGTCCAGGAGGGCCTGGCCGACGGCATGGTGTCGGGTTCGGTGCACTCCACGGCGGCGACGATCCGTCCCGCCTTCGAGATCATCAAGACGAAGCCGGAGGCCTCGATCGTCTCCTCGGTCTTCTTCATGTGCCTGGCCGACAAGGTCCTGGTGTACGGCGACTGCGCGGTCAACCCGGATCCGAACGCGGAGCAGCTCGCGGACATCGCCGTCCAGTCGGCGGCCACCGCCGCCCGCTTCGGCGTCGAGCCGCGGATCGCGATGCTGTCGTACTCCACCGGTACCTCGGGCTCCGGCGCGGACGTCGACAAGGTGCGGGAGGCGACCAAGCTGGTCCGCGAGGCGCACCCGGAGCTGCGGATCGAGGGCCCGATCCAGTACGACGCGGCCGTGGAGCCCTCGGTGGCGGCGACGAAGCTGCCGGGGTCGGAGGTGGCGGGGCAGGCGACCGTCCTGATCTTCCCCGACCTCAACACCGGCAACAACACCTACAAGGCCGTGCAGCGCTCGGCCGGCGCCGTGGCCGTCGGCCCGGTGCTCCAGGGTCTGCGCAAGCCGGTGAACGACCTCTCGCGCGGCGCGCTCGTCAGCGACATCGTCAACACGGTCGCCATCACGGCGATCCAGTCCCAGACCCCCCACGTCCCCGCCCAGGGTCAGGAGCTCCCCGCATGACCGCCCCCACCCGTGTCCTCGTCCTCAACTCCGGCTCCTCGTCGGTGAAGTACCAGCTGCTCGACATGCGCGACGACAGCCGTCTCGCCCAGGGGCTCGTGGAGCGCATCGGCGAGGAGACCTCGCGGCTCGTCCACGCCCCCCTCCAGGGCGGCGGTGTGAAGCGGGAGACGAACGGTCCGATCCCCGACCACGCGGCCGCGCTGAAGGCGGTCGCCGCGGAGCTGGCGGCGGACGGCCTCGGTCTGGACTCGCCCGACCTCGCGGCGATCGGCCACCGGGTGGTGCACGGCGGGCTGAGGTTCACCGAGCCGACGGTGATCGACGAGGAGGTGCTCGCCGAGATCGAGCGGCTCGTGCCGGTGGCGCCCCTGCACAACCCGGCGAACCTCGTCGGCATCCGGACGGCGACGGCGCTCCGCCCCGACCTGCCGCAGGTCGCGGTCTTCGACACCGCCTTCCACACCACGATGCCGGAGTCCGCGGCGCGGTACGCGATCGACGTGGAGACCGCCGACGCGCACCGGATCCGGCGGTACGGCTTCCACGGCACCTCGCACGCGTACGTCTCGCGCGAGACGGCGAGGCTGCTCGGCAAGGAGCCGGAAGAGGTGAACGTGATCGTGCTGCACCTGGGGAACGGCGCCTCCGCCTCGGCGGTGCGGGGCGGCCGGTGCGTGGACACCTCGATGGGCCTGACGCCGCTGGAAGGCCTGGTCATGGGCACCCGCTCGGGCGACATCGACCCGGCGGTCACCTTCCACCTGAAGCGGGTGGCGGGCATGTCGACGGACGAGATCGACGTCCTGCTGAACAAGAGGTCCGGCCTGGTCGGGCTCTGCGGCGACAACGACATGCGGGAGATCCGCCGCCGGGTCGACGAGGGCGACGAGCGGGCGGCGCTCGCCTTCGACATCTACGTCCACCGGCTGAAGAAGTACATCGGCGCGTACTACGCGGTGCTCGGCCGGGTGGACGCGGTGGCGTTCACGGCGGGGGTCGGTGAGAACGCGGCCCCGGTGCGGGAGGCTGCCGTCGCGGGCCTGGAGGAGCTGGGTCTCGCGGTGGACAAGGGCCTCAACTCCGTACGTTCCGACGAGGCACGGCTGATCTCGCCGGAGTACGCGCGGGTGGCGGTGGCCGTGGTACCGACGGACGAGGAGCTGGAGATCGCGCGCCAGAGTTTCGCGCTCGTTCAGAGCTCGGCGAGCTCGAACGAGTGAACGCCTGAGCGGCCCCGCGCCCATTTGTACTTTCCGCCAGATGGAATATTCCGCAGAGAAACAAACCGATAGGATCCGCCTCATGCGCCGTTCCAAAATCGTCTGCACGCTGGGCCCCGCCGTCGACTCGTATGAGCAGCTGAAGGCTCTCATCGAGGCCGGCATGAACGTGGCCCGATTCAACTTCAGCCACGGGTCCCAGGCGGAACACCAGGAGCGGTACGACCGCGTCCGGCAGGTCGCCGCGGACACCGGTCGCGCCGTCGGCGTCCTCGCCGACCTCCAGGGCCCCAAGATCCGTCTCGAGACCTTCGCCGAGGGCCCGGTCGAGCTGGTGCGCGGTGACGAGTTCACCATCACCACCGAGGACGTCCCCGGCGACAAGTCCATCTGCGGCACCACCTACAAGGGCCTGCCCGGTGACGTCTCCAAGGGCGACCAGGTCCTCATCAACGACGGCAACGTCGAACTGCGGGTCGTCGAGGTCGAGGGCCCCCGGGTCAAGACCATCGTCGTCGAGGGCGGTGTCATCTCCGACCACAAGGGCATCAACCTGCCCGGCGCGGCCGTCAACGTCCCCGCCCTGTCCGAGAAGGACGTCGACGACCTCCGCTTCGCCCTGCGGATGGGCTGCGACATGGTCGCCCTCTCCTTCGTCCGCGACGCCGACGACGTCAAGGACGTCCACAAGGTGATGGACGAGGAGGGCCGCCGGGTCCCCGTCATCGCCAAGGTCGAGAAGCCGCAGGCCGTCGACAACATGGAGGCCGTCGTCGCGGCCTTCGACGCGGTCATGGTGGCCCGTGGCGACCTCGCCGTCGAGTACCCCCTCGAGAAGGTCCCGATGGTGCAGAAGCGCCTCGTGGAGCTCTGTCGCCGCAACGCCAAGCCGGTCATCGTCGCCACCCAGATGATGGAGTCGATGATCACCAACTCGCGTCCGACCCGCGCCGAGGCGAGCGACGTCGCCAACGCGATCCTGGACGGCGCGGACGCGGTCATGCTGTCGGCCGAGTCCTCGGTCGGCGCGTACCCGATCGAGACCGTGAAGACGATGTCGAAGATCGTCACCGCGGCCGAGGAGGAGCTGCTCTCCAAGGGCCTCCAGCCCCTGGTCCCGGGCAAGAAGCCGCGCACCCAGGGCGGCTCCGTCGCCCGCGCGGCCTGCGAGATCGCCGACTTCCTCGGCGGCAAGGCGCTGGTCGCCTTCACCCAGTCCGGCGACACGGCCCGCCGTCTCTCCCGCTACCGGACGCAGCAGCCGATCCTCGCGTTCACGACGGACGAGAACACCCGCAACCAGCTCACCCTGAGCTGGGGCGTGGAGTCCTTCCTCGTCCCGTTCGTGGAGACCACGGACGCGATGGTCGACATCGTGGACGCCGAGCTCCTGAAGCTCCAGCGCTACAACGAGGGCGACACCATGGTCATCACCGCCGGCTCGCCCCCCGGCGTCCCCGGCACGACGAACATGGTCCGCGTCCACCACCTCGGTGGCGGCGAGCGCGCCTGACGCGTCTGACCCGTACGTTTCATGGCGAAGCCCCCGTCCGGTGGACGGGGGCTTCGCCATGAAACGTACGGGTCAGTTGGGCTCGATCGTGTTCCTGAGTTCCGGGATCCTCAGGGTGCCGCCGAACTGGCCCGCCTGCTTGAGCTTCACCTTGGTGAACTCTGCGTAGGGAACGTCCAGCGGGGGCGGGGTCTCCGGGCTGAAGGTGACGGGGAAGAGGCCGAAGAGATTGCCCTTCAGCTCCTCCGTGTACATGGTCACCTTGCCGTCGCGGATGGTCGACTCGTCCGTGTCGCTGGAGCGGACGTGGGCCGTGCGCCCCTCGGAGTGGACCGTCATCTGGTGCAGATCGTGGATGTCGACCTTGGAGGCGGTGAACTTCAGCACCTTCTTGATCTTGCCGCCGTAGGTCTTCACCTCCACGATGCCGTGGTACTTCAGGCCGTACAGCTTGAGCAGCGAGCTCTCCAGGCGCCACGGCTCGTCCGGGAGCAGCGGGATGCCGGGCTCCAGTTCGGCCGCCGCGAGCGCCTCGGGGTCGGGCTCGGGGCAGGGGAAGCGGGGCTTCGCGCCGTCGGGTATGTCCTCGTCCTTCTTGGCGTCGAGACCCTTGGCGCTCTCCGGCAGCTCCTCGACCTTCACGCCCGCCTTCTCGGCGGCCTTCTCGATCGCGGCCTTCGTCTTCTCGGCAGCCGGGTCGGCGGTCGGCTTCGAAGCGGTGGCCGTCGGCTTCGGCGCGGTGGTCGCCTCCGGCGCGTCGGGGTCCGTCGCCGGCTTGGCCGGGGCCTCGGTCGTCGGGGCCGTCGTGGTGGGCGTGACCGTCGGCTCCGGGTCGGGGCCGTCGAACAGGTCCTTGAGCGCGTCACCGACACCCAGCGGGTCCAGCGGGTTCACCGACTTCGTCGGCGTGGGTGTGGGCGTGGCCGTCGGCGTCGCGGTCGGCGCGGCGGTGGCCTTCGCCCGCTCCTGGGCCTGCTGGGTCGTCGCCTGCCCGGTCTCCGTCGCGGTCGGCGTCGGCGTGGCGGTGGCGCTCGGGGTGGCCGTCGCGGTCGTCGAAGGGGTGGCGGACGGGGTGGCGGACGGGGTCGGCTTCGCCGTCTCGGCGGGCTTCGTCGTCTCCTCGGTCACCGGCTCGTCCGAGCGGGTCACGCAGGGGCCGGGCGCGAAGGGGATGTCCTTCTCGTCGGCGAGGGCGACCTTGGGTGCGAGGCCCATGCCCACGAACACCGCGGTCGGCATGGCGGCCAGCGCCATCGCCTTGCCCGCGGGGCCCTGAATCCTGTTCAGCAGCGACTTGCGCGGGGCCGCGTGCCGCGGGCCACCTTTCGCGAGCGCCGACTGAGTCTCGTCACCCCGCACTGTTCCTCCCGCCGTTGGCGTCGATCGTCGTTTCGGTCGCGTGGTGCTCCGCCTCGCGCTGCTCCGGGACGCCGGCGGCCAGTACCGCTTCGGTCTCGGCGGAGGCCTCCGGCTCGTCGTCGTCCTCCGCGTCCACGGCCTCCTCGATCGGCGGAGCGGGCGCCCAGGCGATGGACATGCCGCCTCCGACGAGGGCGAACAGGAACCCGACGACCAGGCCGCCGAAGTTCGACACCGGGATGGAGACCAGCCCCAGGATGATCGACGCCACACCGGCGAAGACCCGCACGATGGGCTGGAACCACATCGTCAGGCCGAGCGTGATCAGCAGGACGCCGATGATCAGCGCGCTGGATCCGGCGGTCGTCTTCATGGCGAGGGTGACATTGCCGAGCCGCATGTCCCCGTATGGGAGGTAGGCGATCGGCAGGCCGCCGATCAGGGTGAACAGCCCCGCCCAGAAGGGCCGGGTCTGCCGCCAGACCTTGAACCGATTGTCCTGGGGGACTTCGGGGGAGGCGGGGGTCTCGGCGCTCATGGAAACAGCTCCCTGGAAGCGGTGTTGCTGAGAAAGAGGTGGAGAGAAGCGGGGCGGGCCCCGGAGAGTGTGCGGGCCGCCGGAGCGGCCCGCACCTTCAGGACCTGGTCAGCCCTTGAAGCACTCCTTGGCGGTGCCCCGGTGCAGAGACAGGCTCAGGTCGGGAAGGCGGAAGGTGGCGGCCGTGGTGGCCCACGCCTTCTGCTTGACGTTCCTCAGCGTGGCCCGGTCGGCGCGCTGGGCGAAGCCCTCGTCCTTGGCCGCGGTGCCGGGCTGGATGCCCTGCCAGCCGTCGGGCTTGCCCTGGTCGAGCGATCCGGCCGCGATGCCGATGTCGATCTTCTCGAACTCGGCGTCGGCCTTCAGGTCGGAAACGTCAAGGTAGAGCTCCTTGGCGAAGACCTGCTTGTCCTTGTCCCCGCCCTTGGCGTCGGCGCTGTCACCGGCCGTCAGGCGGAGGGTGACATCGCCGACGAACGGAACGTTCGGCGTCACCACCGACTGGCACATGTTGGTGATGTAGGCGTTGTCGAATCCGGAGACCGCGACCGGGGCGCCGAACTTCTCGCCGTCCAGCTTCGTACCCACGGCGACACTGCCGTACTGGACGAACTGCTCACCGACGAGACTGTCGGTGGAAACCTTGAACTCCTGGCCGGAGATACTGAAGGACGCGGCAAGCGCGCCCTGGGCCAGGCCTACACCGATCGCGGCCGTCGCGGCCACACTCGGGACCATGACGACGGCGAACCGCTTCCATCTGGTTCCGCCACGAACCTGGGACTTCATGAGAATTCCTCCTTCTCGGACGTACATCTCCGGAAGGGCCCGGGGCCCGTCCTGGGATGGGAGAAGAGCTACGTCCTCGGGAAGGAGAGCGCCGAAGCGTCAGGCGGCGCGATGCGCGTCCGAATCACCGGCGATCACCCCCGAGCGACAACCTCGGGCCGCGCCTTTGAGCGCGGCCTGGTTGGACAGGCCCCGTTCGGTGAGAGCGGGAACCCCCCTGTCCACGACCGGTGCCGGAGCGCCGGTCCGCCCGGTGGGGACCCTCGCCGCGGTCCCGGGTGGTTGCCGGGGTGGTGCGGTTCGGACCGAGCGTCGCCGATCGTGGTCCATTCCGCGCCCCCGCACAAGGGGGTTCGTTACCGGCTAGTAACGGGTGAATAACCGCACTGTGGCGGGACGGGGCCGGGCGGGCACGCAGGGTGCGTTCGCGGACCCCGGAATATCGGCGGATGGTCGCATGAATCCGGACAGAAGGCCGGGTTCGACTTACTGCAAGTAACAGCGGCCGCGATTACCAAGTTTTGGTAAAGCACGGCCGCGTTTTGTCACTGTGTTGCCAAATCGTCAGAGGATCCGGCGCTCCGAAGGAGGCCGGAAAGACCTCAGAACAGCACCCGTGCCAGGGCCTGCCGGGCCGTCATGACCCTCGGGTCCTCGGCGCCGATCACCTCGAACAGTTCCAGGAGTCGCAGACGCGCCGCGTCCCGCTCCTCGCCCGCCGTGCGGCGCACGGTCTCCACGAGGCGCCCGAAGGCGTCCTGCACGTGACCGCCCACCAGGTCGAGGTCGGCGGCGGCGATCTGCGCGGTGACGTCGGCCGGGTTCTCCGCGGCGTTCTTGCGGACGGCCGCCGGGTCCAGGTCCTGCACCCGGGCGAGGAGTTCGGCCTGCGCCAGGCCGAGCTTGGCCTCCGGGTGGGCCGGGTCGTCGGCGAGCACGTTCTTGTACGCCTGGACCGCGCCGGCCAGGTCGCCCGCGTCGAGCGCGGACAGGGCCGCTTCGAGGAGGGCGTCGTACGGGCCGGCCGCCACCGGGCGCTCGGCCGCCGCGCCGCCCTCGGAGGCGTCGGCGTCGACGGCGATGCCGGTGAGACCGAAGCGCTCCTCGCCGATCTGGATCAGCTGGTCCAGGGTCTCGCGGATCTGGGCCTCGGGCACGGCGCCCTGGAAGAGCGGCAGCGCCTGGCCGGCGACCACCGCGAAAACGGCCGGAATTCCCTGGATGCCGAACTGCTGCATCAGCATCTGGTTGGCGTCGACGTCGATCTTCGCGAGCAGGACGCGGCCGTTGTACTCGACGGCGAGCCGCTCCAGGAGGGGGCCGAGCTGCTTGCACGGTTCGCACCACTCGGCCCAGAAGTCGAGGACGACCGGGACCTCGGCCGAGCGCTGGATCACATCGCGCTCGAAGCCGGCCTCGTCGACGTCGATCACCAGGGCGGACGGGGGCACCGCGGCGGGGCCGCCCTGCCGTGCGGCTTCGGCGCGCGCCTGCTCCGCCTTCGCCTTGGCCTCTCCGGCCGCCTTCACCGCGGCGAGATCGACGACGCCGCTCATGGACATGTTTCGGGGCTGCATGCGTACATCCTCCCCCCTCCGCGCGCGTAACCGGTAAGTCATGGCTGAACCGCGCCGTCCGCAGGTCTCCCGCCGGTGTGCGAGACGTGCGGACGACACGGTTCCTCGTCTTCGGTTCGCGCCGGGTCCCCACCCGGCGCCAGGTTGTCGCTCAGGCCGCTCAACGCCTTTCGCTACAGGTCGTAGCGTAACTCTCCGAGCGGAACCGGAGGGAGGGCGCGGGCCCGATCCGTACGGTGAACTGCCTCACACGCCGGGCCCCTGGCACCGTACCTACCGACGGGTATGGTCGACCTCCATGTCGTCGATGTGTCGCCGCACCAACCCCCGCAGCAGCCGTACCGGACGCCCCCGCTCCACCGAGGCCGACACGGCCATCCTGGAGGCGACCCGCGCGGCCCTGGTCGAGCTGGGCTGGTCCAAGCTCACGATGGGGGACGTCGCCGGCCGCGCCGGGGTTGCGAAGACGACCCTCTACCGTCGCTGGGCCAACAAGAACGAGCTCGTGGTGGACGCCGTCGCCGTCCTCTTCGACGAACTCGAACTGCCCGACCTGGGTTCCCTCCAGGCCGACATCGAGAACGTCGTCCTGCAGTTCGCGGCCCTCCTTGAACGCCCCGAGACCAAGACCGCCCTGATGGCGGTGGTGGCCGAGTCGACCCGCGACGAACCGCTGCGCGCCCGCATCCGGGCCTCGATCGTCGACCGGCAGAAGCGGCTGGTCCTGGAGGGCCGGATGCGGGCGCAGCGGCGCGGCGAGCTGCCGGCGGACCGCGACCCGGTCGCGGTGGACGCCACCGACGACCTGATCTTCGACGTCATCGCGGGCGCGGTCGTGCACCGCGCGCTGGTGAGCGCGGAACCGGTCGACGAGGAGTGGGTGACGCGCCTCTCCGCGCTCCTCGTGGGCGGCCTCGGCTCGGTGGCGGCGCTCTGAGGCCACCGGAAGGACGCGGGCCGGGAGGACGCGGGCCGGGGAGACGCGGAAGGGGCGGTACGGAGTTTCCGTACCGCCCCTGAGTCCGTCAGGTGTGACCGCCGGATCAGAAGCCCGGGGGCTCCGTGTAGACGCCCCACTCGTCGCGCAGCGCGTCGCAGATCTCGCCGAGCGTGGCCTCGGCCCGTACGGCCTCCAGCATCGGGGCGATCATGTTCGAGCCGTCCCGGGCGGCCTTCAGCATGGCGTCGATCGAGGCGCGGACCGTGGCGTCGTCACGGCGCTCCTTGCGCTCGCCGAGGGCCTGGACCTGGTCCCGCTCGACCTCGTGGCTGACGCGGAGGATCTCCAGGTCGCCGGTGACGGAGCCGTGGGCGCAGTTGACGCCGACGACCCGCTTGTCGCCCTTCTCCAGGGACCGCTGGTACTGGAAGGCGGACTCGGCGATCTCGCCGGTGAACCAGCCGTCCTCGATGCCGCGCAGGATGCCGGAGGTCATCGGGCCGATCGGGTGCTGCCCGTCCGGGTGGGCGCGGCGGCCGCGCTCCTTGATCTGGTCGAAGATCTTCTCGGCGTCGGCCTCGATGCGGTCGGTGAGCTGCTCGACGTACCAGGAGCCGCCCAGCGGGTCGGCGACGTTGGCGACGCCGGTCTCCTCCATCAGCACCTGCTGGGTGCGCAGGGCGATCTCGGCGGCCTGCTCGCTGGGGAGCGCGAGGGTCTCGTCGAGGGCGTTGGTGTGGAGGGAGTTGGTGCCGCCGAGGACGGCGGAGAGGGCCTCGACCGCGGTCCGTACGACGTTGTTGTACGGCTGCTGGGCGGTGAGGGAGACGCCGGCGGTCTGGGTGTGGAAGCGGAGCCACTGCGCCTTGTCGCTCTTGGCTCCGTAGACCTCCTTCATCCAGCGGGCCCAGATGCGGCGGGCGGCGCGGAACTTGGCGATCTCCTCGAAGAAGTCGAGGTGCGCGTCGAAGAAGAAGGAGAGGCCGGGGGCGAAGACGTCCACGTCGAGGCCGCGGCTGAGGCCGAGTTCGACGTAGCCGAAGCCGTCGGCGAGGGTGTACGCGAGCTCCTGCGCGGCCGTCGCCCCGGCCTCGCGGATGTGGTAGCCGGAGACGGAAAGCGGCTTGTACGCGGGGATGCCCCGCGCGCAGTGCTCCATCAGGTCGCCGATGAGGCGCAGATGGGGCTCGGGCTCGAAGAGCCACTCCTTCTGCGCGATGTACTCCTTGAAGATGTCGGTCTGGAGCGTGCCGTTCAGCACGGCCGGGTCGACGCCCTGGCGCTCGGCGGCGACCAGGTACATGCAGAAGACCGGGACGGCGGGCCCGGAGATCGTCATGGACGTCGTGACGTCGCCGAGCGGGATGTCCTTGAAGAGGACCTCCATGTCGGCGGCGGAGTCGATGGCGACACCGCAGTGGCCGACCTCGCCGAGCGAACGGGGGTCGTCGGAGTCGCGGCCCATGAGGGTGGGCATGTCGAAGGCGACGGAGAGGCCGCCGCCGCCGGCGGCCAGGATCATCTTGTACCGCTCGTTGGTCTGCTCGGCGTTGCCGAAGCCGGCGAACTGGCGGATGGTCCAGGTCCTGCCCCGGTATCCGGTGGCGTGGAGCCCCCGGGTGTAGGGGTACTCACCGGGCCAGCCGATGCGCTCGAACCCCTCGTAGGTGTCGCCGGGCCGGGGCCCGTAGACGGGCTCGACGGCGTCGCCGGAGAGCGTGGTGAAGTCGGCGTCCCGCTTGCGGGCCTTGTCGTAACGGGCCTGCCAGCGTCGGCGGCCTTCCTCGATCGCGTCAGCGTCCATGCTTCGAATTTACTAGGACGTCCTAGTAAATGTCGATGGCAAACCTCCGCACATACGTGCGGAGGTAGGGGGTCAGGCCTTGACCGGCTCCGGCCGCGCGCCGCTGACCAGCGGAAGCGTCTCGGCGACGATCTTGCGCTCGACGAAGAAGGCGGCGAACGGAATCGTCCCGGACAGCAGCACCCAGAGCAGCTTTCCGAACGGCCACTTCGCCTTGGAGCCCAGGTCGAAGGCGAAGACCAGATAGATGATGTAGAGGACGCCGTGGGCCTGGGAGACCGCGAAGGTCACGTCCTCGCCCATGTCGAACCCGTACTTGAAGACCATGCACGTGCAGAGCACGAGCAGCATGACGGCGGTGATGTACGCCATGACGCGGTAACGGGTCAGCACGCTGGATTTCATGCCGTCGAGCGTAACCGCCCGTTCCGGGCGATCTTCGCGCGGGTCAGGACTCGTCGAAGTCGTGCGCCGCCACCCGCAGCGGGCGCAGCATCGCGAAGATCTCGGCGCACTCCTCCGCGTCGTACGCCCCGAGCCCGAAGTCCATCGCCATCAGGTCGCGGGTCGCGCCCTCGACCACCTCGCGGCCCTTCTCCGTGATGGTCGCCAGGGTGCCGCGGCCGTCGTTCGGGTTGGGGCGCTTGGAGACCAGGCCCGACTTCACGAGGCGGTCCACCGTGTTCGTCACCGAGGTGGGGTGGACCATCAGCCGCTCGCCGATCTTCGACATCGGCAGCTCGCCCGCCTTCGAGAAGGTGAGCAGCACCAGGGCCTCGTACCGCGCGAAGGTCAGCCCGTACGGCTTGACGACGGCGTCGACCTCCGCGAGGAGGATCTGATGGGCGCGCATGATCGAGGTGATCGCGGCCATCGAGGGGACCGGGCCCCAGCGCTTCTGCCAGAGCTCGTCGGCTCGGGCGATGGGGTCGAAGGGGAGACTGAGCGGCTTCGGCACGCGTCGACCTTACCGAGTGGTCACATGCCGGTCAGCCCCGTCTCGCCTTTCGGGCGCCCGCCCCGGTGGCCCGCCTCGGTCGCCCGCAGCTCGGCGGCGGCGGCGAGGAGACAGAGCGTGCCGAGGACTCCGGTCGCCGCGACGACCGTGTGGACGGGGACGAACTCCGCCGCGACACCGGCCCCGGCCATGCCGACGCCCTGGACGGTCATCATGCCCGCCGTCATCAGGGTCATGGCCCTCCCCCGCCACTCCTCGGGGACGGCCGCGACGAACCGGGCGTCGAGGCCGAGGGTGTACGCGCCGGTGGCGCCCGCCAGGAAGAGGGCGACGGCCGCGAGCGGGACGCCGGGCTCGGGGGCGTACAGGAGAAAGGGCAGCACCCCGGTCACGGCGAGCGGCAGCATGATCCGGGAGCGGGTCGCGGCGCTGAGGAAGGCCCCCGCGAACAGCTCGCCCGCGAGGGTGCCGACGGGCAGCGCGCACATGAGCAGGCCGAGGGCGGCGGTGGAGACGCCGATCTCGTCGGCGTACGGGGCGGCGAGCGCCTCCGGTACGACGGCGAAGAGCGGCGGCACCCAGAACATCAGCATCAGGGCGCGCACGCGCCGGTCCCGCAGCACCGCCCAGGTGCCGGCGAGCCCGGTGCGGGACCCGGCCGCGCGGGCGGGACGGCGGGCGGTGCCGAGGCGGAGCAGCAGCGCGGAGACGAGGAAGGTGGCGGCGGTGACGCCGAGGGCGCCGCGCGGCGGGACGACGGTGAGGAGGACGCCGCCGACGGCGAAGCCGGTGAGCAGGGCGCTCTGGGAGACGATCCGCAGGAGGGAACGGCCGAGGACGAAGAGGTCGCCCTCGCCGAGGATGTCGGCGAGGGTCGCCATCCGGGTGCCGCTGAAGACGGGCGAGACGACGGCGACGGCGCAGCGCAGCGCGAGCAGGGCGGCGACCGGGGTGGCGGGGACGACCATCAGCGCGACGCAGGCGGCGCAGACGAGGTCGCAGACGACGAGGATCCGGCGGGGCGGGAACCGGTCGGCGAGGCCGGCGAGGAGGGTGCCGCCGACGAGGTAGGGGAGGAAGCCGAGGGCGAAGGTGAGGGAGGAGAGGAGCGGGGAGCGGGTGAGGTCGTAGACGAGCACGGTGAGCGCGAGCTCGCTGACGACGACCCCGAGGAGCGAGAAGAGATGCGCCACGAACACGACCCGGAACTCCCGGACCCGGAAGACGGCCCGGTATCCGGGCCGGGCGGGGCCGGACGCGGGAGCGGGGTCCGTCACCGGACCGGGGCCGGAGCCGGACGCGGGGGCGGGACCCGCTCCCGGACCGGAGCCGGGGCCGGAGTCAGGCCCGGGGCCGGGGCCAAAGGCCGGGGGCGGCGTCGGGTCGGGGGTGGCCGGGCTGTTCGTGTCCGGGGAGTCGTGCTTCGGCATGGTGGCAGCGTGTCGGGGGACGCGGGGGCGGCCTAGACTTTCGCGTCCAGGCGAATCTTCCGGAGGCCCCGTGCCGTACCACCTGCACTTCGGTGAGGGCGATCCGATGCGGATCCGGTTCGCGATCTCGCCGCTCTGGGAGACCCACTCCGCCGTCCGGGTCCTCGCGCGGCCCCGGCAGCAGGGCTACCACCTGCCGTGGCTGCGGCGGATCGCGGGCGCCGCGCGCGGGCTCGACCTCGGCCCGCTGCATCTGCTGATGCCGCGGCACGGGCACAGCCCGGACTTCCTCTATCCGCCGCCGCTCGGGCCCGCCGCCGCCTTCGAGAACGAGATCGCCGCCGTACGGGAGACCGATCCGGCCCTGGCGCTGGTCGACTTCGAGCGGGCGCTCGCCGATACGCCGGGGGCGGCCGGCACGGCGGAGGGACGGCGGATGCTCGCCGATCCGGCCGGCGCGGTGGGGCGGCTGGCCGATCTGCTCCAGGCCGCGTGGGAGGCGCTCGTCGCGCCCGAGTGGCCCCGGCTGCGGGCGCTCCTGGAGGCGGACGTGGCGTACCACTCGCGGCGGCTCGCGGAGGGCGGCCTCGAACGGATGCTCGCCGAGCTGCACCCGGCCTTCGACTGGGCCGCGGAGACCGCCACGCTCCGGGTGGACTACCACGGGGAGCACGTGCGTCCGCTGGACGGGCAGGGGCTCGTCCTGTTGCCGTCGGTGTTCATCTGGCCCGACGTGGTGAGCGGTTTCGATCCGCCGTGGCAGCCGACGGTGGCGTATCCGGCGCGCGGGATCGGCGGGCTGTGGGCCGAGCCCCGGGACCGTACGCCGGAGGTCCTCGGGCGGCTCCTCGGCCCGGTGCGGGCGGACGTCCTGTGCGCCCTGGCCGAGCCGATGGGGACGACCGCGCTCGCCCATCTCCTCGGCCGGGCGCCCTCCACCGTGTCCTCGCATCTGGCGGTGCTGCGGGACGCGGGGCTCCTGGTGTCCCGGCGGTACGGCCACCAGGTGCTGTACGAGCGGACCCCGCTGGGGATCGCGGTGTCGCAGCCCGGCGCCGCCTGACCGCCGTGCCACGATGGCCCGGAATGTCGCGAAACTCACGGTTCCGTACCGTCTCGTACCCGACCCTGGGGGCCGGATGTCCCGCCGCACCGTCACCGCCGTCGCCCTGACCCTCGTCTCCGCGCTGCTCCTGACCGGGTGCGGCGAGGACGAGCCCCGGACGGGGCCCGTCGGCCCGCCGTCCGCGCGCGGTGACGCCGCGGCCCCCGCGAGCGGTTCCCCGTTCTGGGTCGACCCGGAGAGCGACGCGGCCAAGCAGGTCCGCCAGTACGAGGCGCAGGGCAGGACCGAGGACGCCCGGGTCCTGAAGCGGATCGCGGACCGGCCGGTCGCGGACTGGCCGGCCGGGGACGATCCCGTACCGGAGATCACCCGGGCGGTCCGGGGCGCGGCGGCGGAGAACCGTACGGCCGTCTTCGTCGCGTACAACATCCCGCACCGCGACTGCGGCATGTACTCGGCGGGCGGTTCGCCCGACGCGGGGGCCTACCGGAACTGGATCGACTCCTTCGCGACCGCGATCGGGGAGGCCTCGGCGATCGTCGTCCTGGAGCCGGACGCGGTGCCGCACATCGTGGACGGCTGCACCCCGGCCCAGTACCACGACGAGCGGTACGAGCTGCTCGCCGGGGCGGTCGAGCGGTTCAAGCGGCAGCCGCGCACCCGGGTGTACCTGGACGCGGGCAACCCGGACTGGATCGACGATCCGGGCAAGCTGGTGGATCCGCTGCGCCGGGCGGGGGTCGCCCGGGCGGACGGCTTCTCCCTGAACGTCTCCAACTTCCAGACGAACGACACCGTGCGGAGCTTCGGTGCCACCCTCTCCGGGCTGCTCGGCGGCACCCGCTTCACGGTGGACACCAGCCGCAACGGCGTCGGCCCCTTCCCTGGCGACGGGGCGGAGGCCTGGTGCAATCCGCCGGGCCGGGCCCTCGGCGTACCGCCGACGGACCGGACCGGGGACGACCTGGTCGACGCGTACCTGTGGATCAAGCGGCCCGGCGAGTCGGACGGCCAGTGCCGGGGCGGCCCGGCGGCCGGGACCTGGTGGCCGGAGTACGCCCTGGGCCTGGCGCGCCGGGCGAAGTCCTAGCTCTCATAGGTCAGTTCACCTGGATCCACTTCGCCTCGGACGGGATGCCGTCCACGTCGGTGACGAAGAGCATGTACCAGCCGGGCGGGACGAGGGTCCGGTCCTGCGGTACGTCGATGGTGAGGGTCATCCCGTCCCGGCGCTTCGTCAGGCCGAGCTCGACCGAGCGCTGTTCGACGTCCGTGGTGTGGGTGACGGCGCTGGGCCGCATCAGCCGGGCCTTCGCGATCCGGCCGGCGTCCTTGGTCTTGAAGGTGGCACGGCCGTTCTGGTCGAGTTCCGGCGAGCCCTCGCCGAGGACGGGCCGGTTGTCGCCCGCCTTGTGGAGGTAGGGCGGGGTGAAGACCTCGATGCGCTGCTCGAAGGTGCCGAGCCTGGTGTTGTCCTTGTCGTCGAAGAGCGGGTCGGAGCCGAAGGTGGCGACCCGGCCGTCGGGCAGCAGCAGCGCCTCGGAGTGGTAGTTGCGGCCGACGGTGGGTTCGGCGGCCTCGGCGAAGGCGTTGGCCTTCGGGTCGTAGAACTGCGCCTTGAGGATGTCGCTGCCGCCGCGGCCCCGGTAGTCCTCGGAGCCGCCGGTGGTGAAGACGGTGTCGTCGGGCAGCAGGACGCTGCTGAGGTAGCGGGTGCCCTGCGGGAGCGCGGGACCGTCGGTGAAGACGGGGCTCTCCTCGGAGAGGTCGATGATGGAGGTGCGGGCGGTGGACTTGGACGACTCGCCGACGCCGCCGCCGCCGAGGACCATGACCTTCTGGTTCTGGACGGGGGGCAGCATCAGGGAGGCGGAGGTCTCCAGCTGGTCGGGGTCGGTGAGCCCGCCGAGCTTGGTGAAGGAGTTCTTCTTCAGGTCCCACAGGCCCGGTTCGCGGCCCTTCTCGGCGGGGCCGTAGCCGGCGTTGGAGCCGGTGTAGAGGAGCTTGCCGCCCTTGGTGAGGAAGAGGGACGGGTAGGTGGGGAAGTAGCGGAAGGGGCCCTTGGACCACTTCTTGGTTCCGGGGTCGTAGATCTCGTTGTCGCCGGGGACGACGTCGCCGACGTCGTTGAGGCCGGAGACGGCGAGGACCGTGCCGTCGTCGAGGGTGACGAGGGTGGGGTACCAGCGGGCGTCCTTCATGGGGGCGACCGGGATGTACTTCTCGGCCTTCGGGTCGAACTCGTAGGCGCTCTTGATGCCCTGGAAGTCCTGCTTCTCGGTGGTGAGCTTCTGCGCGATGCCGTAGACGTTGTCGGCGGCCTCGCCCTTGAGGCCGACGACCTCGTACTGGGCGGCCTCGGTGGTGAGGGCCTGCGGGCCCTCCTTGCGGGCCTCGACGAAGACCCGGGCCTCGGCGGCGGTGACCTTCGTCTTCCACGGCTTCATCTGGCCGCTCTCGAAGTACGAGATCTCGAACTCGCGCTTGGCCTTGGGGACGGTCACGTCGGTCTTGGAGACGTACTCGACGCCGGACGGCGAGCGGAAGACGGTGCCCTTCCTGAGGGTGACCGCCTTGTCGGGGCTCTCGTTCTTGACCCGCATGCCGCCGCCGGCCTTCTTGACCTCGCCGCCCAGGACCTCGTACCGGGCGGTGCCGCCGGCGACGAGCAGCCGTCCGTCGGGGAGCTGGGTGTGGCCGGCGCAGAAGAAGTCCTCGGGGGTGGGGATCTTCTTGAAGGTGTTCTTCACCGGGTCCCAGAGGACGGTCGTGAAGGTCCCGGCGTCGAAGTTCTTCTGGCTGTTGCCCGAGCCGGCGATCAGCAGCACCTTGCCGGTGTGCAGCAGGGCCGCGTGGATGGCGTTGACGCTGTACGGGGCGGGGACGTTCACCGGCGCCCAGGAGCCGAAGACCCGCTTGTAGCCGGGCTGGGCGATCTTGTACGCGTGGTACTTCTCCTCGGCGAAGGAGACGGCGGCGGGGGCGTTGAGCGCCGCGAGGACGACGACCGCGCCGCTGCCGAACAGGGTTTTCTTGAACTTCTTCGACGGCCGGTAGGCCATGGCTCAGTTCCCTCCGGTCGTCGTGGGGGCCGGTGCGGCGGAGGTCGGCGGGATGGTCGGAATGGCCGGGATGGTGGTGGCGGCACGGACCTCGACCCCTTCGCGGGCGTCGGCGAGGCCGCGCGCGCGGACGCGGGCCCTGGCGTGCTCGCGGACCCGCAGGGCGCGCTGTTCCCGGAGCGTCGTGAAGGCCCAGACGGCGACCGGGGCCAGGGCTATGGCGAGGGCGAGGGCGGCCCAGGTGCGCATGGCGGCGTGGGTGTGGCCGAAGTGCACGGACGCGGCGAGCGAGGCGACGAGGACCGCCGCCCAGCAGAGGTGGATGCGGAAGGTGAGGACGCGGTCGGGGCTGGTCCGGCCGCCCTTGGGGGTGACGACGAAGCGGCCCCGGGTCCGGAGGACCGCCGAGCCGAGGGACTTGAGGTAGATGGGGGCGGAGAGCGCGGACATCACCATGCCGGCGAGGCCTCCGGAGCCCTCGGGTTCGTGGGGTGAGACGTTGTGCCGCCGGTTCCAGAGGTAGAGGCCGATCTGGAGGGCGACGGCGTCGCTGTAGATCATCAGCCACACCTGGGTGGAGACCTGGGTGCCGGAGGCGCCGAACCAGAGGTAGAGGGCGCAACTGAGGATGCCGAGCAGCCAGTTGACCGCCGTCATCGGGTAGTAGGCGACCATCAGGGTGTAGTTGAGGAAGCGGCCCGGAGGCGTACGGAAGGGCGCCTTCCAGTACTGCTTGACGATCGTCTCGTACGTACCGCGGGACCAGCGGAGCTGCTGGGTGAAGAAGTCGGTCCAGGAGGCGGGGCCCTCGCCGACCGCGAGCACGTCGGGGGTGTAGACGGAGCGCCAGTAGCGGCCGGTGCGCGGGTTCTTGCTGCGGTGCAGTTCGAAGCCGGTGGCCATGTCCTCGGTGATCGAGTCGTACAGGCCGCCGATCTGCTTGAGGGCGGAGATCCGGACGGCGTTGTTCGTGCCGACGAACATGGGCGCGTGGTAGCGGTTGCCGGCCCGCTGGACGAGTGCGTGGAAGAGGAACTGCTGCGACTCGGCGGCCTTGGTGACGAGGTCGGTGTAGTTGCCGTACACCTGCGGTCCGACGACGAAGGCGACGTCGGGGTCGCGGAAGTAGCCGAGCATCCGCTCCAGGAAGTTGGGGAGCGGGACGTGGTCGGTGTCCACGGAGGCGAAGTAGTCGTAGGCGTCGCCGTGCATGGCGAGCCAGGCGTTGTAGTTGCCGTGCTTGGTCCTCGCCTTGTGCGGGCCCTTCCCTCGGTTCCACTCGGGGACTCCGGCGCGGGTGAAGTGGCGTACGCCCAGTTCGGCGCAGAGAGCCCTGGCCTCGGCGGAGCCGCCCTCGTCGAGGAGCCAGACGTCGAGCGTCCCGTCGTGGCGCAGCCGGGTGGCGCCTTCGAGGGTGCCGCGGACCATGGAGAGCGGTTCCTTGCCCGGGACGTACGTGGTGAGGAAGGCGACACGGGTGCCCGGCTCTGCGTGCACGGGTATCGGGTCGCGCGCGACCATCGTGGCGTGGGCGATCGACGTGACGTTCACCAGCATGAAGAAGCAGATGAGGCCGATCGACACGAGCATCACGGTGTCGAGGTGGACGAGCCAGCGGGCGCCGCCCTCGCGCACGGTCCAGTGGCCGGGCCAGACGAGGTAGGCGAGGAGCAGCGCGGAGAGGACCGGCGCGAGGGTCATGAGGAGGACGGCCCGTATGCGGTGCGGCTCCTTGGAGAGCAGGCTCCGGTACTGCACCTGGTAGGCGTCCGGGGCCGCTTCCGTGAGCGGTCCGGCGAGTCGGCTGTAGGTGTCGTAGTCGTAGCCTTCTGGCCGCACGGTGCCTCCAGCTGTCGTCGAACAGGTCGATACCCTCACGAAAGGGGACATCGCTCGGTGTGTCGACTGGAGTAGTCCGAGTGAGGGGTTTTACCGGGCGAGGCCGCCCTGCCGCCGCAGCGCGTACGTGACGGCCCTTCGGGCGACCGGGTTCAGCTCCTCGACGGCCGCCATCAGGGCACCGAGCTGCTCCAGGGCACCGAAGGCCGCCTCCGCGCCGGCCGGGTCGACGCCCTCGTACAGTTCCAGACCGACGAACGAGGCGGCGACCGCGCGGGCGAGCCCGGCGGGATCGGTGAACCCGGCGAACGGGGTTCCCGCGAGGACCCGGACGAGCACCTGCTCGATCTCGTCGATCCACAGGTCGAGCCCCGCGGCGGTGGCCGGCACGAGCCGGGGGTGCGCCCGCGCCCCGGCGAGCAGCTGCCCGAGGAAGTCGACGTGCCCGGCCCGCCCCTCCTCGGCGTGCAGTTCGCGTCCGAAGGCGAGCAGCTCGCCAAGGCTGCCGACGGAGCGGAGCCGCTCGCGGTGACGGGCGACCCGCTGCTCGGCCCCGTACCGGCAGGCGGCGGCGAGCAGTTCGTCGACGGATCCGAAGTGGTAGAAGACCAGCGCCTGGTTGACCCCCGCGGTGGTCGCGATGGCACGGGCGGAGGCCTTGGCGATGCCCTGCTCGACGAGGGTCCGCAGGGCGCCTTCGAGCAGCTTCTCGCGGGTCTCCCGCGTCCGGGCGTCCTGCGCCGCGGCCTTACGGCCCTTCACGTCCCCGCCCGCTTCCCCGTTCACGCCCGCACCTCCTCACGCACCGGGCACGGCCCCGCGCGCCCCCCGGCCCTTCGCGGAAGCGGAAGGCGGAGACCCGGTCGCCGCCGGACCGGTGGCGCTCCCCCGCGGAGACACCGGTGCCGGCGACGACAGGACCAGGCGGGTCCCACCGCTGGTGACGGTCGGGTCCCGCGTGCGTTCCCGGAGCGCTTCCAGGTCCGTACGGACATGCGTCTCGACGCGGAGACTCATGGGCGCCCCCGCTCACCCCGATTTTTGAGCGAGTGCTCAAAAGTTCCCGCGGCTGAAGGTAGCGGATTTTGAGCACTCGCTCAACCGACGGCCACGAAAGAAGCCCCCGGTCCTCGATCAGGCTCGATCAGGACCGGGGGCTTCTCCTGCGGGAGGGAGGACGTCAGGCGCCGAGGTGACGCTCCACCGTCTCGACCTTCGAGGTCAGACCGTCCGTCACACCGGGACGGATGTCGGCCTTCATGACGACGGAGACCCGGGGCGCACGCGCCTCGACGGCGGCGACGGCCCGCTTCACGACGTCCATGACCTCGTCCCACTCTCCCTCGACGGAGGTGAACATGGCGTCGGTACGGTTCGGGAGGCCGGACTCGCGGACGACCCGGACGGCGTCGGCGACGTACTCGCCGACCTCCTCGCCCACGCCCAGCGGAGTCACGGAGAACGCGACGATCACGCCTTCACGCCCTCGGCGCGGGCGCGGGAGGCGATGACCGCGTCCTCGGCCTCGCGCTTCAGCTTCCGCTCGGCGTAGAAGCCTCCGAACGGCAGCACCGAGAGGACGAAGTAGAGCGCGGCCGTCCCGAAGCTCCACTTGGCGCGGCTCCAGGCGTCCAGCCAGAAGAGGACGTAGAGGATGAACAGCACGCCGTGGATCGCGCCCATGACCGGCACCGCGTTGAAGTCCGTCGTCCGCTTCAGCACCGAGCAGACCAGCAGGAGCAGGAAGGAGACGGCCTCCGGCGCGGAGACGAGCCGGAGCCGGTGGAGGGAGGAAGCGGTCTTGATGTCCACGGAGGGGGTCACCTTCGTTCGATCTTGCGACGGGATCTGTGACGGGATCTTGTGAACGGATGCACAAGGGCCCGTCCATTGTGCACTCCGACTTTGCTGTCTCTTTATCCGGGTCCCCAGTACCTTCGACGGGTGGCAACGTTCCGACTCCAAGGCAGCAAGGTGCTCGCCGTCTCCATGACGGGCGACGCCGTCAAGGCGAAGAACGGCTCGATGGTCGCCTACGACGGCCAGATGGCGTTCAAGAAGATGAGTGGCGGCGGTGAGGGCCTGCGCGGCATGGTCACCCGCCGGCTCACCGGCGAGCAGATGGAGGTGATGGAGGTACGCGGCCAGGGGACCTGCTGGTTCGCCGACCGGGCCTCCGAGATCAACCTCGTGTCCCTGCACGGCGACAAGCTCTGGGTCGAGGCGAGCAACCTGCTCTGCACCGACGCGGGGCTGCGCACCGGCACGACCTTCACCGGCATGCGCGGCGGCGCCACCGGCAACGGCCTGTTCACGACCACGGTCGAGGGCACGGGCCAGGCGGCGATCATGTCCGACGGCCCGGCGGTCGTGCTGCGGGTGACCCCGCAGTACCCGCTCCAGGTCGACCCCGGCGCGTACATCGCCCACCAGGGCAACCTCCAGCAGCACTTCCAGTCGGGTGTGACCTTCCGCACCCTGATGGGCGAGGGCGGCGGCGAGGCCTTCCAGATCCGCTTCGAGGGGGACGGCCTGGTGTACGTCCAACCGAGCGAGCGGAACACGATCGGGGGCGACGTCTGATGCCGTTCCGCGAGATCAACTCGAAGATGGTCGAGGCGACCGTCATTCCCGGGCAGCGGATGTTCAGCCAGCGCGGCGCGATGCTCGCGTACCGCGGCGACGTCACTTTCACGCCGAACATGGCGGGCGGTCAGGGCGGCCTGATGTCGATGATCGGCCGCCGGGTGGCCGGCGAGGCGACCCCGCTGATGACCGTCGAGGGCAACGGCACGGTGATGTTCGGGCACGGCGGTCACCACATCCAGGTGATCGGGCTGACGGGCGACACCCTGTACGTGGAGGCCGACCGGCTGCTCGCCTTCGACGGCACCCTGGAGCAGGGCACGATGTTCATGGGCTCGCAGGGCGGGGTCATGGGCATGGTGCGCGGCCAGGTCACCGGCCAGGGCCTCTTCACCACCACCCTGAAGGGCCACGGCGCGGTCGCGGTCATGGCGCACGGCGGAGTCATCGAACTGCCGATCGCGCCGGGCCGCCCGGTCCACGTGGACCCGCAGGCGTACGTGGCCCACCACGGCGACGTACGGAACAAGCTCTCCACCGCGCTCGGCTGGCGCGACATGGTGGGGCGCGGCTCGGGCGAGGCGTTCCAGCTGGAGCTGAGCGGCAGCGGCGCGGTGTACGTCCAGGCCTCGGAGGAGAAGCTGTGAGCACCCCGGTGATCCACGACCCGGCGACCCTGCCGTCGGACGACAACGTGAACCCGTACACCTTCTGCGTGGAGCTCAAGGGCTCCCAGTGGTTCCTGCAGAAGGGCAAGATGATCGCCTACTACGGGCGGATCGAGTTCAACGGCATCGGGCTGGGGCGGCTCGACCGTCTCGTCCGGACGTCGTTCCACTCGCCGCTGCACGCGAGCGACTGGGTGGTGGCGGAGGGCAGCGGGAAGATGCTGCTCGCGGACCGGGCGTTCGACGTGAACTCGTTCGACCTGGACCAGGGCAACCTGACGATCCGTTCGGGCAACCTGCTCGCCTACCAGCCCACCCTCGCCCTGAAGCAGTCGATCGTGCCGGGCTTCGTGACGCTGATCGGCACGGGCAAGTTCGTGGCCGCGTCGAACGGTCCCGTGGTCTTCATGGAGCCGCCGATGCGGGTGGACCCGCAGGCCCTGGTGGGCTGGGCGGACTGCCCGTCCCCGTGCCACCACTACGACCACGGCTACATGACGGGCGTGATGGGCGGCGTACGGGCCCTGACGGGCATCGGCGGCACCTCGGGCGAGGAGCACCAGTTCGAGTTCGTGGGCGCGGGCACGGTGCTGCTCCAGTCGACGGAGCTGCTGATGGCGGACCGCGCGATCGGCGCCCCTCCGGCGCAGGCGGGCGTCCCCGGCGGCCACGGAGGGCACGGTTCCGGCCAGTCGGTCCCGGGTTCGGTACCGCGTCTTCCCGGCCAGCTGGGGGACCTCCAGCGTCGTTTCGGGCTGTGAGCGGTAGTCTGCGGAGTGTGACGCCCTCGAACGTCTGCGCTCGTGTCGGGTCCCGGGCGCCTGACGGGTGGTGCTCGGCGTCACGCTCCCAGACTTCGTCAAGTATTCAACTTCTTAGGTAGAATCCATACATGGAGACCGAGACCGCCACCCCGTGGCTCACCGACGGCGAGCAGTGCGCCTGGCGCACCTTCCTGGATGTCCAGAGAATGCTGACGTACCAGCTGGAGAGGGATCTCCAGCCGTTCGGTCTGACGATGAACGACTACGAGATCCTGGTGAACCTCTCGGAGTCGGCGGAGCGGCGGCTGCGCATGAGCGACCTGGCCGCGGCCACCCTCCAGTCGAAGAGCCGGCTCTCCCACCAGATCACCCGGATGGAGAACGCCGGGCTCGTCCGGCGCGAGAACTGCGAGTCCGACCGGCGCGGGCTGTACGCCGTCCTCACCGACGACGGCATGGAGACCATGCGCAAGGTCGCCCCGCACCACGTCGAGTCGGTGCGCAGGCACTTCATCGACCAGATCGGCCGGGAGGCCCTCGGCGACCTCCACGAGTCCCTGAAGCCGGTCGCGGAGCAGCTCCGCGGGCGGCGCGGGAAGCCGTGACCTGACACAGAACGGGAAAGGGCCTCCCCGGTGCGCGCCGGGGAGGCCCTTTTCCGTACCGCTCAGTTTCCGGTCAGGCTCGCGACCAGTTCGTCCGAAGCCGCGTACGGGTCGAGGTCGCCCGCCACGATCCGCTCCGCGAGCGCGTCCAGGCGCCGGTCGCCGTGCAGGTCGCCGATCTTCTCGCGCAGGGCCGTGACCGCGATGGTCTCGACCTCGCGCGCGGCGCGGGAGCGGCGGCGCTCCGCGAGGACGCCGTGCTCCTCCATCCAGGCGCGGTGCTTCTCCAGGGCCTCCACGACCTCGTCGACGCCCTCGCCGCGTGCCGCGACCGTCTTGACGATCGGCGGCCGCCAGTCGCCCGGGGCCCGCGCCTCGCCCAGGCCCAGCATGTGGTTGAGCTCGCGGGCGGTGGCGTCCGCGCCGTCCCGGTCGGCCTTGTTCACCACGTACACGTCGCCGATCTCCAGGATGCCCGCCTTGGCGGCCTGGATCCCGTCGCCCATGCCCGGGGCGAGGAGGACCACCGAGGTGTCGGCCTGGGAGGCGATCTCGACCTCCGACTGTCCGACGCCGACGGTCTCCACGAGGATCACCTCGCAGCCGGCCGCGTCGAGGACGCGGATGGCCTGCGGGGCGGACCAGGCGAGGCCGCCGAGGTGGCCGCGGGTCGCCATGGAGCGGATGTAGACGCCCGGGTCGGAGGCGTGCTCCGACATCCGGACCCGGTCACCGAGGAGCGCTCCCCCGCTGAACGGCGAGGACGGGTCGACGGCCAGGACGCCGACCCGCTTGCCCGCCCGCCGGTAGGCGGAGACGAGGGCGGACGTCGACGTGGACTTGCCGACGCCGGGCGAGCCCGTCAGGCCGACCACGTACGCGCCGCCGGTGAGCGGCGCGAGGGCCGCCATCACCTCGCGCAGCTGCGGGGACGCCCCCTCCACGAGCGAGATCAGCCGGGCCACGGCCCGCGGCCTGCCCTCTCGTGCCTGGGCGACGAGTTCGGGGACGTCCACCATCTGCGCTGCTCCTCGGGTAGGTGTCTTACTTGCCGTTGCCGGGGACGCGCACGATCAGCGCGTCGCCCTGACCGCCGCCGCCGCAGAGGGCCGCGGCGCCGATGCCGCCGCCGCGTCGCTTGAGCTCCAGGGCCAGGTGGAGCACGACGCGGGCGCCGGACATGCCGATCGGGTGGCCGAGGGCGATGGCGCCGCCGTTGACGTTCACCTTCTCGGGGGTAACGCCGAGGTCCTTCATTGACTGGACGGCGACCGCGGCGAAGGCCTCGTTGATCTCGATGAGGTCGAGGTCGTCGACGGTCAGGCCCTCCTTCTTCAGGGCGTGCTGGATGGCGTTGGACGGCTGCGACTGGAGCGAGTTGTCCGGTCCCGCCACGTTGCCGTGGGCGCCGATCTCGGCGATCCACTCCAGGCCGAGCTCCTCGGCCTTGGCCTTGCTCATGACGACGACTGCGGCGGCGCCGTCGGAGATCTGCGAGGAGGTGCCGGCGGTGATGGTGCCGTCCTTGGCGAAGGCCGGGCGGAGCTTGCCGAGGGACTCGGCGGTGGTCTCCGCGCGGATGCCCTCGTCCTTGGCGAAGACGACCGGATCGCCCTTGCGCTGCGGGATCTCGACCGGGGTGATCTCGGCCTCGAAGATGCCGTTCTTCTGGGCGGCGGCGGCGCGCTGGTGCGAGAGGGCGGCGATCTCGTCCTGCTCGGGGCGCTTGATGCCCAGGCGGGTGTTGTGCTTCTCGGTGGACTCGCCCATGGCGATGTTCTCGAAGGCGTCGGTGAGGCCGTCGTACGCCATGGCGTCGAGCATCTCGATGGCGCCGTACTTGAAGCCCTCGCGGGACTTCGGGAGCAGGTGCGGGGCGTTGGTCATCGACTCCTGGCCGCCGGCGACGACGACGTCGAACTCACCCGCGCGGATCAGCTGGTCGGCGAGCGCGATGGCGTCGAGACCCGACAGACACACCTTGTTGATGGTGAGCGCGGGGACGTTCATGGGGATGCCGGCCTTGACGGCGGCCTGGCGGGCGGGGATCTGTCCGGCGCCCGCCTGGAGCACCTGGCCCATGATCACGTACTGGACCTGGCGGCCGTCGATGCCGGCCCGGTCGAGGGCCGCCTTGATGGCGAAGCCGCCGAGGTCCGCGCCCGAGAAGGACTTGAGCGAACCGAGCAGGCGACCCATGGGCGTGCGGGCGCCCGCGACGATCACTGAGGTGGTACCGGTCGTTCCAGACATGAGGCACGGCCCCTAGGGATGAGAAGTGAACGAGGGTTTACCGCCAATGTACTGAGGCCCGGCGCGCCCGGTCATCGGCCGGACGGTGTGACGGCGCGCACGTTGCGTAACCGGCGCTCCGGCGTTGCACTGGAGCCATGCTGACGCGTATCGACCACATCGGGATCGCCTGTTTCGACCTGGACAAGACTGTCGAGTTCTACCGTGCGACGTACGGTTTCGAGGTCTTCCACTCCGAGGTCAACGAGGAGCAGGGCGTCCGCGAGGCCATGCTCAAGATCAACGACACCTCGGACGGCGGGGCCTCGTACCTCCAGCTCCTGGAGCCGACGAGGGAGGACTCGGCGGTGGGCAAGTGGCTCGCCAAGAACGGCGAGGGCGTGCACCACATCGCCTTCGGTACGGCGGACGTCGACGGCGACGCCGAGGACATCCGTTCCAAGGGCGTGCGGGTCCTCTACGACGAGCCCCGGATCGGCTCGATGGGCTCCCGGATCACCTTCCTCCACCCCAAGGACTGCCACGGGGTGCTCACGGAACTGGTCACCTCGGCCAAGCCGTCCGCTGACCACTCCTCAGCGGAGCACTGACCTCCGGATTCCTGGCCCGGTAGAGTGGGCGGCTCCGGGCCGGGGCCGGTCGGGGCCGCTCCGCGCGGCATCGAAGTCGGGATGTCGGGGTCGTCCGATCTGCCACGATTCCCCGGGGGTCCGTCCTCGGCCGTGAGGGCGGTGCTCGTAGGAGTGTTGCGACCAGGGGACGGATGGACCGCGCAGTGCGGGGCTACGAACGCCAGGAGAGCCACCGAGCTGAAGACGACCATCTCGCCAGGTTCGAAGCCGAGATGGACCGGCTGAAGACCGAGCGCGAGAAGGCCGTCCAGCACGCCGAGGACCTCGGTTACCAGGTCGAGGTCTTGCGCGCCAAGCTCCACGAGGCGCGCCGCACCATCGCGTCCAGGCCCGCGTACGACAGCGCCGACATCGGCTACCAGGCCGAGCAGCTGCTGCGGAACGCGCAGGCGCAGGCCGAGCAGCTGCGCCAGGACGCCGAGCGCGAGCTGCGCGAGGCCCGGGCCCAGACGCAGCGCATCCTCCAGGAGCACGCCGAGCACCAGGCCAGGCTCCAGGCCGAGCTGCACAACGAGGCCGTCCAGCGGCGCCAGCAGCTGGACCAGGAGCTGAACGAGCGCCGGCAGACCGTCGAGGCGCACGTCAACGAGAACGTCGCCTGGGCCGAGCAGCTCCGCGCCCGTACGGAGTCCCAGGCCCGCCGCCTGATGGAGGAGTCCCGCGCGGAGGCCGAGCAGTCGCTCGCCGCCGCCCGCGCCGAGGCCACCCGGCTCGCCGAGGAGACCAGCCGCCGGGTCGGCGCCGAGGCCGAAGCGGCCCGCGCCGAGGCCGAAGCGATTCTGCTGCGCGCCCGCAAGGACGCCGAGCGGCTCCTCAGCGCCGCCTCCAGCCAGGCGCAGGAGGCCACCAGCCACGCCGAGCAGCTCCGCTCCGCCACCACCGCCGAGACCGACCAGGCCCGTCGGCAGGCCACCGAGCTCTCCCGCGCCGCCGAGCAGCGCATGCAGGAGGCCGAGGAGAAGCTCCGGCTGGCCCGCGCCGAGGCCGAGAAGGCCCTCGCCGAGGCCAAGGACGCCGCCGCCCGGCAGCTCGCCTCCGCCGAGTCGGTCAACGAGCAGCGCACCCGCACCGCGAAGACGGAGATCGCCCGGCTCGTCGGCGAGGCCACCAAGGACGCCGAGGCCCTCAAGGCGGAGGCCGAGGAGAAGCTGCGCGAGGCGACCGAGCAGGCGGAGAAGCTCGTCGCGGAGGCCTCGGAGAAGGCCCGTACGGCCGCCGCCGAGGACTCCGCTGCCGCGCTCGCCAAGGCCGCGCGGAACGCCGAGGAGATCCTCACCAAGGCGTCCGAGGACGCCCGGGAGACCACCCGCAAGGCCGCGGAGGCGGCCGAGCGGGTCCGCCGCGAGGCCGAGACCGAGGCCGACCGGCTGCGTTCGCAGGCCGAGGAGCAGGCCGACGAGCTGCTCGGCTCGGCGAAGGACGACACCAAGGAGTACCGCGCCAAGACCGTCGAGCTCCAGGAGGAGGCGCGGCGGCTGCGCGGCGAGGCCGAGCAGCTGCGCGCCGAGGCCGTCGACGAGGGCGAGCGGATCCGCGGCGAGGCCCGCCGTGAGGCCGTCCAGCAGATCGAGGAGGCGGCGAAGACCGCCGAGGAGCTCCTGACCAAGGCGCGTACGGACGCCGACGGGCTGCGCGCCAAGGCCGGTGCCGAGAGCGAGCGGGTCAAGTCGGAGGCCATGGAGCGCGCCCAGACGCTCCGGGCGCAGGCCGAGGAGACCCTGGAGCGCACCCGCGCCGAGGCGGAGCGGCTGCGCGCCGAGGCCGAGGAGCAGGCCGAGTCGGTCAGGGACGCGGCCGAGAAGGCCGCCGCCGGGCTGCGCGCGGACGCCGAGCGGGCCGCCGAGGCGCGCCGCGCGGAGGCCGCGGAGGAGCTGACCCGGCTGCACACCGACGCCGAGGCGAAGGTGGCGGCGGCCGGGGAGGAGCTCACCGACGCGCGTGCCGAGAGCGAGCGGATCCGCCGCGAGGCCGCCGAGGAGACGGAGCGGCTGCGGGCCGAGGCCGCCGAGCGCATCCGTACGCTCCAGGAGCAGGCCGAGCAGGAGGCCGAGCGGCTGCGCGCCGAGGCCTCGTCGGACGCGTCGACCACGCGTACGGAGGCGGAGAGCGCGGCGGTACGGCTGCGCACGGAGGCCGCCGGGGAGGCCGAGCGGCTGCGGTCGGAGGCCCAGGAGACCGCCGACCGGGTACGGGCCGAGGCCGCCGCCGCCGCGGAGCGGGTCGCCGCCGAGGCCGCCGAGGCCCTGGCCGCCGCGCAGGAGGAGGCCGTCCGGCGCCGCCGGGAGGCCGAGGAGACGCTCGAGTCGGCCCGGTCCGAGGCCGGCCGGGAGCGCGAGCACGCCCGTGCGCAGTCCGAGGAGCTGCTCGCCGCCGCCCGCAAGCGGGTGGAGGACGCGCAGGTCGAGGCGCAGCGCCTGGTCGAGGAGGCGGACGCGCGGGCGACCGACATGGTCACTGCGGCCGAGCACACCGCCCAGGAGGTACGGGACTCGGTGGCGGGCCTGCGGGAGCAGGCCGAGGAGGAGATCGCCGGGCTGCGCAGCGCCGCCGAGCACGCGGCCGAGCGGACGCGTACCGAGGCGCAGGAGGAGGCGGACCGGGTCCGCGCCGACGCGCACGAGGAGCGGGAGCGGGCGACCGAGGACGCCGGCCGGGTCCGGGCGCGCGCCCAGGAGGAGACGGAGGCCGCGAAGGCGCTGGCCGAGCGGACCGTCACGGACGCGATCGCCGAGGCGGAGAAGCTGCGGGCGGACACCGCCGAGTACGCGCAGCGGGTACGGACCGAGGTGACGGATTCACTCGCCTCGGCCGAGCAGGACGCGGCCCGTACCCGGGCGGACGCCCGGGAGGACGCGAACCGGATCCGTTCGGAGGCCGCCGAGCGTGCCGAGTCGGTGGTCGGCGAGGCGCGTACGGAGGCGGAGCGGATCGCCGCCGAGGCGGAGCGGGTCCTCGACGAGGCCCGTCAGTCGGCGGACAAGCGGCGCTCGGACGCCGCCGAGCAGGCCGACGCACTCCTCGCGGAGGCGACGAACCAGGCCGAGCGGCTCACCGCCGAGGCCATAGAGCTCATGGAGACCACGGAGCAGGACGCCCTGCGCCTGCGTACCGAGGCCGAACAGGTCAAGGCCGACGGGGAGGCGCACGCGGAGGCGCTGCGTGCGGCGGCCCTGGCGGACGGCGAGCAGGTCCTCGACGAGGCCCGCAGGGCCGCCGACAAGCGACGCTCGGACGCCGCCGAGCAGGCCGACGCACTCCTCGCGGAGGCGACGAACCAGGCCGAGCGGCTCACCGCCGAGGCCATAGAGCTCATGGAGACCACGGAGCAGGACGCCCTGCGCCTGCGTACCGAGGCCGAACAGGTCAAGATCGACGGGGAGGCGCACGCGCAGGCACTGCGTGCGGCGGCCCTGGCGGACGGCGAGCAGGTCCTCGACGAGGCCCGCAGGGCCGCCGACAAGCGACGCTCGGACGCCGCCGAGCAGGCCGACGCACTCCTCGCGGAGGCGACGAACCAGGCCGAGCGGCTCACCGCCGAGGCGAACGCGGAGGCGGAGCGCGTCACCCGTGAGGCGAACGCGGAGGCCGAGCGGGTCACCCGTGAGGCGGGCGAGCTCGCCGACGCCGTCACGGCGGACGCGCGCGCCGAGGCCGAGTCGACGGTGGGTTCCGCGCGCCAGGACGCCGAGCGGATCCGTACCGAGTCGGAGCGGCTGCGGGCGGACGCCGAGGCGGCGGCCGAGCAGATGCGGTCGGAGGCCCGCGAGGAGGCGGACCGCGTCCTCGACGAGGCGCGGGAGGCCGGGGCCCGGAAGCGTTCGGACGCGGCCGAGCAGGCGGACCAGCTCATCGCCAAGGCCCAGGAGGAGGCGCTGCGCGCCACCACCGAGGCCGAGACGCAGGCGGACACGATGGTCGGCGCGGCCCGCAAGGAGGCCGAGCGGATCGTCGCCGAGGCGACCGTCGAGGGCAACTCGCTGGTCGAGAAGGCCCGTACGGACGCGGACGAGCTCCTCGTCGGGGCGCGCGGCGACGCGACGGCCATACGGGACCGGGCCGAGGAGCTGCGCAGCCGGGTCGAGGGCGAGATCGAGGAGCTGCACGAGCGGGCGCGCCGCGAGAGCGCCGAGCAGATGAAGACGGCGGGCGAGCGCGTCGACAACCTGGTGAAGGCCGCGACGGAGCAGCGCGCCGAGGCCGAGGAGAAGGCGAAGGAGCTGGTCTCCGAGGCGAGTTCGGAGGCGAGCAAGGTCCGTATCGCCGCGGTCCGCAAGGCGGAGGCGCTCCTCAAGGAGGCCGAGCAGAAGAAGGCCTCGCTGGTCGCGGAGGCCGAGGGGATCAAGGCGGAGGCCGAGCGGATCAGGGCGGAGGCCCAGGCCGAGGCCGAGGCGACGATCGAGGAGGGCAAGCGCGAACTGGAGGTTCTCGTGCGCCGCCGCAAGGACATCAATACCGAGATCTCCCGTGTCCAGGACGTGCTGGAGGCGTTGGAGTCTTTCGAGACCCCGGCCTCCGGGTCGAAGTCCGCGGGGGCGGTGGGTGCCAAGGCGGGTGCGTCGGCGGGGTCCACTCGTTCGAGTGGCAAGCCCCAGGACGGCTAGCCACTCAAAAGGCTGGACATTCTCCAGATCAAAAGGGCATACGCTCGATGACACGCCGCTTCGGCCCCTAGGATTCCCTCTAACACCTCACCGGTCTCATTCGACAGGAAACCCATGAGCGACACATCCTCCCCCTTCGGCTTCGAGCTCGTGCGGCGCGGTTACGACCGCGGTCAGGTGGACGACCGCATTACCAAGCTCGTGTCCGACCGTGACAGTGCCCTGTCCCGTATCACCTCCCTGGAGAAGCGCATCGAGGAGCTCCACCTCGAGACGCAGAACGCCCAGGCGCAGGTCACCGACGCCGAGCCGTCGTACGCGGGGCTCGGTGCCCGGGTCGAGAAGATCCTGCGGCTCGCCGAGGAGGAGGCGAAGGACCTGCGTGAGGAGGCCCGTCGCGCCTCCGAGCAGCACCGCGAGCTGGCCGAGTCGGCCGCCCAGCAGGTGCGCAACGACGCGGAGTCGTTCGCGGCCGAGCGCAAGTCGAAGGCCGAGGACGAGGGCGTACGGATCGTCGAGAAGGCGCAGGGCGAGGCGAACTCGCTGCGTGCCGAGGCGCAGAAGGACGCGCAGTCGAAGCGCGAGGAGGCGGACGCCCTCTTCGAGGAGACCCGCGCCAAGGCCGCCCAGGCCGCCGCGGACTTCGAGACCAACCTGGCGAAGCGCCGCGAGCAGTCGGAGCGTGACCTGGCCTCGCGTCAGGCCAAGGCCGAGAAGCGCCTCGCGGAGATCGAGCACCGCGCCGAGCAGCTCCGCCTGGAGGCCGAGAAGCTGCGGACGGACGCGGAGCGCCGGGCCCGTCAGACGGTGGAGACCGCGCAGCGCCAGGCCGAGGACATCGTGGCCGACGCGAACGCGAAGGCCGACCGGATCCGTTCGGAGTCGGAGCGCGAGCTCGCGGCCCTGACGAACCGCCGCGACTCGATCAACGCCCAGCTGACCAACGTCCGCGAGATGCTGGCGACGCTGACCGGTGCCGCGGTGGCGGCGGCCGGCTCGCCGATCGACGACGAGCGCCCGGCCGGTGTCCCGGCCCAGCAGTCCCGCTGATGCGCTCCCGGTAACAACTGGGTAGCGTTGCCCGAACCCCTCGCCATTCCGGTGGCGGGGGGTTTTGCGCGCCCGTAGGTTGGGACGCATGATCGAGCTTGAGGGCCTGACCAAGCGTTACGGGGCGAAGACCGCGGTCGACGAGCTGTCCTTCCAGGTGCGTCCTGGCGTGGTCACCGGCTTCCTCGGGCCGAACGGGGCGGGCAAGTCGACGACGATGCGCATGGTCCTCGGTCTGGACAACCCGACGAGCGGGACGGTCCGGATCGACGGCAAGCACTACCGGGAGCTCGACGAGCCGCTGAAGTACATCGGGGCACTGCTCGACGCCAAGGCGATGAACGGCGGCCGGTCGGCGTACAACAACCTGCTGTGCCTCGCGCAGTCGAACCGCATCCCGGAGCGCCGGGTGGACGAGGTGCTCGGCCTGGTGGGTCTGACGCCGGTCGCGAGGAAGAAGTCGAAGGGTTTCTCCCTCGGCATGGGACAGCGGCTCGGCATCGCGTCCGCGCTGCTCGGCGATCCCGAGATCCTGATGTTCGACGAGCCCGTCAACGGCCTGGATCCCGAGGGAATTCACTGGATCCGCAATCTGATGAAGGCGTTGGCGGCCGAGGGCCGGACGATCTTCGTTTCCAGTCATCTGATGAGTGAAATGGCGCTGACGGCCGATCACCTGATCGTGATCGGGCAGGGAAAGCTGCTGGCCGACACGTCGATGGCGGATTTCATCCAGCAGAATTCCCGGAGTTATGTCCGGCTGCGTTCGCCGCAGCAGGAGCGGCTCAGGGACGTGCTGCACGCCAACGGGTTCACCGCGGTCGAGGCGGGCAACGGCACCCTCGAGGTGGACGGGGCGACGACCGAGAAGCTGGGCGAGCTGGCCGCGGAGAGCGGGCTCGTCCTGCACGAGCTGAGCTCCCAGCGCGCCTCGCTCGAAGAGGCCTTCATGCAGATGACGGCCGGTGCGGTGGAGTACCACGCGCACGGTACGGACGTACACGGTGGCGCGCCGGCGCCCGGCCCCCAGTGGGGCTCGACCACCAAGGGAGCCTGAACGATGGCAGCGGCATCCGCGGTCCTGCAGTCCGAGTGGACCAAGATCCGGACGGTGTCGTCGACCGTCTGGACGCTGGCGAGCGCCTTCCTCGTCACGGTGGCGATGGGCGCGGGGCTGAGCGCCCTGGTGGGCTCCACCTTCGGCGATCTGAGCGAGGCGGAGCGGCTCACCTTCGACCCGACCCTGATCAGCTTCTCCGGGATGGTCCTCGGACAGCTGGCGATGGTGGTCTTCGGTGTCCTGGTGGTGGGGAGCGAGTACTCCTCGGGCATGATCCGCACCTCGCTGGCGGCCGTGCCGCAGCGGGCGACCTTCCTCTTCTCGAAGATCGCGGTCGCGGGCGGGCTCGCCCTCCTGGTGGGGCTCGCGACGAGCTTCCTCACCTTCTTCCTGGCGCAGGCGCTGCTCGGCGAGCACAGTGCCTCGATCAGTGACGACAACGTGCTGCGCGCGGTGTTCGGCGCCGGGCTCTACATGGGTCTGATCGCCCTGTTCTCCATGGGTGTGGCGGCGATGCTGCGCTCGTCGATCCTGTCGCTCGGCATCCTGGTGCCGTTCCTCCTCCTGGTCTCGAACATCCTCTCGGCCGTACCGAAGGCCAAGGAGGTGGCCCAGTACTTCCCGGACCAGGCCGGCTCGAAGATCATGCAGGTCGTCCCGGGCGCCATGAACTCGGAGGAGGCCCCGTACGGCCCGTGGGGCGGGCTCGGGATCATGGTGCTGTGGGTGGCGGCCGCGCTGCTCGGCGGCTATCTGGTGCTGAAGAAGCGGGACGCCTGACCCGTAGGGGGCGACCAGGGATTCCCTCGGAGGTTCTCGTCCGCTTCACCGGAACCGTCAATGGCTGGATAAGCTCCTAGCTCATACGGGGGGCTCCGGCCGACGGCCGCCACGCCCCGAGATGGATGCGACCGACCTGTCGATGGGGCTGGACGAATGATCGAGGCAGTCGGCCTGACGAAGCGCTACGGCGCCAAGACGGCCGTGTACAACCTTTCCTTCCAGGTGCGGCCCGGTGTCGTCACCGGGTTCCTGGGACCCAACGGGTCGGGCAAGTCGACCACCATGCGCATGATCCTGGGGCTCGACCGGCCCACCGCGGGACACGTCACGATCGGCGGCCACCCCTTCCGGCAGCTGCCGAACGCGCCCCGGCAGGTCGGCGCCCTCCTCGACGCCAAGGCCGTGCACGGCGGGCGGAGCGCGCGCAGCCACCTCCTTTCGCTCGCGCAGCTCGCCGGCATCCCGGCGCAGCGGGTCGACGAGGTCCTCGGCGTGGTCGGCCTCCAGGACGTGGCCAAGCGCCGCTCCAAGGGCTTCTCTCTCGGCATGGGCCAGCGGCTCGGCATCGCGGCGGCGCTCCTGGGCGACCCGCAGGTGCTGCTCTTCGACGAGCCCGTCAACGGTCTGGACCCGGAGGGCATCCTCTGGGTCAGGAACCTGATGAAGAAGCTGGCCGCCGAGGGGCGGACGGTCTTCGTCTCCAGTCACCTCATGAGCGAGATGGCGCTCACCGCCGACCATCTGATCGTGATCGGCCGGGGACAGCTGCTCGCGGACATGAGCGTCACGGCCTTCATCTCGGCGAACTCCGCCGACTTCGCCCGGGTGCGGACCCCGGGGACCGAGCCGGGGCAGCGGGAGAAGCTGACGGCGGCGCTGATGGAGGCCGGCGGCCAGGTGCTGTCGGAGCCGGACGGCGCGCTGCGGGTGACCGGTCTGCCGCTGCCGAGGATCAGCGACCTGGCGCACGACGCGGACGTGCGGCTCTGGGAGCTGTCCCCGCACCAGGCCTCTCTCGAAGAGGCGTACATGCGTCTGACGCAGGGCGCCGTGGACTACCGCTCCAGCGACGACCGGCTCGCGCACCTCCAGCCGCCGCAGCAGCCGGGCCGGCCGGGGTACGGGACGCCGCCGCAGCAGCCGGTGGTCCAGGACGTGCCGCAGCAGGGCTGGTACGCCCCGCCACCGCCCGGGCAGAACCCGTACGCCGGGGCGCCCGGGCAGCCGCCCGTGCCGGGCCCGTACGCCCCTCCGGCCGACGCGCGGCCGGACACCCCCCAGCCGACCGCCCCCCGGCCGAGCGACACCACCAAGGACGCCCGATGACCGCCCCCGCCCCGCACCACGCTCCGGCGCCGCACTCCTACGTCTCCCCCATCCCGGTCCGCAGGGCGCATCTCGGCGACGCCCTCGCCTCCGAGTGGACGAAGATCCGCTCGGTGCGTTCGACGCTGTGGACGCTCGGGGTCATGGTCCTGCTGATGCTGGCCATCGGCGTGGGGGTGGCGGCGATCGCCGCGGCCTCCGAGGCCCCGATGGGCGACGAGTCCGCGCTCGCCTTCGGCTTCTTCGGGATGCTGCCGGCCTCGATCTGCGTGATCACGCTCGGAGTGCTCACGATCGCCTCCGAGTACGGCACCGGCATGATCCGTACGACCCTGACGGCCTGCCCCAGCCGGGCCCGGGTGCTCACGGCGAAGGCGATCGTCTTCTTCCTGCTCGTCTTCTCGGTCACCACCGTGGTCGCCGGCGTCGTGGCGGCGGCACAGGTCGCCATCGTGGACGCGGCGGAGCCGACGGCGGCCGAGTGGCTGCGGGCGACGGTCGGAGCGGGCGGCTATCTGGCGATGCTGGGGCTGCTGTCGCTGGCGCTCGGGACGCTGATCCGGCACTCGGCGGGGGCGATCACGGTGATGATCGGTCTGCTGCTGCTCCCGCTGGTGGCGGCCCTCTTCATGTTCTCCGAGGCGCTCAGGTCCGTACAGGAGTGGCTCTTCACCTATGCCATCCCGGCGCAGATGATCGCGCTGTACGCCACCGAGCCGCCGTTCGGCGGGAGCGGCCCGGCGGGCTGGGAGCCGCTGCTGATCGTGACGGGGATCGCGGGGGTCGCGTTCGCCGGCGCGTACGCCCTGTTGAACAGCCGGGACGTGTAGCGCCGGCGGACGGCTCAGTACTTCGGCGCGTTACGGGACCGCTGCACCCTGCTGGTGCGGCGGTCCTTCGCGTTCCAGCAGGCCTTGTGCCAGTGGCGCCGGTCGTCCACACCGCCGTACTCGGGCCAGGCGACCACGTGCGGGGCGCCGCCGGGGATCTCCTGGTCGCAACCGGGGCAGCGGTAGCGCTTGCCGGGCGCGCTCGCCCCGGCGACGAGGCGGACGTACCACTCCTCGCCCTGCCAGCTCTCGGTGCGCTGCACGCCGCCGTACCGGTCGGTGTGGTCGCCCTGTTGCTGTTCGAGCTTCTCGCCGCCTCGGGAACGGTTGTGGCGCGGGGACACGGGCACACCTCACGGGGTCTGGGAACACGGACCGTTCTCCCAAGCCTACGGGCCGCGACACGCTGCCCCCGGCCCCGCCCGGGACGGCTTAGCCGAAAATCGCAAGAACTTCATGAACGGCCGTTGCCTTTGGCACGTGTCAGACGTTGTTGCCAGTGCGAGGGGAGATACGCGTCGGCCGCAAGGAGGCAGAAGGCGATGCGCGTGGGTACGTTCGTTCTGGCAGCCCAGTTCCCGGGCCAGGGACAGGGCGAGGCTCTGCACCGGGCGGTGCGGACCGCCGAGGTCGCCGAGGAGGCGGGGCTCGACTCGGTCTGGCTGGCCGAGCACCATTTCGTGCCGTACGGGGTCTGCCCGTCGGCCGTGACACTGGCCGCGCTGCTGCTCGGCCGCACACGGCGGCTGCGGGTGGGCACGGCGGTGAGCGTGCTGCCGACCGTCCACCCGGTCGCCCTGGGCGAGCAGGCGGCGCTGCTGCACCTCACCTCGGGCGGCAGGTTCACCCTGGGGGTGGGGCGGGGCGGGCCCTGGGTCGATCTGGAGGTGTTCGGCGCGGGCCTCGGCGCGTACGAGAACGGCTTCCCCGAATCCCTCGACCTGCTGCTGCGCTGGCTCACCGAGCCGCGCGTCGGAGCCGAGGGAGAACGATTCGTCTTCCGCGAGGTGGCGGTGGTCCCCCGACCCGACGAGCTGATCGGCGGGGAGGCGTCCCCCGAGGTGGTGGTGGCCTGCACGTCGCCGAAGAGCGTGCGGCTCGCCGCGGAGCGCGGGCTGCCGATGCTCCTCGGCATGCACTGCGGCGACGCGGACAAGGCCGAGATGGTCGCGGCCTGGGCGCGGCACGCGCGGGAGGCCGGGCGGGACCCGGACGAGATCACGCGGATCGGCTCCTGCCACGTCTCGGCGGGCGTCGCCCAGCTCGCGGACCGGGCGGCCGACGCGGCGGAGGCGCTGGTGAAGTCGATGCCGGGCTGGCTGAAGCAGGGCCTCGACGCCCATGTGACGGTCGACGGCCGGCACCGGGCGATGCGGGACCCCGTGGCGTACACGGAGCTGCTGTGCGGACTGCACCCGGTGGGCACGCCCCGGCAGGCGGCGGACCGGCTCGCGGCGACCTCGGAGCGTACGGGCATCACGCGCTTCGCCCTGCTCGCCGAGGGCTCGGGCGACCTCGCGGCCACCGAGGAGAACGTCCGGCGGCTCGGCGCGGAGGTCCTGCCGCTCCTGGTGTGAGGTCGGTGAGGTCCGTGAAGCCTGGGAGACCCGTGAGACCTGTCATGGCGGGGACCGCGCCGCCGCTCCGGCATCCTCACGCGGTGATACGCGGTGGTACACGGCGATACGCGATCGGTGCGTGTCGGCACGCATCGATCGCGTCTCCCGTGATGCGGAGCGGCAGCACCATGTCTCAGCAGTCGCGCAGTTGAGGCGACTGGTTCAGCAGTTGCCCCCGTACGGACGTGAAGCGGGCGAGCCGCTCGTCCACGGACGGGTCCAGCGGGAACACCGCCACCCGGTGGCAGTTCTGGAAGGCGAGACGCACCCCGAAATGCCGCTGCAGCGCACCACGAATGGCATCGCTCGCGAGCGCGCGCAGCAGCTGACCACGTGCCTGCTCATTCGGCGGCGGCGTCTGGTTGTCGGCGAACTCTCCGCCGTCGACCTTCAGCTGGGCCACCAGAGAACTGATCATCTCCCATGCGTAGGGCAGGGAGGTCCGGACGCAGTCGACGAAGTCGGCTTCGTCGACCTCGCCTCGCTCGGCCTGTTCCAACAGTGCCGGTGAGACGTCGAGCGACATGGGTTCTCCTCTCGCGACCCCGCGGGCGGGGTCTTGCGGGCAGGGCGAAGGGGTCGGCCGCCACGCAGCGTGCACGGACGACGACCTCCAGCTTCCACGGTAAGCGCGCAGTCCTGCCCGCACCAGGAGATCGGGCATACAACCGGCTGATAAACGACGGGTGTTCGGCTCAGGATCATGCATCGGGGGCTCACGGCCGATGCCCGAATCGCGCGGAAGAGCGCCCGTCTTGTAGCGTTGCCGACCATGCGTCTCGTCATTGCCCGTTGCTCCGTGGACTACGCGGGCCGGCTCACGGCCCACCTGCCCTCCGCGCCCCGTCTGATCCTGATCAAGGCAGACGGCAGCGTCTCCATCCACGCGGACGACCGGGCGTACAAACCGCTCAACTGGATGTCCCCGCCGTGCACGCTGAAGGAAGGCGCCGACGGTGAGGCCGGCATCTGGACCGTGATCAACAAAGCGGGCGAGAAACTGATCATCACGATGGAGGAGATCCTCCACGACTCCTCGCACGAACTGGGTGTGGACCCCGGTCTCATCAAGGACGGCGTCGAGGCGCACCTCCAGGAGCTCCTCGCCGACCGCATCGAGACCCTCGGCGAGGGATACACCCTGATCCGCCGCGAGTACCCGACCGCGATCGGCCCCGTGGACATCCTGTGCCGGGACTCGGACGGCGGCACGGTCGCGGTGGAGATCAAGCGGCGCGGCGAGATCGACGGCGTCGAGCAGCTGACCCGCTACCTGGAGCTGCTCAACCGCGACCCGCACCTGGCGCCGGTGAAGGGCGTCTTCGCGGCGCAGGAGATCAAGCCGCAGGCGCGGGTGCTCGCGACGGACCGCGGGATCGGCTGCGTGGTCCTGGACTACAACGCGATGCGGGGCATCGAGGACGACAAGCTGCGGCTGTTCTGACCTTCGGCGGCGTAGGAGTACGGGGACGGCCCCGGGTGCGGTGAACGCGCCCGGGGCCGTCCCCGTACTCCGGTACGTCCGTCAGGCGGGCGTACCGGCGCCGGTGGAGCCGCCGGGGGCGGGCGGGCCGCCGAGGGTGGCGGAGGCGGAGTTGCTGGGGTTGTCCGCCGTCGTCGGAGCGGTGGTCGGCGGCGTGGTCGGGGGCGTCGTGGGCGGCTCGGTCGACGGCGTCGGACTGGTGGTGGTCGTCGGCGGGGTGGTGGTGACGGTCGGCGGTGCCGGGGTGGTGATCGTCGGACGCGGCCCGCTCGTCGTGGTGGGAGCCGACGGCGGCTTCGTGGTCCCCGTGGGAGAGACCGTCTCCGTCGGGGTGTCCGAGGGGGAGGGCGAGCCGGTGGCACCCGGGCTCGACGGGTCCGAGGTCCGCGTGCTGCCGGAGCCGGACGGGCTCGGTGAGCCGGAGTGGGTGGGGGCGCCGGTCTCGCCCGGCTCGCCGCTCTCGTCCTCGGCCGGCTGCTCCTCGCCGTCCACGCCGTCGTCCGTGGTGCTCTCGGTCGCCGTGCTGTCGGAGGTGACGCGGTCGGTGGCCGGGTCCTCGCCGTTGCCCGAGGTGGCGCCGAGGGTGACGACGGTGCCGAGGACGGCGACGAGGAGCGCGCCCGCGCCGACGGCGGCGAGGTTGCGGCGGGCCCCGCTGATGATGCCGCCCCTCAGGCTCGGGCGGCGGCCGCCGGGGGTGGTGTCGGGCCGTGTGACGAGCGTCGGGCCCTTGTCGGCGAAGTCGGGGAACCCGGGGAACGGGGCGGCCGCCGGGGTTCTTCCCGCGCCGCCGTCGGCCGGCGGGGGCGTGCGTACGGGGCCGCCCGGCAGCGGGGCCGTGGCGGGTTCCGGTCGCGCGGGGCGGGCGGCCGGACCGCGTAGGGCGGGGGTGCCGCGCGGCGGGGAGACGGGCTCCTCGGCGCGGGCGCCTGCCGGGGTGCCGTGCTGTCCGGAGAGGTCGGCGACGAGGGCGAGCGCCCGGCGGCCGGCGACGGTGCCGCGCTTGTCGGCGAGCACCCCGCGCATGGCGATGGAGGCCTCCAGCTCGGCGCGGGCCCGCTCCAGGTTTCCGGTGCAGAGGGCGAGGACGCCGAGCTCGTGGTGGAAGTACGCCTCCTCGGCGACCTCGCCGGTGAGCCGGGCGGCCTCCTGCCCGGCGCGCAGGGCGCGCTCCCAGGCGCCCCAGTGCAGTCCGGCGGCGAAGGCGGGCGCGGCGGCGCGGGCGAGCAGGACGGCGGTGGCGCGGTGCTCGGCGGTGACGCCGGCGTCGGCTCCGGCGGCGGTGCCCGAACCGACGCAGACGGCCAGGGCGGCGAGGAGGGCGTCGGACTCGGCGGCGGCCCGCTCGGGGGTGACGGAGGGGTGGGCGGTCCACCAGGCGTAGTGCTGGGCGACGGTGTGGGCGCGTTCCGCGCCCTCTGTCTCGTACCCCTGGGCGAGGAGCTGCGTGAGGACGCCGGCGGCGAGCCGGTAGCGGGGGCCGACCGGAGAGAGCAGGCCGCAGGCCATGAGCTCGCCGAGGGCGGCGTCGGCGTGGGTGTCGCCGACCAGGGCCGGCAGATGGGCCGGGTGCGGGACCTCGCCGCCGAGGGCGACGGCGAAACGCAGCGCGGTCTGGGCGGAGCGGCTGAGCCGGGAGGCGAGCAGGGCGGCGGGGGCGGCGCCCTCGCCGAGGCTGGGGAGGGGTATCTCGCGCAGTTCGACGTCGGGGTCGTCGATGCCGTCGAAGGCCGCCGCGGCGGCGGCCGCGGCCGCGGCGGGGTCGGTGGGACCGAAGGCCTCTTCGAGGGCGCCGAAGGCGTCGAACTCGGCCGGGGTGACGCGCAGCCGGTCGCGCTGGCGGAGCAGCGCCCCGGCCTGGACGAAGCGCAGGGGCAGGCCCTCGGACTCGAACCACAGGTCGCCGGCCCAGTTGGCCTCGTCGTCGGTGAGGGTGCGACCGACGGCGCTCTCCAGGAGCTTCAGGGCGGCGCCGCGGCCGAGGCCGTCGAGGTGGACCTCCTCGACGTGGGCGTCGGCGGAGGGGGCGGGGGTGTCGGGTCCCGCGGCGAGGAGGAAGGCGCACTCGGGGGCGGCGGCGAGGAGTTCGTCGAGGGCGGCGCCGCCGAACTCCAGGTCGTCGACGACGACGACGGCGCCGACGTCGCGGAGCCGGTCGAGGAGCCCGTCGCAGCCCGGCCGGTGGTCCGGGGCGTACCGGACGGCGGCGAAGAGCTCGTGGAGGAGTTCGGTCGGCGTGCGGTGGTGGCCGGAGAGCCGGACGACCCCGTCGGGGGCGATCCCGTCGCAGTCGGCGGCGACCGCGTCGAGGAGGGCGGTGCGGCCGGAGCCGGGAGGGCCGGTGAGGCGGGCGGTGCGGCCGCGGCCGAGGACGCCGACGAGGCGCTCGCGCTCCTCCTGGCGTTCGAGGAGGGGCAGTTCGGGGGCGGCGGGTCCCGGCGGGACGGGCGGGGCGGCGGCGCGGACGGCCTCGGCGCGCTCCTCGGGGGTACGGGGGCGGGGTGCTGCGGGTTCCTGTCCTGGCGGGCAGGGTTCGATCTCGCTGCCGTCGACGGGGTTGACGGTGACGAGCAGGTCGCCGGAGACGAGCCGGACGACGCGGGCACGCGCGGGTACGGGCGCGGGTGCGGGCGTGCCGCGTCCCTGGCGGGCGTCGTCGCCCTCGGCGTCGTGTCCGTACTCCTCCGGCCCCCGGTTGATCGGGTCCATGGTCCAAGCCCCCAAGAAGCGGTGTCCGGTGCCCGCCGGGTGGGTCCGTCAATGTGCAGGCGACCGAACCCTAGACCGTGGTCAGGCGGCCGGGAACAGGTGGGGTGCCCCGGAGACCAAGACGTCACGGTCTTGTGAGGATTGAGCGTGACGCCTGGTTCACACAGTGGCTTCACACGCTCGTACCCCCGCCGGGACCACCCGCCGCGGGGCCCGTCACACCCGGGGCAGGGACTCCAGGGCGAGGCCGCCCTCGATGGCGAGGATGCGGTGCAGCCGGGTGGCGACGAGCAGCCGCTGCATCTGGGGCGGCACCCCGCGCAGGACGAGACGCCGGCCGCAGCGGCCGGCCCGCCGGTGGGCGCCCATGATGACGCCGAGACCGGTGGCGTCCCAGGAGTCGAGGCCGGTCAGGTCGAGCACCAGGTCGCCGACTCCGTCGTCGACGGCCGAGTGCAGGACCGTACGGGCGTCCGCCGCGCTGCGGACGTCGAGGCGGCCCCCGACGACCAGCTCGACATGATCGCCCCTGATGTGCATATGTGCTCCCCGAGAGTCTCCGTCTTCGCAACAACTGACTGCCTCGACAGCAGAAGCGTTGCGCCTTGTCAGCGAACCGGTACCGAAATTCACCCCACGGGGTGAGGGCGGGATGGTGGGACGGGCTCAGTACTTGTAGTAGCCCTGCCCGCTCTTGCGGCCGATGTCACCCGCGTCCACCATCCGGCGCATCAGCTCCGGCGGCGCGAACTTCTCGTCCTGGGACTCGGTGTAGATGTTGTTGGCGGCGTTCACCAGGATGTCGATGCCGGTGAGGTCCGCCGTGGCGAGCGGGCCCATGGCGTGGCCGAAGCCGAGCTTGCAGGCGATGTCGATGTCCTCGGCGGTGGCGACGCCCGACTCCTGGAGCTTGGCGGCCTCGACGACGAGGGCGGCGATGAGCCGGGTGGTGACGAAGCCGGCCACGTCGCGGTTGACGACGATGCAGGTCTTGCCGACCGACTCGGCGAACTCCCGGGCTGCGGCGAGGGTCTCGTCGCTGGTCTTGTAGCCGCGGACGAGCTCGCAGAGCTGCATCATCGGGACCGGGGAGAAGAAGTGGGTGCCGACGACGGCCTCGGGGCGCTCGGTCACCGCGGCGATCTTGGTGATCGGGATCGCGGAGGTGTTGGAGGCGAGGACGGCGCCGTCCTTGGCGACCTTGTCGAGCGAGCGGAAGATCTCGTGCTTCACGTCGAGGTTCTCGAAGACGGCCTCGACGACGACGTCCGCGTCGGCGACGGCTTCGAGCTCGGTGGTGGCGGTGATCCGGCCGAGCGCGGCCTCGGCGTCGGCGGCGTCCAGCTTGCCCTTGGCCACGAAGCGGTCGTACGACGCCTTGATGCCGTCGGTGCCGCGGGTGAGGGCGGCGTCGGTGACGTCACGCAGGACGACGTCCCAGCCCGCCTGTGCCGAGACCTGTGCGATGCCGGACCCCATGAGTCCGGCTCCGATGACGGCGAGCTTCCTTGCCACGGTATTCCACCCCTTAACGCCTGTTCACTTCTGGCTCTCCGGCGGAGATTAGCGGTCGGGGGCCGCCATGTGACCGCTAAGTAATGCGCGTCACGCTGTCTTTGACGGACGTCACACTCACAGCACCCCGCCCGGACGCGCGTACGGGTGACTCATACCGCCGGGGGGTACGCGGCGGGGGCGGGACGGCGTCGGCCGTGACGGTGGGCACACGGACCCTCCGGAGCGCCGGTGTCTCACTAGGCTGGGTCCATGGTCAATCTGACGCGCATCTACACCCGTACCGGCGACCAGGGCACCACGGCGCTCGGCGACATGAGCCGGACCGCCAAGACGGATCTGCGGATCTCGGCCTACGCCGACGCCAACGAGGCCAACGCCGCCATCGGCACGGCCGTCGCCCTCGGGCAGCTCGACGAGGAGGTCGTGAAGGTCCTCGTCCGCGTCCAGAACGACCTGTTCGACGTGGGCGCCGACCTCTGCACGCCCGTGGTCGAGGACCCGAAGTATCCGCCGCTGCGCGTGGAGCAGGGTTACGTGGACAAGCTGGAGGCCGACTGCGACCGCTTCCTGGAGGACCTGGAGAAGCTGCGCTCCTTCATCCTGCCGGGCGGCACGCCCGGGGCGGCGCTGCTGCACCAGGCGTGCACGGTGGTCCGGCGGGCGGAGCGCTCCACCTGGGCGGCCCTCGAGGTCCACGGCGAGACGATGAACGCCCTGACCGCCACGTACCTCAACCGCCTGTCAGACCTGCTCTTCATCCTTGCCCGTACGGCGAACAAGGAGGTCGGGGACGTGCTCTGGGTCCCGGGCGGGGACCGCTGAGGCACCGTGCGGGAGGCCGTGCGAGAAGCCGTGCGGGGACTTCTTCGGGAAGAGCGCGTAGCTGAGCGCGATCAGGCCGTGGATGCCCACCGCCCGCCAGGCGACGAAGATCCAGTCGCGCAGCCCGTCGGTGTTCCCGTCGTCGCCGACGTACAGGATCGCCAGGAGCAGCAGTCCCGAGGCGACGGCCCCCGCGACCACCGAGCCGAGCCAGATCGCGCCCTCGTGACGGGCGCGGGCCATCCCGTAGCTCGGCGGCTTCACCGGCGGCGGGGCGCCGCCGAAGCGGTGCGCGGCATGGCCGTCGAGCCACTTCACGGTGCGGTGGCCGTGGCCGACCGTGTAGCCGATGTAGAGGGCGGCGAGGCCGTGCTTCCAGCTGGGGTCGGCGCCGTTCTTGAGGTCGATCGCCGTGACCACGAGGAGCAGGACCTCCAGGAGCGGCTCGCACAACAGCAGGGCGATACCCGTCCGGGGCATCTTCAGGAGGTAGCGGGCGGCGAGTCCGGCGGCCAGCAGGACCCAGAAACCGATTTCGCAGATGACGATCAGCGTGACGATCACGACGGTTCCCCTTTCGGTTCCCCCTCAGCGTCCCGTGGGATCCGGCGGCATTCGTCGTCGCCGGTGACGAACCGCGTCTACATCCTTCGACGGAGGGGTGGATCGGCCCGGACGAGGAGGTCGGGGCGGTCGCGGCCGTGTTGGATGAGTACGTGACGCTCCCCCGCCCGGCACTCCCCCGCCCGCACCGCATCGACCTGCTCATCGCCGTCACCGGCCTGGTCGGCGGTCTGGTCCTGTGGTCGTTCGGGCTGTTCGTGACGGGGGACCACGTCATCGGTGCGCGCTGGGCGACGCTGGTCCCGCTGACCGTGATGGCCGCGATGGAGGCGCTGCGCCGTGCCGCTCCGCTGTTCGCCCTGGTCGTCGGCACCCTGGCGATCGCCGGGGACCAGCTCACCAACGGCAATCTCGCGACGGTCCTGATGTTCACGGACGTGGTCTACGCGTCGGTGGTGTACGGCAGGCCCGCCCAGGCCCGGCGCGTCCCGTACGTCGCCGGCCTCCTCACCGTCACGACCACGGTGGTGTTCCTCGTCTGGTGGCAGAACGCCGTCGCGCTGCTCGTGGGCGTGCTCACCGGCATGGTCTCCTTCCTGCCCGCGGTGACGGGCGCGATCGTGCGCAACCACCGGAACGCGGCGGACGCGGCCCGGCTGCGGGCCGAGCAGACGGCGCTGCTCGCCGAGATGGACCGGGCGCAGGCGGTGGTGACCGAGCGGGCCCGGATGGCGCGCGAGCTGCACGACGTGGTGGCGAACCACCTCTCGGCGATCGCGATCCACTCCACGGCGGCGCTCTCCCTCGACGAGCCCGCCACCACCCGGCAAGCGCTCACCGTGATCCGCGAGAACAGCGTGGCGGGCCTCGCGGAGATGCGGAGGCTGATCGGGCTGCTGCGGGACAGCGGCGGCGGCGTGGAGCCGTCCGCCGCGCCGACCCTCGCCGGTCTGGACGCCCTGGTGGGCCAGGCGCGGGCGAACGCGGGGCCGAGCGGTCTCGTCCTGGTCCTCGACGACGCCCGGGACACGGCGGCGGGACTGCCGGCGCCGGTGGAGCTGGCCGCGTACCGGATCGTGCAGGAGTCGCTGACCAACGCGCTGAAGCACGCGGCGCCCGGTGAGGTGCGGGTGGTGCTGCGCCGGGAGCCGGGGGCGCTCACGGTCGAGGTGACGAGTCCGTACGGGGAGCGCCCGGGGCCGACGGCGCCCGGTTCGGGAGCCGGTCTGGTGGGGATGCGGGAGCGGGTGGCCCTGCTCGGGGGCGGGTTCGAGGCGGGTCCGGTGACGGACGGCGAGGGCGGGAAGCTCTGGCGGGTCCGGGCGGAGCTGCCCGTGGACGCGAATGACGAGGAGCGGGCGTGACTGCGGCTGACGAGGAGCGGGTACGACGGCGGTGGGCGGAAGGGGAACGGGCATGACGACGGGGACGGGCGAGTGGCGGGCATGACGGTGCGGGTGGTGGTCGCCGAGGACCAGAGCGCGGTACGGGCGGGGCTCGTCCTCATCCTGGGCAGCGCGCCGGACATCGAGGTGGTCGGGGAGGCGGCGGACGGGGAGCGCGCGGTGGAGCTGGCGCGCGAGCTCCGTCCGGATCTGGTCCTGATGGATGTGCAGATGCCCCGGATGGACGGGGTGACGGCGACGGGGATCGTGGTCGCGGAGGGGCTCGCCGACGTCCTCGTCCTGACCACCTTCGATCTGGACGAGTACGTGTTCGGGGCGCTGCGGGCGGGCGCGGCCGGTTTCCTGCTCAAGAACGCGGACGCGCGGGAGCTGATCGAGGCGGTGCGGACGGTGGCGCGCGGTGAGGGCCTGATCGCCCCGGCGGTGACCCGGCGCCTGATCGCGGAGTTCGCGGCGACGGGCCGGCCCGCGCGGACGGCGGATCCCGGGATCCTCGCGTCGCTGACGCCCCGGGAGCGGGAGGTGCTGTCGGCGCTCGGCCGGGGTCTGTCGAACGCGGAGATCGCGGTACGGCTCGACATGGCGGAGGCGACGGTGAAGACGCACGTCAGCAAGGTGCTGGCGAAGCTGGAGCTGCGGAGCAGGGTGCAAGCGGCGGTCCTGGCGCAGGAGTTGGGCGTCTAGGGGGCGAGGCGACGTTGGTCTGGACCTCTTGACGATTGGTCCAGACCTTCCTACGCTCGCGGGGCGCGCGCATCTTCACGGACCACCCCCACCCTTGTCCGTCCGCAACTTGAGGAGCACCGTTGAGCACTCAAGCACCGACGCGCAGAACAGGCTTCAGACACCGGGCCGCCGCCGGTCTGACCGCCCTGATCCTGCCCCTGGCCGCCATGGTCGGCCTCGCCACCCCCGCCGAAGCCGCCACCTCGGCCACCGCCACGTACACCAAGGTCTCCGACTGGGGCACCGGCTTCGAGGGCAAGTGGACGGTGAAGAACACCGGCACCACCACCCTCTCCTCCTGGACCGTCGAGTGGGACTACCCCGCCGGCACGACCGTCACCTCCGCCTGGGACGCCACCGTCACCGGCTCCGGCACCCACTGGACCGGCAAGAACGTCGGCTGGAACGGCACCCTCGCCCCCGGCGCCAGCATCTCCTTCGGCTTCAACGGCACGGGTTCGGGCTCCCCGACCGGCTGTAAGGTCAACGGCGGCTCCTGCGACGGGACGAGCCAGCCCGGCGACAACGCCCCCTCCGCCCCCGGCACCCCCGTCGCCTCCGGCATCACCGACACCTCGGTGAAGCTCACGTGGACCGCCGCCACCGACGACAAGGGCGTCAAGAACTACGACGTCAAGCGCGACGGCACCACGATCGCCACGGTCACCGGGCTCACGTACACCAACACCGGCCTGACCGCGGGCACCGACTACAGCTACACCGTCGTCGCCCGCGACACCATCGACCAGACCGGCCCGGCGAGCGGCGCGGCCTCCGTCCGTACGACGGGCGGCGGGACCAACCCGCCCGTCGGCAACACCGTGAAGATGGGCTACTTCACCAACTGGGGCGTCTACGGCCGCAACTACCACGTGAAGAACATCGTGACCTCGGGCTCCGCGTCCAAGATCACCCACATCAACTACGCCTTCGGCAACGTCACGGGCGGCAAGTGCACCATCGGTGACGCCTACGCCGACTACGACAAGGCCTACACCGCCGACCAGTCCGTCGACGGCGTCGCCGACACCTGGGACCAGCCGCTGCGCGGCAACTTCAACCAGCTGCGCAAGCTGAAGAAGGCCTACCCGAACATCAAGATCCTCTGGTCCTTCGGCGGCTGGACCTGGTCCGGCGGCTTCGGCCAGGCCATGCAGAACCCGGCGGCCTTCGCCCAGTCCTGCTACGACCTGGTCGAGGACCCGCGCTGGGCCGACGTCTTCGACGGCATCGACCTGGACTGGGAGTACCCCAACGCCTGCGGCCTCTCCTGCGACACCAGCGGCCCGGCCTCCTTCAAGAACATGATGCAGGCCATGCGCGCCAAGTTCGGTACCAACAACCTGGTCACCGCGGCCGTCACGGCCGACGCCTCCGCCGGCGGCAAGATCGACGCCGCCGACTACGGCGGCGCCGCGCAGTACATGGACTGGTTCAACGTCATGACGTACGACTTCTTCGGCGCCTGGGCGGCGAAGGGTCCGACGGCCCCGCACTCCCCGCTCACCTCGTACGCCGGCATCCCGCAGGCCGGCTTCAACTCCGCCGAGGCGATCGCCAAGTTCAAGGCGAAGGGCGTCCCCGCCAAGAAGCTGCTGCTCGGCATCGGCTTCTACGGACGCGGCTGGACCGGCGTCACCCAGTCGGCCCCCGGCGGCACGGCGACCGGCCCGGCGGCGGGCACCTACGAGCAGGGCATCGAGGACTACAAGGTCCTCAAGGCCTCCTGCCCCGCCACCGGCACCGTCGCGGGCACGGCGTACGCCCACTGCGGCACCAACTGGTGGAGCTACGACACCCCGGCCACGGTCACGTCCAAGATGAGCTGGGCGAAGAACCAGGGCCTGGGCGGCGCGTTCTTCTGGGAGTTCAGCGGCGACACCGGCAACGGCGAGCTCGTCGGAGCCATCAACACCGGCCTGAACTAGCACCGGGTAGGACGAAGCGGGGGCCGGCGCAGCACGCCGACCCCCGCTTCCCATGCCTTACGCGACATTCACCCTCTGGCCTGGAGGCGCCGCCTCCAGCCAGGCCATGAAACCGGTCCGCGCGTCCTCGCTCATCGCGAGCTCCAGACGCACACCCTCGTACATACAGGGCTGGATCACCGCGTCGGAGAGCAGCGCGAGCTCCTCCTCGCCCTCCGGCATCCGGCGCTCCAGGGCCACGATGGACGAACGCTCCAGGACACGGCGCGGACGGGGCGCGTACGAGAAGACACGGAACCAGGCGATCTCGTCACCGCTGTACCGGGCGACGCCGTACACCCAGCCCTTGCCGCTCGGATCCGGATCGTCCGGGACGTTCCAGTGCAGCGAACAGTCGAAGGTGCCGCCGGCCCGCTGGATCAGCCTGCGGCGCAAGCCGAAGACGAAGAGCCCGATCACCACCAGTGCGACGACCAGGCCGCACACGAGCAGAGCGAGGAACATCTTCACCGACCTCCTCGCTGCGTCCCGTAGCCGGCACCGCCGGCAGAACCGAATACGACCTGCATATGCATCGCCTCAGCCGCGGCACGCTCCGGAAAATTCCGGACCGTGCCGCGGCTGAGGGCACTACTGCTCGGCGCGGACCGTCAGCGGACCGCTACCGCGCGCAGCCGGACATCCGCGCGCCGCTCGGCGGCGGCGTCCGAATCCGACTTCGCACGCTCCAGCGCGCGCTCGGCGCGCTGGGCGTCGATCTCGTCCGCCAGCTCGCAGATCTCCGCGAGCAGAGACAGCTTGTCGTCGGCGAAGGAGATGAATCCGCCGTGGACGGCGGCGACGACAGTCGCGCCCTCGCTCGTACGGATGGTCACCGGGCCCGACTCCAGCACACCGAGCAGCGGCTGGTGGCCGGGCATGACGCCGATGTCGCCGGAGGTGGTACGCGCGATGACCAGGGTGGCCTCGCCGGACCAGACACTCCGGTCCGCGGCGACCAGCTCGACGTGCAGCTCAGCAGCCAAGGGTGGCTCCTCGGGTCACCACCCGGCGGTCGTGCCGGGTGTTGGGGTCAATTCTAGTGGGCGTGGAGCGGGGGCGGGACGGATCCCGCCCCCACTCGGGCGAGCACGGGGCTCAGGAGACGCCGAGTTCCTTGGCGTTCTTCTTGAGGTCCTCGAGACCACCACACATGAAGAAGGCCTGCTCGGGGAAGTGGTCGTACTCACCGTCGCAGATCGCGTTGAACGCGGCGATCGACTCGTCGAGCGGAACGTCCGAACCGTCCACACCGGTGAACTGCTTCGCCGCGTGGGTGTTCTGGGACAGGAAGCGCTCGACACGCCGGGCGCGGTGGACAACGAGCTTGTCCTCCTCGCTCAGCTCGTCGATACCGAGGATCGCGATGATGTCCTGGAGGTCCTTGTACTTCTGCAGGATCCCCTTGACGCGCGTGGCGGCGTCGTAGTGCTCCTGCGCGATGTAGCGCGGGTCCAGGATCCGGGACGTGGAGTCCAGCGGGTCCACGGCCGGGTAGATGCCCTTCTCGGAGATCGGACGGGAGAGAACCGTCGTCGCGTCGAGGTGGGCGAAGGTGGTGGCCGGAGCCGGGTCGGTCAGGTCGTCCGCGGGGACGTAGATCGCCTGCATCGAGGTGATCGAGTGACCACGGGTCGAGGTGATGCGCTCCTGGAGGAGACCCATCTCGTCGGCCAGGTTCGGCTGGTAACCCACCGCGGAGGGCATGCGGCCGAGCAGGGTCGAGACCTCGGAGCCGGCCTGGGTGAAGCGGAAGATGTTGTCGATGAAGAACAGCACGTCCTGCTTCTGCACATCGCGGAAGTACTCCGCCATGGTCAGACCGGCGAGGGCCACGCGCAGACGGGTGCCCGGGGGCTCGTCCATCTGGCCGAAGACCAGCGCGGTCTTGTCGAGAACGCCGGCCTCCTCCATCTCCACCATGAGGTCGTTGCCCTCACGGGTGCGCTCGCCGACGCCCGCGAAGACCGACACACCGTCGTGCAGCTTGGCCACACGGACGATCATTTCCTGGATCAGAACGGTCTTGCCGACACCGGCACCACCGAACAGACCGATCTTTCCACCCTTGACGTACGGGGTGAGAAGGTCGACGACCTTCAGGCCGGTCTCGAACATCTCGGTCTTGGACTCGAGCTGGTCGAAGGCCGGGGCCTTGCGGTGGATCGTCCAGCGCGGCGCGTCGGCCACGGTGGACTCGTCGTCGTTCAGCACCTGGCCGAGCGTGTTGAACACACGGCCCTTGGTGACGTCACCGACGGGGACGGTGATGCCCGTGCCCGTGTCGGTCACCGGGGCCTGGCGGACCAGACCGTCGGTGGGCTGCATCGAGATGGTGCGGACGACGCCGTCGCCGAGGTGCTGGGCGACCTCGAGGGTCAGCGTCTTGGTCGCGCCCTCCACGGCCGGGTCCGGAACCTGGACGTTCAGCGCGTTGTAGATCTCCGGCATCGCGTCGACGGGGAACTCCACGTCGACGACCGGGCCGATGACCCGGGCGACGCGGCCCGTGGCGGCGGCCGTCTCAACAGTGGTCGTCATTACTTGTCACTCCCCGCGGTCGCGTCGGCCAGGGCTGCGGTGCCACCGACGATCTCGCTGATTTCCTGGGTGATTTCGGCCTGGCGGGCCGCGTTGGCAAGTCGGGAGAGGTTGTTGATCAAGTCTCCCGCGTTGTCGGTCGCCGACTTCATCGCGCGGCGCGTGGCCGCGTGCTTGGAGGCGGCCGACTGGAGCAGCGCGTTGTAGATCCGGCTCTCGACGTACCGGGGCAGCAGGGCGTCGAGGACGTCCTCCGCCGACGGCTCGAAGTCGTACAGCGGACGGAGCGTGCCCGTGTCGCCGGCCTCCTTCGCCACCTCGTCGAGGCTGAGGGGCAGCAGCCGGGCCTCGACCGCCGTCTGCGTCATCATCGAGACGAACTCGGTGTAGACGATGTGGAGCTCGTCCACGCCGCCCTCGGCCGTGTCCTTCTCGATCGCCTCGATCAGCGGAGCCGCGATCGTCTTGGCGTCGCCGTACGACGGCTGGTCCGTGAACCCGGTCCACGTGCCGGCCAGCTTCCGCTCACGGAAGTTGTAGTGCGCGATGCCACGACGGCCGACGACGTAGACGGCGACCTCGCGGCCCTCGCCCTCCAGCTTCGCCGTCAGCCTTTCCGCCGCCTTGATGGCGTTGGAGTTGAAGGCGCCGGCCAGACCGCGGTCGCTCGAGAGGAGCAGGACAGCGGCACGGACGGGGTTCTCCGCCTCGGTGGTCAGCGGGTGCTTGTCATTGGCACCCGTGGCCACCGCGGTGACCGCGCGCGTCAGCTCGGTCGCGTACGGAGTCGACGCCTGCACCTTGCGCTGCGCCTTGACGACACGCGAGGCGGCGATCATCTCCATCGCCTTGGTGATCTTCTTCGTCGCGGTGACGGATTTGATGCGACGCTTGTAGACCCGGAGCTGCGCTCCCATGAGTCAGGTCCCTTCCGTCGTCACTTCGAGACGTTGACGGCGGCAGGAGCGTCCTCGCCCAGCAGCTTGCCGTCAGAGGTCTCGAACTGCTTCTTGAACTCCGCGATGGCGTCGCCCACGGCCTGCAGGGTGTCGTCCGACATCTTGCCGCCCTCACGAATGGAGGTCATGAGACCCGAGTGGTTCTGGCGCAGGTACGCCAGGAGCTCGGCCTCGAAGCGGCGGATGTCGACGACCGGGACGTCGTCCATCTTGCCGGTGGTGCCGGCCCAGACGGAGACGACCTGGTTCTCGGTGGGCATCGGCTGGTACTGAGCCTGCTTGAGCAGCTCGACCATGCGCTGTCCACGCTCCAGCTGCGCCTTCGACGCGGCGTCCAGGTCGGAACCGAAGGCGGCGAACGCCTCCAGCTCACGGAACTGGGCCAGGTCCACACGGAGGCGACCGGAGATCTGCTTCATCGCCTTGTGCTGGGCGGAGCCACCGACGCGGGAGACCGAGATACCGACGTTCAGGGCCGGGCGCTGGCCGGCGTTGAACAGGTCGGACTCCAGGAAGCACTGGCCGTCGGTGATGGAGATGACGTTGGTCGGGATGAACGCCGACACGTCGTTCGCCTTGGTCTCGACGATCGGCAGACCGGTCATCGAACCGGCACCCAGCTCGTCCGAGAGCTTCGCGCAGCGCTCGAGGAGACGCGAGTGCAGGTAGAAGACGTCACCCGGGTAGGCCTCGCGGCCCGGCGGGCGGCGCAGCAGCAGCGACACGGCGCGGTAGGCGTCGGCCTGCTTCGACAGGTCGTCGAAGACGATCAGGACGTGCTTGCCCTGGTACATCCAGTGCTGACCGATGGCGGAGCCGGTGTACGGCGCCAGGTACTTGAAGCCGGCCGGGTCGGACGCCGGGGCGGCGACGATCGTCGTGTACTCGAGCGCGCCGGCCTCTTCCAGGGCGCCGCGAACGGACGCGATGGTCGAGCCCTTCTGGCCGATGGCGACGTAGATGCAGCGGACCTGCTTGTTCACGTCGCCCGAGCGCCAGTTGTCACGCTGGTTGATGATCGTGTCGACGCACAGCGCGGTCTTGCCGGTCTGGCGGTCACCGATGATCAGCTGACGCTGGCCACGGCCGACCGGCGTCATGGCGTCGACGGCCTTGTAGCCGGTCTCCATCGGCTCGTGCACCGACTTACGGGCCATAACGCCCGGGGCCTGCAGCTCGAGGGCGCGACGGCCCTCGGTCGCGATCTCGCCGAGACCGTCGATCGGGTTGCCGAGCGGGTCGACGACGCGACCCAGGTATCCCTCACCGACACCGACGGAGAGGACCTCGCCGGTGCGCTGCACCGACTGTCCCTCCTCGATGCCGCTGAACTCGCCGAGGACGATCGCGCCGATCTCGCGCTCTTCGAGGTTCAGGGCGAGACCCAGGGTCCCGTCCTCGAACTTCAGCAGCTCGTTCGCCATGGCCGAGGGAAGACCCTCGACCTTCGCGATACCGTCACCGGCCAGGCTGACCGTGCCGACCTCCTCGCGCGAGGCCGCGTCCGGCTGGTACGACTGGACGAAGTTCTCCAGTGCGTCCCGGATCTCCTCCGGCCGGATCGTGAGCTCCGCCATCTGGGTTCCCTGCTCTCCTTGTTGGGCCCGAAGTTTCTTAAGGGGTCTGGGGGCCGACCCCCAGGAATCTTCTGCAATCTCTGCACGGCCCAACCGGGCCGCTGGTGATGCTGTGGTGCTGTGATGCCTTGTGCTGCGGTGGCTGCCGTCAGCCGGCCAGTCGACGGGTCGCCTCGTCGAGGCGCTCCGCGATGGACCCGTTGATGACCTCGTCGCCGACCTGCACGGTGATCCCGCCGAGGACCGCCGGGTCCACGTCCAGGTTCAGGTGCATCTCGCGGCCGTACAGCTTGGCCAGGACGGCACCGAGGCGCTGCTTCTGCTGGTCCGACAGCGGCACCGCCGAGGTGACGACGGCGACCATCCGGTTCCGGCGCGCCGCGGCGAGCTTGGACAGGGACTCGAGTCCCGCTTCCAGGCTACGTCCCCGGGGCTGGGTCACCAGACGGACGACCAGGCGCTCGGTGGTCGCGTGGGCCTTGCCGCCGAGCAGGCTGCGGAGCAGCGTGCCCTTGGCGGTGGCCGTGGCGGCCTTGTCCGTCAGCGCCGAGCGGAGCTCGGGGCTGGAGGACACGATCCGGCCGAACCGGAACAGCTCGTCCTCGACGCCGTCGAGCGCGCCCGCCTTCTGCGCCGCGGTGAGGTCGGCGGTGTTCGCCAGTTCCTCGGCCGCGTCGACCAGGTCACGCGAACGCGACCAGCGGGAACGCACCATGCCGGACACGAGGTCGACGGTCGTGCCGCCCACCTGACCGCTCAGGAGTCGCTGCGCGAGCTCGGCCTTGGCCTCACCCGACTGTGCGGGGTCGGTCAGGACCCGGCGCAGCGACACCTCGCGGTCGAGCAGCGCGGTGACGGCGGCCAGCTCGTCCGCGAGCTTCGTCGCGTCGACCGAGGTGTTGTCGGTCAGCGCGTCGAGGGACTCACGGGCGGCGGCCAGTGCCTCACGGCTCGCTCCGTTCATCGGACAGCCTCGGCCTTCTCCTCGAGCTCGTCGAGGAAGCGGTCGATCGTGCGGCTCTGGCGGGCGGTGTCCTCGAGGGACTCGCCGACCAGCTTGCCTGCCAGGTCGGTGGCGAGCTTGCCCACGTCCTGACGCAGCGACGCGGAGGCGGCCTTGCGGTCGGCCGCGATCTGCGTGTGGCCGGCCGCGATGATCTCCTCGCGCTGGCGCTGGCCTTCCGCCTTCATCTCCTGGATGATCGCGGTGCCCTGCTCCGTCGCCTCCTGGCGAAGACGCGCGGCCTCGTGGCGGGCCTCGGCGAGCTGGGCCTTGTACTGCTCCAGCACACTCTGAGCCTCGATCTGGGCCGACTCGGCCTTCTCGATGCCACCCTCGATGGCCTCGCGACGCTGCTCCAGAACCTTGTTGATGTTCGGGAGGAGCTTCTTGGCGAGGAAGCCGAAGACGATGACGAAGGCGATCAGGCCGATGACGAGCTCGTCGAGATGCGGAATCAGAGGAGGCTGGGGCTCCTCCGCCGCCGCAAGAAGCAGAGCGTTCACATCAGTGCCTTCCGTAAAAAGAATCGGGCAGTCGGTCCGGCTTACTGGTAGACGAAGCCCATGACGATGCCGATGAGGGCGAGCGCCTCACAGAAGGCGAAGCCCATGATCTGGTTGGTGCGGATCAGACCGGCGGCCTCGGGCTGGCGGGCGAGCGCCTGCGTACCGTTACCGAAGATGATGCCGACGCCGACGCCCGGGCCGATGGCCGCGAGACCGTAACCGATGGACGCGACGTTGCCGACGAGGGTGGTCTTGGCGGAGTCACCGGGGGCGGCGAGGTTGACCAGTTCGAGAGCAGCGGACATGCCGTTACTTCCTTCTCTTTCAATGACCCGGTGGGGGTTGGCCACCGGACGACTGTTGGATTGGGGGTGAAGCTACGATCCGGGACGGATCGGCTCAGTGGTGCTCGGAGAGCGCGCCCTGGATGTAGCTGCAGGCCAGGAGGACGAAGACGTACGCCTGGACGGCCTGGATGAAGAGCTCGAAGGCGGTCATCACGAGGACCATCACGAACGAGGCGCCGGCGTAGACGAAGCCGAGGCCGTTCATGAGGTACCAGGTGGCCAGCGTGAACATCACGATGAGCAGGTGACCGGCGAACATGTTCGCGAACAGTCGCACCGCGTGCGTGAAGGGCCGGATGATGAGGTTCGAGAAGAACTCGAGTACGACGACCATCGGGAGGATCGCGCCGAGGGACTTGTCGTAGCCGACGATGTTCTTCCAGCCACCCACGAAGCCGTGCTTCTTGAAGGTGAGCGAGATCCACATCACGTACACGATCAGCGCGAGACCGGCCGGGAAGGCGATCAGCGACGTGACCGGGAACTGGGCGAGCGGAATGATCGACCAGAGGTTCATGATCCAGACGAAGAAGAACAGCGACACCATGAAGGGGACGTACTTCTCGCCGTCCTTCTTGCCGATGATCTCGTAGACGATGCCGCGGCGCACGAAGTCGTAACCGGCCTCGCCGACCATCTGCAGCTTGCCGGGGATCAGCTTGGGCTTGTTGAAGGCGGCCCAGAAGAACCCGACGATCACGATGGAGCCGAGGATGGCGAGCAGCATCGGCTTGGTCAGCTCGATGCCGGCCACCGTCGCGATGGGCTCGTACATGAACGTGTGCAGGCCCGGCGCCGGGAAGCCACATCCACTGAAGATGTGGCAATCCGGGTCGAAGGCAAGCGTCTGGTCAGCACTCACCGCGGGCTCCTTCAGCGTGGCGCATAGGTACGGCAACCTCGTTGTGTCGGCGCGGCACGCAGCCGCGGGTCGGCACTGGACTGGTCATACGGATAGGGGGGCGGCGGTTCGGCATCGAGCCTCGCGCTGGGACAGGCGCCTCTTCGGATGCCCGCGCCCGCAGTGCCGCAGTTGGCACCGGACGATAGCAGGAAGCCGAACGCGGCTTTATCCCGGCCCTACCCTTCACGACTTCGGCCCCGTGTTCCCGGGGTCGATGTACGTGATCTTGGCCTTCATGTACGCCCGAGCCTGTGCGGCGACCCACACCACGGTCGTCGCGAGCAATGTGAAGGCGAAGGCCTTGAAGTCGAACAGCGTGGTGTTCTTGAGCAAGGCCAGGAAGATGAAGAGCACCAGCAGCTGGGCCGTGTAGAGCATCAGCCCCATGGCCTGGAAGAGGTGCGGGAACGACTTCGCCGTCCGCTGGAGAACCAGCTGCCCGATCCCCATGAAGAGGATCACCACCAGGGTGCCGACGACCGCGCCGATCGCACCCTTGCCACCGGCGACCACCCCGCTGACGACCGTGGCGACGACGCCGACGGCTGCGGTGGGTACAACGGTGTGCAGAAGGATGCGTGCGTCGTTGGACGGCATGGCGGTGTCTCCGCTTGCTGAAGGGGGCGATGGTGTCGTCATGGACGAGCGTAAGCCCGGTCCGAGGTGGGTCTCGGGGCCAACGGACCGTCGCACTACGGTCTTTCGGCTCTGTCGCCGGGTCTCGTGAACCGTATCACAAACTATTTGAATAGGTCTTTACCCAGAAGGTGTGCCAACTGTCACACATGAGAGTTACCCCGCGCGTGTGTGCGCGACAGGAGTGCGCCTCGTCTGCTAGGAGCCGCGGACGCGGCCCTCGTCAACTTGGCGTTCCGGCCTTCCGCCGGTCGGTGAAGCGCGAGCGGTTGCCGATGGCCGTGGAGCCGTGGAGGCCGGCCGGTACCGGAACCCGCTCCTCCTCGACCGCGACCCCCTCCGGAGCGGCCTCCGTGACGGGAACCCGCTTGCGGCGGCGGTAACGCGGAGGCACCACGGACTGCGCCCAGCGCGGGGCGCGCGGCCTGAAGCGCGGCAGCAGGAGCAGCACCAGACCGATCGCGCTCAGTCCGACGACGCAGAGGACGATCCACATCGAGGCCGAGTGGACCGAGTACGCCAGCGTCCCGAAGGCGATCAGCGCCGACCAGAAGTACATGATCAGCACCGCGCGGCTGTGCGAGTGCCCGATCTCCAGGAGCCGGTGGTGAAGGTGCCCGCGGTCAGCCGCGAACGGCGACTGGCCGTTCCACGTGCGGCGCACGATCGCCAGGATGAGGTCCGCCATCGGGATCGCGATGATCGTCAGCGGCAGCAGCAGCGGGATGAAGACCGGCAGGGCGGCGTGGGTGGCCTCCCGGGTCGAGCCTTCGAAGATCTTCAGCGCGTCCGGGTCGACCTGGCCGGTGATCGAGATGGCGGAGGCCGCCAGGATCAGACCGATCAGCATCGAGCCGGAGTCGCCCATGAAGATCCGCGCCGGGTGCATGTTGTGCGGCAGGAAGCCCAGGCACATGCCCATGAGGACGACCGTGAAGAGCGTCGCGGGGGCGGCGGCCTCGATCGTGTAGCCGTACCAGAGGCGGTACGCGTACAGGAAGAAGGCGGCGGCGGCGATGCAGACCATGCCGGCGGCGAGGCCGTCGAGACCGTCGACGAAGTTGACCGCGTTGATGGTGAGGACCACCAGGGCGACGGTCAGGAGCGTGCCCTGCGCCGGGGTCAGGAGGACCACGCCGACGCCCGGGATCGGCAGCCACAGGATCGTCAGACCCTGGACGACCATCACGCCCGCCGAGATCATCTGCGCGCCCAGCTTGATCAGCGCGTCCAGCTCGAACTTGTCGTCGAGGACGCCGATCAGCCAGATCAGGGCAGCGCCGGAGAGCAGCGCGCGCGGCTCGTTGGAGAGCTCGAAGACGCTGTTCAGGTTCTGCAGGTGGTCGGCGACGAGGAGTCCCGCGCACAGCCCGAAGAACATGGCGATGCCACCGAGCCGCGGAGTCGGTTCTCGGTGTACGTCGCGGGCGCGGATCTCCGGCATCGCCCCGGTCGCGATGGCGAACTTCCGCACCGGACCGGTGAGCAGATAGGTCACCGCGGCCGTGACACAGAGCGTCAGCAGGTAATCACGCACGGGCTGCCCCACAGGAATCGCTGGCCATCTCAGCCCCACACCCTAGCCGTGCCGTCCATGTGCTTGGAGACACGCGGGCCCCCCGAACGGTTGCGTTCGGCCTCTCCCCGGCTTTTCCCGGGCCTTTCCTCACCGTCCGTACGGGGGAAATCTGCCGGTCAGTACCCGTACCTCCGCGCGTACCCCGGCCGTCTCCCCGGCGTCGTCCCGCAGCGCGGCGGTGAACAGCGCGGCGATCCTGGCCATCTCCGGGGCGCCCATCCCCTGCGTGGTGACGGCGGCGGTGCCGAGCCGGATGCCGCGCGCCTCCCCGTGCGGCAGGGCGCAGGTGTCGAGCACGATGCCGGCGGCGGCGAGCCGGGCGCGGGCGGTGCGGCCGTCGATGCCGAGGGAGGACGGGTCGGCGGTGATGAGGTGGGTGTCGGTGCCGCCGGTGATGGGCGCGAAGCCCTCGGCGGCGAGGGCCTCGGCGAGGACCCGGGCGTTCTCGACCACCTGATGGGCGTACGCGGTGAACGCCGGGGTGGACGCCTCGCCGAAGGCCACCGCCTTCGCCGCGATCGTGTGCATCTGGGCGCCGCCCTGGGTGAACGGGAACACCGCGCGGTCGATCCGGCCCGCGAGCTCGTCGCCGCAGAGGATCATTCCGCCGCGCGGACCCCGCAGCACCTTGTGGGTGGTCGCGCAGACCACGTCCGCGTACGGGACGGGGTTCGGGGCCGCTCCCCCGGCGACCAGGCCGATCGGATGGGCCGCGTCGGCGATGAGATAGGCGCCGACCTCGTCGGCGATCTCGCGGAACACCGCGTAGTCGAGGTGGCGGGGGTAGGAGATCGAGCCGCACACGATCGCCTTGGGGCGGTGGTGGCGGGCGAGCGCGGCGACCTGTTCGTGGTCGACGAGCCCGGTCTCGGCGTCCACGCCGTACGGGACGAAGTCGAACCAGCGCCCGGAGAAGTTCGCGGGCGAACCGTGGGTGAGGTGCCCGCCGTGGTTCAGGCCCATGGCGAGGACGGTGTCACCGGGCCTCAGGAGGGCCGCGTACGCCGCCAGGACGGCCGAGGAGCCCGAGTGGGCCTGGACGTTCGCGTGGTCGGCCCCGAAGAGCGCGGTGGCCCGTTCCACGGCGATCCGCTCGACGGCGTCGGCGTACTCGCAGCCGCCGTGGTGACGGGCGCCGGGGTATCCCTCGGCGTACTTGTTGGCGAGCGGGGAGCCGAGGGCGGCGAGGACGGCGCGCGAGGTGAAGTTCTCGGCGGCGATCAGCTGCAGGCTGTCGGCCTGCCGACGCACCTCGCCGAGCAGCACGTCGGCGATCTCCGGGTCCTGCCGACGCAGGACGTCGAGCTCCTCGGCGGGGGGTGCGGTGACCGACATGTCACCAATGTAGACACACCCCCACCACCCCGCCCGCCGAACGCCGGTCGCGCGCCCCGCACGCCCTCAAGGACCCTCAGTTCCCCGCCCCGCACGCCCTCAAGGACCGTCAGTCCCGCGCCGAAACCCCCGTCAGCGCCGTGACCACCGGGTCGAGAGCCGCGTTGATCTCTTCGCCGATCGAGCGGAAGAAGGTGATCGGGGCGCCGTACGGGTCGTTGACCTCGTCCGCGTCCACCGAGGGGGCCAGGAGCCACCCGCGTAGAGCCGCTGCCGCGCGGACCAGGGCGCGGGCGCGTTCCACCATGCCCTCGTCGTGGGCGTCGGGCAGCGTGGCCGGGTCGATCGCGCGGACCAGGCGGGTGAACTCCTTCAGGGTGAAGGTGCGCAGGCCCGCCGAGTGGCCCATGGAGATGACCTGGGCCCGGTGGTCGCGGGTCGCCGTCAGGACCAGATCCGCGCGGATGACGTGCTCGTCGAGGAGCTCGCGCCCCACGAAGCCGCTGTAGTCCGCGCCGAAGTCGGCGAGGACCAGTTCCGCGTTGGCCTCCATCGGGGCGCCCTCGTGGCCCCAGGTGCCCGCGCTCTCCACGATCAGGCCGCCGCCGAGAGGGTCGCCGAGGCGGTCGCACAGGGCATGGCGGGTCAGCCGCTCGGTGATCGGCGAGCGGCAGACGTTGCCGGTGCTGACGTGGAGGATGCGGAAGGTGTTGCTGTCGTCGAACCCCGCTATGCCACGCCCCTCAAGGGCGGTCAACTGGCCACCTCGAGGTCGGGTACGACCTTGCGGAGCTCCTCCGGGGACAGCGCGCCCTCGCGCAGCAGCACCGGGACCTTGCCCGTGACGTCGACGATGGAGGAGGGGACGATGCCGGGGGTCGGGCCGCCGTCGAGGTAGACGGAGACGGAGTCGCCGAGCATCTGCTGGGCCGCGTCGCAGTCCTCGGGCGACGGGTGGCCGGTGAGGTTGGCCGAGGAGACGGCCATCGGGCCGACCTCGGTGAGCAGCTCGATCGCGACCGGGTGCAGCGGCATGCGGATGGCGACGGTGCCCCGGGTGTCGCCCAGGTCCCACTGGAGGGACGGCTGGTGCCGGGCGACGAGGGTGAGGGCGCCGGGCCAGAACGCGTCGACGAGCTCCCAGGCCTGCTCGGAGAAGTCCGTGACGAGGCCGTGGAGGGTGTTCGGGGAGCCGATGAGCACGGGCGTGGGCATGTTGCGGCCCCGGCCCTTGGCGGCGAGCAGGTCCGCGACGGCCTCGCTGCTGAAGGCGTCCGCCCCGATCCCGTACACGGTGTCGGTGGGCAGCACGACCAGCTCGCCCCGGCGGACGGCGGACGCGGCTTCGCGCAGACCGGTCACTCGGTCGGTCGCCTCGTTGCAGTCGTATCGCCGTGCCATCAGTTCCCGGCCTCCTTGTACACGTGGTTCGTCATGCCGGTCACGGCATTGCCTTGCGGGCGGTCGCGAAGCGCGGCCGGTTGTTCAGGTCCGGGTGGTCGGCGGCGTCGGCCCAGCCGGCCTCTTCGTTGAAGATCCAGGGCACCTGCCCGCCCTGGGTGTCCGCGTGCTCGATGACGACGAGGCCGCCGGGGCGCAACAGGCGGTGGGCGGTGCGCTCGATGCCGCGGATGGTGTCGAGGCCGTCCTCGCCGGAGAAGAGGGCCATCTCCGGGTCGTGGTCGCGGGCCTCGGGCGCCACGTACTCCCACTCGGTGAGCGGGATGTACGGCGGGTTGGAGATGACCAGGTCGACCTGGCCGTCGAGCTCGGGGAGGGCGGACAGCGCGTTGCCCTGGTGGACGCTGACGCGGGAGCCCTCGGCGTTCTTGCGGGTCCAGACGAGGGCGTCGTCGGAGAGTTCGACGGCGTGCACGCGCGAGCGCGGCACCTCCTGGGCCATGGCGAGGGCGATGGCCCCGGAGCCGGTGCAGAGGTCGACGATGAGGGGTTCGACGACGTCCATGGCGCGGACGGCGTCTATGGCCCAGCCGACGACCGACTCGGTCTCCGGGCGGGGCACGAAGACCCCGGGTCCGACCTGGAGCTCCAGGTAGCGGAAGAACGCCCGTCCGGTGATGTGCTGGAGCGGTTCACGGGCCTCGCGGCGGGCGACCGTCTCCCAGTAGCGGGCGTCGAAGTCCGCGTCCTTGACGTTGTGCAGCTCCCCCCGCTTCACGCCGTGCACGAACGCGGCGAGCTCCTCGGCGTCGAAACGCGGTGAGGGGACGCCGGCGTCGGCCAGCCGCTGGGTGGCCTGGGCCACCTCGGCAAGCAGCAGACTTCGGGGGCCTGGGGGTCGCCCCCCAGAAAGTGACTGCACGCTGGTCCTCCGTGGTGCGGGGGTGGGGCTTACGGGACTTGCGCCGCTGCTGCTTACGCCGCTGCGAGCTTGGCGGCCGAGTCGGCGTCGACGCACGCCTGGATCATGGCGTCCAGGTCGCCGTCGAGCACCTGGTCGAGGTTGTACGCCTTGAAGCCGACGCGGTGGTCGGAGATCCGGTTCTCCGGGAAGTTGTACGTGCGGATCTTCTCGGACCGGTCGACGGTGCGGACCTGGCTGCGGCGGGCGTCGGCGGCCTTGGACTCGGCCTCCTCCTGCGCGGCGGCGAGCAGCCGGGACCGCAGGATGCGCATGGCCTGCTCCTTGTTCTGGAGCTGGCTCTTCTCGTTCTGGCAGGAGGCGACGATGCCGGTCGGCAGGTGGGTGATGCGGACCGCGGAGTCGGTGGTGTTGACCGACTGGCCGCCGGGTCCTGACGAGCGGTAGACGTCGATGCGCAGGTCGTTGGCGTGGACCTCGACCTCGACCTCCTCGGCCTCGGGCGTGACGAGCACGCCGGCGGCGGAGGTGTGGATGCGGCCGGCGGACTCGGTCGCGGGGACGCGCTGGACGCGGTGCACCCCGCCCTCGTACTTGAGGCGGGCCCAGACGCCCTGGCCGGGCTCGGTGGCGCCGTTGCCGCCCTTGGTCTTCACGGCGACCTGGACGTCCTTGTAGCCGCCGAGCTCGGACTCGGTGGCGTCGATGATCTCGGTCTTCCAGCCGACGCGCTCGGCGTACCGGAGGTACATGCGGAGCAGGTCGCCGGCGAAGAGGGCGGACTCGTCGCCGCCGGCGCCCGCCTTGATCTCCAGGATGACGTCCTTGTCGTCGCTCGGGTCGCGCGGGACGAGGAGCAGGCGGAGCTTTTCGGTGAGCTCCTCCCGGTCCTTCTCCAGCTGCTTGACCTCGGCGGCGAAGTCGGGGTCGTCGTGCGCGAACTCGCGGGCGGTCTCGATGTCGTCACCGGTCCGCTTCCAGGCCCGGTAGGTGGCGACGATCGGGGTCAGCTCGGCATAGCGCTTGTTGAGCTTGCGCGCGTTCGCCTGGTCGGCGTGGACCGAGGGGTCCGCGAGCTTCGTCTCCAGGCCGGCGTGCTCGCCGACCAGTTCCTCGACCGCCTCGAACATCGGGGGGCTCCTGGTCTTTTCGTCAGTTGCTACGGGGACGGCAAAGCGCCGGTCCCGGCCACCCGCGCGGGGCGACCGTGGACCGGCGCAGGGGCTCGCTACTTCGCGGCGGAGCCGGCCTTGCCGAAGCGGGCCTCGAAGCGGGCCACGCGGCCGCCGGTGTCGAGGATCTTCTGCTTGCCCGTGTAGAACGGGTGGCACTCGGAGCAGACCTCGGCACGGATGGTGCCCTCGGTCAGGGTGCTCCGGGTGGTGAACGACGCGCCACAGGTGCAGCTGACCTGGGTCTCGACGTACTCGGGGTGAATCTCGCGCTTCAAGGTGTCTCCTAGTTTCGGGAGGGCTCCGGGTCGCTTCCGCGGGTTGCGGCGAGCGTGAACCGGGACCGACGTACCAGTCTGCCAGGACCGGCCGTATCTCCCAAAACCGGGGTCGGGCCGGAAGTATTCCGGAAGTGCCCCGTGAGGAGCTCCGAGGTGCTCCTCACGGGGCCGCGGGCTGTTTCACGACACCGTCGGCCTTGCCGGTGGCGGCGCCCTTCGTCGCGGACGCGGGGATCGGCCGGTCGTTCTTCAGGGCCGTCCAGACCTCCCGCGCCCGGGCTTCCAGGGGGACGACGCGGTTGGGGTCACGGGGGTCGTACTCGACGGGCAGGGTGACCATGTGGACGTCCCGGGCGCCGATGCCGGAGAGGCCCTTCGCGAAGCCCATCAGCTCCTGGACCGAGTCGAGTTCGGAGTCGGGGGTGATCGCCTTGGTGGCGGCGTCGGCGAGGTCGAGGAGCTTCTTCGGGTTCGTGAGGACGCCGACGTCCTTGACCTGCTCGACGAAGGCCTTCATGAAGGCCTGCTGGAGCTGGATGCGACCGAGGTCGCTGCCGTCGCCGACGCTCTTGCGGGTGCGGACGAGGCCGAGGGACCGCTCGCCGTCGAGGGTGTGGGTGCCCGGTGCGAGGTCGAGGTGGCTCTTGTCGTCCTTGATGGCCGCGGTGGTGGTGATCTCCACGCCGCCGAGTTCGTCGATGAGCTTCTTGAAGCCGGTGAAGTCGACCTCGATGTAGTGGTCCATGCGGATGCCGGACATCGCCTCGACCGTCTTGACGGCGCAGGCGGGGCCGCCGGCCTCGTACGCGGTGTTGAACATGGCCCGCTGCTCACCGGCGACGGCGGCGCCCCGGCCGTCGGCGCAGGAGGGCCGGGCGACGAGGGTGTCGCGGGGTATGGAGACGACGCTCGCCCTCTTGTGGCCCTCGTGGACGTGGACGACCATCGCGGTGTCGGAGCGGGCGCCGCCCTCGTCCTCGCCGTAGCCGTCGTTGTCGCCGGCGCGCGAGTCGGAGCCGAGGACGAGGATGTCCAGGGAGCCGTCGTCGACGTCGTCGGGGCGGTCGGCGCCCAGCTGGGCGTTGATGTCGACGGCCTCGATGTTGCCGTCGAGCTTGACGTACACGTATCCGAGTCCGGCGCCGCCGAGCACGAGGACCGCGGCGACTCCCGAGCCGAGGATCGCCAGTCCCCGCCTCCGCCCGGCGGGCGGCTTGCGGCGGCGACCGCTTCCCGCGCCGGCTGTCCGGCCCCTCTTGCTCTGCTCGGTCATCGTCTTCCCTCGGCCCTGGGTTCACCATGTGTGACGGCGAAGCGCCCGAAAGGGTTGCATGCGGACCTGTGAGGTTTCGGGGGCCGGTGACGGAAACAGCACCGCGCCCACCGTGCGGGGCACGATGGGCGCGGTGGTTCACGCAGGTCACGACAGGGTTACGGACTCGGGGCCCGGCTTCCGACGTGTGACGCGGCTCTCACGTCAGTCGTTGTTGGAGCCACCCGGCGTGGTCTTCTGGATCTGCAGCAGGAACTCGCCGTTCGACTTCGTCTGCTTCATCTTGTCGAGCAGCAGCTCGATCGCCTGCTGCTGGTCGAGCGCGTGCAGCACGCGACGCAGCTTCCAGGTGACGGCGAGCTCGTCCGCGCCGAGCAGGATCTCTTCCTTACGGGTACCGGACGCGTCGACGTCCACCGCCGGGAAGATGCGCTTGTCGGCGAGCTTCCGGTCGAGCTTGAGCTCCATGTTGCCGGTGCCCTTGAACTCCTCGAAGATCACCTCGTCCATGCGCGAACCGGTGTCGACCAGCGCGGTCGCGAGGATGGTCAGCGAGCCGCCGTCCTCGATGTTGCGCGCGGCACCGAAGAAGCGCTTCGGCGGGTAGAGCGCGGTCGAGTCGACACCACCGGACAGGATGCGGCCGGAGGCCGGCGCCGCGAGGTTGTACGCGCGGCCCAGGCGGGTGATCGAGTCGAGCAGGACGACCACGTCGTGACCCAGCTCCACGAGGCGCTTGGCGCGCTCGATGGCCAGCTCGGCGACGGTGGTGTGGTCCTCGGCCGGACGGTCGAAGGTCGAGGAGATGACCTCGCCCTTGACCGACCGCTGCATGTCGGTGACCTCTTCCGGACGCTCGTCGACCAGGACGACCATCAGGTGGCACTCGGGGTTGTTGTGCGTGATCGCGTTGGCGATCGCCTGCATGATCATGGTCTTGCCGGTCTTCGGCGGGGCCACGATCAGACCGCGCTGGCCCTTGCCGATCGGCGACACGAGGTCGATGATCCGCGTGGTCAGCACGCCCGGGTCGGTCTCCAGACGGAGCCGGTCCTGCGGGTACAGCGGGGTCAGCTTGTTGAACTCGGGGCGGCCGCGGCCGGAGTCGGCGGCCATGCCGTTCGCCGAGTCCAGGCGGACCAGCGCGTTGAACTTCTCGCGGCGCTCGCCCTCCTTCGGCTGCCGCACGGCGCCGGTGACGTGGTCACCCTTGCGCAGGCCGTTCTTGCGGACCTGGGCGAGGGAGACGTACACGTCGTTCGGGCCGGGCAGGTAGCCGGAGGTCCGGATGAACGCGTAGTTGTCGAGGATGTCCAGGATGCCCGCGACGGGGATCAGGACGTCGTCGTCCGCGACCTGCGGCTCGCCGGCCTGGAAGTCGTCACGGCCACGACGGCCACGGCGGTCGCGGTAACGGCCGCGACGCCCGCGACGGCCGCCCGCCTCGTCGTCGTAGTCGTCCTGCGGGCCGGCCTGCGGGCCGCCCTGCTGGCTCTGGCCCTGGCCCTGGACCTGCTGGCCCTGACCCTGGCCGCCCTGGCGCTGACGCTGGCCGCCCTGGCCACCGCCCTGCTGCTCGTCGCCCTTGCCGCGGTCGCGCTGACGGTCACGGCGCTCACGGCGCTCGCCGCGCTCACCGCGGTCGCCCCGCTCACCGCGGTCACGGCGGCCACGGCCTTCGGCGCCGTCGACGGCGGCCTCGGCCTTGGCGTCGGTCTGCGTGTCGGCCTTGACCTCGGTACGGGTCTCGGCGCGGGCCTCGGTCTTGACGACCTGCGGGGCCTCGGCCTTGGCCTCGCCCTCCGGCGAACCGGCGGGGGCGGTGGCCCGACGACGACGGCGCTCACCGGCCGGCTGGTCGTCCGACGCCGGCTGGCCCGGGATGTCGATCTGCTGCTGGGCGACGGCCTTCTCGGCCTTCTCCGCCTTGGGCTCGACGGCCTCGGCGGCGGTCTCGCCGGTACGGGTCTTGGCGGTGGTGCGGCGCTTCGGCTTGGTCTCGGCGGCGTCGGCGGTCTTGGCGGGGGCGGCGGAGCCTCCACCGGCCTGCGCCTCCTTGATGACCTCGATCAGCTGGCTCTTGCGCATCCGCGCGGTGCCCCTGATGCCGAGGCCGGACGCGACCTGCTGCAGCTCGGCCAGGACCATGCCGTCGAGGCCGGTGCCGGAGCGGCGGCGCCGTACGGTGCCGCCGGTGGCAGCACCTGCGGCGGGCGCGGCGGCGTCGACACTGCTGTCGGCAGTCACGCCCATCAGATCGGTGGTGTCGCTCACGAAGGGTCCTTCCCTGGAGCGGACGTCGGCCATCTGGCTCGGCGACCGGTTGTGCTGTCCGGCAGCGGTCCCGTGTGGGTGGACCGTGTCCGGGGCGGTGGTCCCGCCGGGTACGGCGGAGAGAACGTGCTGTGGGTCCGGCCCGAGCGCCCCCTGCTCGGCCCTCACTGCGGAAGAGCGAGGGGTGTCGTGCCGGTTCCGGAGCGTGCTCGAAACTGCACAGGCAGGCTGCTCAGGCAGTTGGGGAGGCTCCCGGAAGAATCGGTGGTCCCTGATGGGGACACTCAGCACCGCGCCACAAAGGCGCCGGGTGCTGACTTGAGGTTAACACTACCGGCTCCAACAAACATTCCCCCTCTCTCTCACCGGCAATCTCCTGTACCGGACGCTGCCCGGCGTCCGGCCCGCCGCGCCTAGGGCGCCAGCGGCAGGACGCTCGCTCCGGACGCGTCGAGGTCGAGCCGGTTCGCGGCCCAGCCCTCACCCGCCAGTCGGGCGACCTTGTCGGCCGTTCCGTGTTCGGCCAGCGCGAGCACCGTGGGGCCGGCGCCGGAGATGACCGCGGGGACGCCGTCCGCCCGCAGCCGGTTCACCAGGGCGATGCTCTCCGGCATCGCGGGAGCCCGGTACTCCTGGTGCAGCCGGTCCTCGGTGGCCGCGAGCAGCAGCTCGGGGCGGCGGGTCAGGGCCTCGACGAGGAGGGCGGCGCGCCCGGCGTTGGCCGCGGCGTCCACGTGCGGGACGGTGCGCGGAAGAAGGCCGCGGGCGGTCTCGGTGAGTACCGGCTTTCCGGGGACGAAAACCACCGGAACGATGGAATCCGAGGGATCCATCCTGATCGCCCGCGCGGCACCGGACTCGGTCCAGGCGAGCGTGAATCCGCCGAGCAGACAGGCGGCGACGTTGTCGGGGTGACCCTCGATCTCGGTGGCCAGCTCGAGAAGGGCGGCCTCGTCGAGCCGGGCGTCCCCGCCTATGGTCACGGCGCGGGCGGCGACGATGCCGGCGCAGATGGCGGCCGAGGAGGAGCCGAGGCCGCGGCCGTGCGGGATGCGGTTGGCGCAGACGACCTCGAGGCCGCGCGGCTGTCCGCCGAGCAGGTCGAAGGCCGTGCGCAGGGAGCGTACGAGCAGGTGGCTCTCGTCGCGCGGGAGCGTCTCGGCACCCTCGCCGGCGATGTCGACGTGCAGCCCGGAGTCGGCGACACGGACGACGACGTCGTCGTAGAGGCCCAGCGACAGGCCGAAGGCGTCGAAGCCCGGACCGAGATTGGCGCTGGTGGCGGGGACGCGCACCCGTACGGCGGCGGCGCGGAACGCTGGACCGGCCATCGCTCGATGACTCTCCTTGATTGCGACAACGGGTATGTCAGGCGGGGTGTTTCAGGCGTGCGCCTCAAAGAAGCGCACGGGAACCCGGGGGACCGTTTCGGCCTTGGCGGCGACAACGGCGACGACACCGCGCATATGCGGCGGGACGGGTTCGGTACAGCCTATCGAAGGAAGGTTCTGCCGCGACATAGGGCGCACAGGAGGCGCACGATGCGTGTCGCGAGCCAACCTGTGCGCCTATGTAGGTTCCTGATCGGGTTTCGATCAGTGCCTTTCCCTGGGCAAGGGGGTGGGATCAGGCCAGACCGAGGCGCTCGGCCGCGGCCGCGGCGTCGACCGGGACGGTGACCGGCTGCGGTGCGCCGGCGACGGCCCAGTCGGGGTCCTTGAGCCCGTTGCCGGTGACCGTGCAGACGATCCTCTGGCCCGGGTCGACCTTGCCCTGCTCGGCGGCCTTCAGCAGACCGGCGACCGAAGCGGCCGAAGCGGGCTCCACGAAGACGCCCTCCTGCGCGGCCAACAGGCGGTAGGCGCGCAGGATCTCACGATCCGTCACCTCGTCGATGAAGCCGCCCGACTCGTCGCGCGCGGCGATCGCGTAGTCCCACGAGGCCGGGTTGCCGATCCGGATCGCGGTGGCGATCGTCGACGGGTCCTTGACGACCTCGCCGCGCACCAGCGGCGCGGAACCGGAGGCCTGGAAGCCCCACATGCGCGGCCGGTGCGTGGAGACGGCGTCGGCGGCGTACTCGGTGTACCCCTTCCAGTACGCCGTGATGTTGCCGGCGTTGCCGACGGGCAGGACGTGGATGTCGGGCGCGTCGCCGAGCATGTCCACGATCTCGAACGCGGCGGTCTTCTGGCCCTCGATGCGGACCGGGTTGACCGAATTGACCAGCGCCACCGGGTAGTTCTCGGAGAGGCCGCGGGCCAGCGTCAGACAGTCGTCGAAGTTGCCGTCGACCTGGAGGATCTTCGCGCCGTGCACGAGGGCCTGGCCCATCTTGCCGAGCGCGATCTTGCCCTGCGGCACGAGGACGGCGCAGACCATCCCGGCACGTACCGCGTAGGCCGCGGCGGAGGCGGAGGTGTTGCCGGTGGAGGCGCAGATGACGGCCTGCGCCCCCTCCTCCTTGGCCCGGGTGATGGCCATGGTCATGCCCCGGTCCTTGAAGGAGCCGGTGGGGTTGGCGCCCTCGACCTTGAGGTGCACCTCGCAGCCCGTGCGCTCGGAGAGAACCTGAGCGGGAACGAGCGGCGTACCGCCCTCACGGAGTGTGACGACCGGCGTCATGTCCGTGACCGGAAGGCGGTCCCGGTACTCCTCGATGATGCCGCGCCACTGGTGGGTGCCCTTGGTGGTCATGGGTCCTTACTCCCCTTCAACACGCATGATGCTGGCGACACCGCGTACGGTGTCGAGCTTGCGCAGCGCCTCGACGGTCCCCGAGAGGGCGGCGTCGGGCGCGCGGTGGGTGACGACGACGAGGGAGGCCTCGCCGTCTCCGTCCTGTCGACCGTGCTGGCGCACGGTGTCGATGGAGACGCCGTGCTCGGCGAAGACCGTCGCGACCTGGGCGAGAACGCCCGGCTTGTCGGCCACGTCGAGGCTGATGTGGTACCGCGTCACGACCTCGCCCATGGAGCTCACGGGCAGCTGGGTGTACGCGGACTCGCCGGGGCCGTTGGCCTCGTTGAGCTTGTTGCGGCACACGGCGACGAGGTCGCCGAGGACGGCCGAGGCGGTCGGAGAGCCGCCGGCGCCGGGGCCGTAGAACATGAGCTGCCCGGCCGCGTCCGCCTCGACGAAGACCGCGTTGTACGCCTCGCGCACGGAGGCGAGCGGGTGGCTGAGCGGAATCATCGCGGGGTGCACGCGCGCGGTGACGGACCCGCCGTCGGCGGCCCGCTCGCAGATGGCGAGCAGCTTGATGGTGCAGCCCATCTGCCGGGCGGAGGCGAAGTCGGCGGCGGTGACCTCGGTCATGCCCTCGCGGTACACGTCGTCGAGGCGCACGCGCGTGTGGAAGGCGATCCCGGCGAGGATGGCGGCCTTGGCGGCGGCGTCGAAGCCCTCGACGTCGGCGGTCGGGTCGGCCTCGGCGTATCCGAGGGCGGTGGCCTCGTCGAGCGCCTCGGAGTAACCGGCGCCGGACGTGTCCATCTTGTCCAGGATGAAGTTCGTCGTGCCGTTGACGATGCCCATGACGCGGTTGATCTTGTCGCCGGCGAGGGACTCGCGCAGCGGCCGGATCAGCGGGATGGCGCCGGCGACGGCGGCCTCGTAGTAGAGGTCCTGGCCGTGCTTCTCGGCGGCGGCGTAGAGGCTCGCGCCGTCCTGGGCGAGCAGGGCCTTGTTCGCCGAGACGACGGAGGCGCCGTGCTCGAAGGCGGTGGTGATGAGGGTGCGGGCCGGCTCGACCCCGCCGATGACCTCGACGACGACGTCGATGTCGTCCCGTTCGACCAGGGCGGTGGCGTCGGTGGTGATCAGCTCCGCGGGGATGCCCTCGCGGACCTTGTCCGGGCGGCGGACCGCCACGCCGGCGAGCTCGACCGGGGCGCCGATGCGCGCGGCGAGGTCGTCGGCGTGCGTCGTCATGATGCGCGCCACCTCTGAGCCGACCACTCCACAGCCCAGCAGCGCCACCTTCAGCGGACGCGTACGCATCATCCGACCTCTTTCCGTCCTGCTTCGTATCTCTACGTTCGTATCTCTACGGTTCTACGGTTCTCTGCGGTGGAACCAGTCTCACTCACCGGACGGGGGTTTCCGCCCCTCGTCCGGATCCTGAGACATTGATTTCACCACTCGACTATTTCATCATCCGACGTCGAGACGCAGGAGATCTTCCTCCGTCTCGCGGCGGACGATCACCCGTGCCTCGCCGTCACGGACGGCGACGACGGGCGGCCGGAGCGCGTGGTTGTAGTTGCTGGCCATGGAGCGGCAGTACGCGCCGGTGGCGGGCACGGCGATGAGGTCGCCGGGCGCCAGGTCCGAGGGCAGGAAGGCGTCCCGTACGACGATGTCACCGCTCTCGCAGTGCTTGCCGACGACCCTGGAGAGCATCGGCTCGGCGTCGCTGGCCCGCGAGACGAGGCTCACGCTGTACTCGGCGTCGTAGAGCGCGGTGCGGATGTTGTCCGACATGCCGCCGTCGACGCTCACGTACGTCCGCAGCCCTTCGAGCGGCTTGACGGTACCGACCCGGTAGAGCGTGAAGGCGGTCGGCCCGACGATCGCCCGGCCGGGCTCGACGGAGATGCGCGGAGTGGCGAGCCCCGCGGCCTCGCACTCCCGCGTCACGATCTCGCCGAGCGCCTTCGCGATCTCGTGCGGCTCGCGCGGGTCGTCCTCGGAGGTGTACGCGATGCCGAGGCCGCCGCCGAGGTCGATCTCGGGGAGTTCGACGCCGTGCTCGTCACGCACCTCGGCGAGCAGCTGGACCACACGGCGGGCGGACACCTCGAAGCCGGCCATGTCGAAGATCTGCGACCCGATGTGCGAGTGGATGCCGATGAGCTCGAGCCCGTCGAGCTTCAGCGCGCGGCGCACGGCCTCGGCCGCCTGTCCCCCGGCGAGCGCGATGCCGAACTTCTGGTCCTCGTGCGCGGTGGCGATGAACTCGTGCGTGTGGGCCTCGACGCCGACCGTCACCCGGATCTGCACGCGCTGCCGCTTGCCGAGGGACTGCGCGATGTGGGCGACGCGCGCGATCTCCTGGAAGGAGTCGAGGACGATCCGCCCGACCCCGGCCTCGACGGCCGTACGGATCTCGTCCTCGCTCTTGTTGTTGCCGTGGAAGGCGATGCGCTCGGCGGGCATGCCGGCGGAGAGCGCGGTGGTGAGCTCGCCGCCGGAGCACACGTCGAGGTTCAGCCCCTCCTCCTCGAGCCACCGCACGACGGCCCGCGAGAGGAACGCCTTGCCCGCGTAGAAGACGTCGGCGTCCGTGCCGAAGGCCTCGGCCCAGGCGCGGCAGCGGGCGCGGAAGTCGGTCTCGTCGAGGAAGTAGGCGGGCGTGCCGAACTCCTCGGCGAGGTCGGTCGCGCTCAGGCCTCCGACGGTGAGGACGCCCTGCTCGTCCCTCGTGACGGTCCGGGACCACACCTTCGGGTCGAGGACGTTGAGGTCGGTCGGCGGCGCGGAGTAGTGGCCCTCGGGAAGGACGTCGGCGTGGCGGGGCCCTGCGGGGTGGGCGGAACGGCTCATGTCTGTTCTTCTGCTCTCTCAGATCCGATCGGGTGCGCTGATGCCGAGCACGGCGAGGCCACCGGCGAGCACCGTCCCGGCGGCTTCGGCGAGCGCGAGCCGGGAACGGTGGGCGGCCGAGGGTTTCTCGTCGCCGAGCGGCAGAACGGTGTGCTGGAACGCGAGCAGCGCGTCGGCGGTGGCTTCCAGGTGCCGGGCGACCCGGTCGGGGGCGCGGTGGCGGGCGGCGGCGAGAAGGACGACGGGGTGGTCGCCGAGGGCGCCGAGGAGTTCGGGTGCGTCGACGGGCGCCTCGTCCTCGTACACGGGTGTGATCCGGAGCTGCGCGCCGTTGACGAGCAGCCTTCGCGCCCGCGAGTACGCGTACCGGACGCGGAACAGGGGGTTGCGCTCGTGCTGCGCGAGGAGCGGCGGCCCGTCGAGGGGCCGGTCCCGGGGCGCGGGCCGGAGCAGCGCCCAGCGGGCGGCGTCGGGGCCGAGGGCCCCTTCCCGGTACTCCCCGGGGTGCACGTGGATCCGCTCGGTGCCGCCGAACCCGGCGTCGGCCCCGTGCAGCCGGAGGAGCCGGACGACGGTCCCGGTGACGAGGGCGGCCCGGGCCTCGGTGGGATCGGCGAAGCGGACGGTGGTCCCGGCGAGCGCGGTGCCGCTCCCGTACGCGGATCCGGCTTCCCGGACCGCCCGGACGAGCTCGCCGCCGGCGTCGCGCCGGAGGCTGAAGTTCAGGAACCCGGGCCCGGTGATCTCGACGCCCCGGAGCCCGGGAGCGTCCCGGAGCCGCTCCTCCAGGATCCCCGCGACATCGAGGGCGCTGCGCCCGGCGGACCGGGCGAGGGTCAGGGCGATGCTGCTGGCGTACTCCCCCGTGCCACCGGGACGGGCCCGCTCGACCTTCACCCGCGGGGGTACGTCGACCCGCAGCGCACCGTCGTCGACCGCGCGGCGCACGGCGTGCAGCACGGTGAGGGAGAGGTCCGCGGGGGTCACGGGGCAAGCCTAGGGGAGGAGGGGGGTCGGAACGCGAACCGGTTTCGCCATGCGGGCACCCGGGCCGACGACGAGGACCACGAGGCCGGGCTTGGGACGCGGTCCGGGCGCGGTCCGGGCTGCGTCCCGGGCGCGGTCCGGGCTACGTTCCGGGCTGCGGTTCGAACCGTCGGGCCTCGGTCCGGAGCCACGCCCAGAGTCCGTGCTCAGACTCCATACTCAGAGTCGGTGCTCAGAGTCCGTACTCAAAAGCCGTGCTCGGACCACCCCGGGCGTACCCCCGGCGCGTCGGGTCTCCTGATCCTGCCGCCCCTCGCCCGCGGCAGGCTCCTCTCCGCCGTCGGACCCGGCCGCCTCCGGCCGCTCACGCCGCTCGCGGTGCATGAGCTGGCGGACCACGCGGACGAGCTCGGTGGGCTCGAAGGGCTTGGCGAGGAAGGCGTCGATCCCGGAGCCGACCCCGTCGGCGACCTCGTGCTCACCGCAGGCGCTGATGATCGCGACCGGCAGATGACTGGTCCGCGGATCGGCCCGTAGCCGCTCGGCCGTCCTGACCCCGTCGAGTCGGGGCATGACGACGTCCAGGGTGACGACATCAGGACGAACCCGATGCACGACATCCAGACACTCGGCACCATCGGCCGCGGTCACGACCTCGAACCCCTCGAGTTCGAGATTGACCCTGATCAACTGCCGGATCACCTTGTTGTCGTCGACAACGAGCACCCGGCCGGACGCGCCTGACACACGACGAGAGTAGGCCGCCCCGAACGGCTGCGTCCGGGTTTTACCCACTTCTGACCCGTGCGGGGGACGGACCCCCCGGTGACACCCCGGAAATACCTGTTCACAGCCACTCCCGGAGAGCTGGTAGGGTTCTACCCGTCGCCGCCGAACGCGGCAGCGCCCCCGTAGCTCAGGGGATAGAGCAACGGCCTCCGGAGCCGTGTGCGCAGGTTCGAATCCTGCCGGGGGCACTTCGCAGGAAGTGCCAAAAGACCCCGTGATCAGCGGAAACGCTGAGCGCGGGGTCTTGTTGTATGTGCAGGCGTGTGCCGGGGTGAGTGGCCGTATGACAGGGGTCGCGGCCTATTCGCGGCCTGGGCCGCGGGGCGAAGCCGCAGGTGAGGGGCGGAAACGCGGAAGGCCCCGGGACAGGTCCCAGGGCCTCGCAGGGTGTTCACTCGTCTCTCACTCGTACTCGCGGAGCAGGTCCTCGATCCTCCGATTCGCTACTTCCTGCCGCCCGTCCAGGCACTTCGCGTACCGACTCAGCAGAACCTCCACGCTGTTGCCGGCGCGCTCGGCGACCTCGGTGGCGTCGACACCTGCGTTGAGCCACGTGGAGAGCGCGGAGTGCCGAAGGTCGTACGGGCGCCGGGCGAGCGGCGAGGTGACGACGGCCGGCGGGAACGCGAGCTACCGGGCCTCCTTCCAGGCCCGGTAGTAGGTCGAGGAGGACACCACTCCCCCGCTCTCGCTGAAGAACAGGCGTCCGTCGTCGGCCGTACCGAAGGTGTCGATGTGCTCGCGGAAGATGCTCACGAGCTGGGGCGGGATCGGCACCCGGCGGACGTCCTCGGTGGGGCGGTTCTTCAGGCCTCGGTCGTCGTGGCTCTCGCCGGAGTCGGTCCACTGCTTGCCGACACTGGGGCGCGTCCGGTGGAGGAGAGCAATCCCCCAGCCGGAAGCGGGAAGCGAGAGGTCCGGCTCGGCCAGGCCGACGACCTCGGCGGGCCGGAAGCCCCCGAAGTACATCCCAGCGAAGAGCCCGACCAAACGCCGGCCGCGGGCGCGGCGGTAGCCACCCACGTAGGAGACGGCATGAAGCAGGGACCGAACCTGCTCAGGGTTCGCGACGACTCGTGGATCTACCTCATTGGAGACCTTCGGTTTCTGCCAGCGAACGGAGGTCAGCGGATTCTCAGAGAACTCGCCAAGATCCACAGCGTAATTCAGCGCGTTGATGAGGGTGCGGCGCTTCCGCTGCACGGTCTCGGCCGCTGCAGCCGTCCCGTCCAGCTTCAGCTTGAGCGAGTCGAGAGTGGCCCGGCCGACCACGGGGTCGGTAAGGACGGCCAAGGGACGCGACGCCTTCGAGACCCAGTGGAGCGTGTCGCCCACGTCGACAGGGAGCTCCCTGTCAGCAGGACCGGGAAGGACGAAGGCCCAGGTTCGCAGCGTCTTGCGAAGCACGTCATCGGCGGGCCGACCAGGCCGATCCTCCAGGAGCGCGACCGTCACGGACGTGAGCGACTCGTTGATGCCGTCGCGTGTGTTCGGAGCTGCATGCGGCCACTTCATGGCCAGATACCTCAACGCGAATTCGTACCAGCTCAGAGTGGCTTTTTTCTCCGTCATCAAGGCACCCGCCCCGCTCCAGCCCGGCCGCCGGCCGCACGCCTAACAGCTCGGGTTGATGGGTGGCGAACCCCCCTGTGGCTGGGGCCGGTCGGCTCCACGGCTTTAGGCAGCCACTTTGGGGCGAGCCTCTAAGATCATGGCCCCAACGTCGTGATTTACCGGGCAGGTCCACAGAATGCCCGACGCGCCGAAAGCTTACGGGGCCATGATCACTCGCCCCAAAGCCGCTCCACCAACCTCATCGATACAGCCGAGCCAGGTTCGGGGCTCCCACTGCCCCACCCTCAAATGTCGGCCTACCTAAAGACTCACTGATTCATCCAGGCAACAGGAAGCGAACTTTGCCTGATGTACAGCACTCGCTTCACTCCTTGCCCATCTGGCACCGCGAATACGATGTGCCCTGTTCGGCAAGCTCCCGCAGCGAGTTCTTCGTCATCCATGGGATACAAGGGCTTAGGGAACCCGCTCAGATCTTCATCGAACGGGCTTACCAATGAGCCATCCGACAGCTCAAGGGCCCACGGCCAGGCCGAAATACTCATGGAGTCGTCGGCGCCGGCATCAGCCTCACCCCCGTCGTGGCAGATGCGAACTTTGAGCGAGGACCAGAAGTAACTACCGTCCAGGTAGTCATGCAGTTCCTGCGGTCGTTCCGCAGCGGGAACAACGTTCGACCGGTACTCAAGCACAGTGACGTTGCCACGCTGCTCAGATACGGTCCGATCGATTTCAGAGTCCCGCCTGAAGTCGTACGGTTGACCGAACTTGAGTTGATCAGCCAGCCTCACAGATCCCATGCTCCCCTGATCCTCAGACGCAGATGGTGTAGCTGTTGCCTCACTTGTCGCCGAAGGCGAGCCCACCGCCTTACTGGTCACTGCTGATCGAGTTCCCGCAACACTCTCGTTGCCGGATCCTTGATCCGAGGAACCACAAGCCGACGCCGACAGCGCAATAACGATCCCCAGCAAAACCAAGCCCCTACGCATTACCCACCCCAAGATCTCCACGATACTCACACATGATCACGATGCTCGAGATGGTAACGCCGCGCCAGTCACGACCCTTCGTCGGGCCGCCGCTGGGCCGTCCAAGGGCAACCAGAGACGACCAACGCTGACCACCACCGACAGCTAGGTCGCAGGTCGTAGCGTTGACCGATTACGTGTCCGCATGTGAGAGACCCGCCCCACCATTTCTTCGGCTCCTGAGCCCCCGGCAGTGGGAGCGCTCGCGCCAGCCCCGAAGGGGGAACGATGGGGCCATGACCAATGACCAGAAGGCAGCACAGCAGTTAGCCGGCCAGGCTCACGAGGTGGGGCGGGTGTCTGGGCGGGAGCGGTGGCGCGACGTGCTGCAGTGGGTGAGCCGCGGGCGGTTCGGGCAGCAGGTTGGCCTGCCTCGCGTCGACCGCGTACCGGCGCAGGGCGGCCATCCCCCGCTCGCCGAGCGGGTCCTCGTAGTCGAGCGGGTCGATGCCCGTCAGGTCGGCCGCGTCGTCGAGCGCGTGCGTCACCAGCCAGTGCGCGAGTTTGTCCGGGTCGGGGCTGGCCGCGCGGCAGGCTTCGTGGTGAGCGTCGGCGAGGTCGGTGCCGATCCGTCCGAGCCGGCCGTCGGAATCGTCGACGTTCTCGACCACGCCGGCCAGCATGCCGATCGCCTCCCGGGCCAGAGCCATCGCGTCGGCCGGCCGGCCGGAGGTCGTCAGTGAGCGGATCGCGTTGATCGCCTGCCCGGCCTGGTCGGCGTAGGCGCGGGCGTCGGCGTACTCGACGTAGCCGTACTGGGCGAACGGCCCGATGTCCAGCAGCTCACGGATGCGGGAGCGGACCTCGGCCAGGTCTCCGCGAGCGCTCGCCGCCCTCAGTTCCAGGCGGCGCCGCAGCTGCCGGTCCCCGGCCATTTCCTCCCGCACGAGGGCGCGCAGCTCCTCCCGCGAGAGGCCCGTCGGCCAGGCGTCGAGGCCCCGCGCCCTGTCCGGGCCGACTGACGCCGCCGGGAGAGGTCTGCCTTCTGACCGATCACGATCAGGCCGAGCGCGACCAGGTGCTTGCAGAAGTTGCCTTCCTGACCGTACGGGCAGTCGCACGTGCCCGTCGGCTTCCTGCGCCCGCCCAGGAGCAGCTCCACCTCGTACCGCTCCGTGCCGCGTACCGACGCCCTGATCCAGCCGTCACCGAACTCGACCCCGGACACCGCGTCGACGTAAGCGAGCCCACGCTCGAACGACCGCGCCCCGGCCAGCGCCCTCAGCTTCGCTTCCGTAAGGCCGCCCACGCGCCTCGCGCTCCGATCCGGCTCGGGATCCGCTCAACGGCCCTCACTCTAACGACCGTCAGGTCGAACGACTCCAGCGATCAGAACAGTGCCATCCTCACGAGGCGATGCCTCCAGCAGTTCGAGCACCCTCCTCGCCATGCCGACCCAGCCGTCCGGCCGCCCCTCCGCGGCACCTCGCACTCGCCCGTAGTGTCGTCGCCCGCTCCTCCCTTCCTCGGAAAGGTGCCGCATGACCAAGCCCGCCACCGTGAACCTGACGAAGGCCGCCCCCACGGTCTCCTTGGACAAACACGGCGTGACATCGGGACTGATCAAGGTCAACCTCAACTGGACCTCGCCGCAGGCCGCCGCTCAGCGGGCGGCCGGCGAGGCCCGCGGTCTGTTCGGCCGGATCCGGGCATCGCTGCGATCGGCCGCGGCCAGGAAGGTGGATCTCGACCTCGGCTGCATGATCCGCTGCACCGACGGCTCCAAGACCGTGGTCCAAGCCCTGGGCAACGCCTTCGGTGCGGTGGACCACTTCCCCTACGTCGCCCTCGACACGGACGACCGGACCGGGGCCCGGGAGACGGGAGAGAACCTCGTCATCAACCTGGACCACCAGGACGAGTTCCAGAAGCTCCTGCTCTTCGTCTACATCTACGACGGGTCCGGCGACTTCCGCGGCCTCGACGCGGTAGTGACCCTGATCTCCGACCGCGGCAACCGCTTCCGGGTGGCCCTGGACGACTGCCCGCCACAGGCACACGCCTGCGCCATCGCCCTCATCAAGCGGCAGAAGGGCGAACTCGTCATCGGACGCGAGGTGCGCTGGTTCACCCCACAGGACGGCTCCGTCGTCCATGACGTGATCTCCCGCGCGTACCGGCTCGGCATGAAATGGACTCCCGGCCGGAAGTAACCGCAGAGCACGTGCACCACGCCTTCCTGCACGTCAACGTCATCGTCAACGGCGACGGTGCGGTGCGACGCCGGGCGGCCGGGACCCTGTGAAGGTCCCGGCCGCTGTTGTTCGTGGTGCTCGTGCTCGTCAGTTTCCGGTGGCGTACGGGGAACCGCCCGCGGCCGTACGGATTCCCGGGAGCTCGGAGTACAGGCGCGCGCCGGGACAGAGCGTGGCATAGCCGTCGCGGTGCCCGGAGACGGTGTTCAGCGTGGCGGCCTGGCCCTTCGTCCACACGCCGGTGTCGGCGGCGGCGGTGAGCGTCACCTTCGCCTCCGGGTCGACGCCGTGCAGGCCGAGCTTCCAGGCGGCGAGGTCGGCGATGGCCTGCTTGGCCGCGGCCGTCGGGGTGCCGCCGGTCTCGTAGTTGCCGAGCAGGGAGATGCCGGAGGAGTAGCTGTTGAAGCCGTAGGTGTGCGCGCCGAGGACGGGCCGGTCGACGCCGCCCGCGCGGCCCTCGAAGACCGTGCCGCACTTGTCGACGAAGAAGTTGTAGCCGATGTCGTTCCAGCCGTTCGTCCGTACGTGGTACGTGAGGATCGCGCGGATGATGGCCGGAGAGTCGGCGCAGGTGTAGTCGTTCGTCCCGGCGGTGTGGTGGACGAAGACGGCGTCGACCTTGTTCAGGTACGAGGGCGGGTCCTGGACGAGGGACTCGTCCGCACCCCAGTCGGCACGGCTGACGATGGCCGGGGCGGTGGGAGCGGTCGGAGCGGTGGTGCTCGGCTCCGTGGTGGGGCCGTCGGTCGGAGGCCCGGTGGGTTCGTCCGTCGGGCCTTCCGTCGGGACTTCCGACGGGACTTCCGACGGGTCCGTGCCCGGGGCGGACTCGGTCGGGGTGGTGGACGGGGCCGGGTCCTCAGGCGCACCGGTCGGGGGCTGCGATGTCTCGCCGCTGCCTGGCTCCCCTGTCGTGTCACCCGGGTCGGCGCTGGGCGCGGCCGTCGTCGGTGTGCCGGTCGGCGCGGGTTCGGCGGGGGTGGTCTGCGTGGCGTCGGGGGAGGCGGTGGGCTTGCCACCGCCCTTTCCGCTCCCCTTGCCGCTGCCCTTGGCCTTGACGGTCTCGCCGGGGTCGATCATGTCGAGACGGAGCGCGTCGGGCACCGCGGTCTCCCCACCGTCCGCGACGACCCTTGCCTCGACCCCGTCCGACGGGCCGACCCACAGTGGCTCCGAGGCGCCCCGCACGTCCGGCTCTTTGCCCTCGGTGGACTCGGGTGCCCGTACGTCGAAGTCGAGGTCGCGCCATGCGCTCCACTCGCCGATGGCCGCCTCGCGGGTACGGATCTGAGCGGTGCCCTCGAAGGTGTCGCCGCTGTCCTCCCACGAGACGCCGATGAGCGAGAACGTCCGTGTCCCGGTGCGTGGGAGCGCGCGCCTCTTCGGGTCCTTGCCGTCCAGGGCCAGCACATGTGCCCTCGCCGGCCGTGTCCCGTCACCGGGCCCGGCCTCCTCGCCGCCCGCCGAGGCGGCGACGGCGGTCACACCCGTGCCTCCCAGGACGACGACCCCTGCCGCGAGCCACGTCACGCGCTTCTTGCCGTTCGCCCGCCTGGCGCGGGCTCCTCTCGGACTCATGTCCCATCCCTTGTGCGCAGCTGATCAGTATCCGCGGCCGGTCGCCGACGGCTGTTCATCTCGTGGGACGGGAAACGAGGGGGCAGTGCGGTTTCGGAAATTCTTCAGTTCCAACCGCTCTTCGCATTCTGGGAGTTCGGGCCCCGTATTCCCTTCCCACAGCGCAGCGGTTATACACGACGCGCCCCCTCCGACACACCCGGACACGCAAACCGGACAGCGGGATGTTCCGAAAGGTGACGTGTCACCCCTTTCCGTCACCGGAAAGCAGCTCGCCGGAACACGTGGCACGCCCGAACTCGCCCATGGCGGTGGCGCGCTGGACGTGCTTGCCGCGGACCGCCAGTGTGCAGGCAGCCTGCCCGCCCTTTCCGTCGAGGACGACGGCGACGGTCGGGGCCTTGCCGAGGGGCGCCCGGACCGACTTCTTCCAGGGCAGCGTGACGCCCTTCTCGACCGTGGCCGTGCCGTCCTCGCTGCGGGCGAGGTAGGAGATCTCGACGGTCCCCGTCCCCGTGACCTCGTACGTCACCTCGGCCGTCGGTGCGGCCTGCGGCTTCGGCTGCTCGTCGGTGTCGAGCACGCCGTAGCCGACGAGCCCGAGACAGGCGAGCAGGACGGTTCCGGCGACCAGCAACCCCCGCCGGTCCGGCGAGCCCTCGCCGTTCTCGGGTTCGCTCTCCTGTTGTGCGGCGTTTCCCGCGATTTCACTGGATGACATTAAAAGGCCCGGCTTTCGATGAACCGACAGATGAACCGGGCGGTTATACACCATCCCACCGCTCAGGCGCGAGCAGGCGGAGGAATCGGGCGAACGACACCTCTTCGGAGCGTCCGATTGTCCCTAATGTCGCCAGGGTTGACTTGCCTTCGCAAGGCTGGTTAGAAATCCCCCTGCGAATCCGCGAGTTCGCGTTTTTCCGCTTCTCGCGGTCAGTTCGCATTGCTTCAAGCCGGGCGGAAACATTCGCTCCGGCTCGTTCGGCGTGCCCATTTCGCGTACAGCGAAGCGGGTACGCCGATACCGAAAGGTATCGTGGTGAAATTTCCACGCAGGAGATTCATCTCCTGTCTGGTCGTGTCGGCGGTGGCGGGCACGCTACTGCCTCAGGTCGCCCATGCGGCTCCTCCTTCGTCACCCGCGGGTGACGACACCGGTGTGTTCGACACGGTCGCGGGCTGGTTCTCGGACGACGGCGAGGAGGCGAAGAAGCCCCCGGTCGGCGGGGCGCTGGAGATACCCAGCCGGGAGAAGCTGCCCAAGGGCGAGAAGCTCCCGAAGGCGAAGCGGGTCAAGGAGCTGACGGCCGAGCGCACCTCGCAGGCGCGTTTCTGGCAGCTCTCGGACGGCCGGATCGAGGCCGAACTGACGGCGGTGCCGACCTCGTACAGGTCCGGGAATTCCTGGAAGCCGGTCGAGACCACCGTGCGCGCCACCCGGGACAAGGGCTTCGGCTTCGCCAACACCGCGAACACCGGCAAGAGCTGGTTCGGCTCCGACGCCGGCCGGTTCATGCGCTTCGAGGCGGAGAACGGCGGGGCGGTCACGTTCGGCCTGGCAGGTGCCGGCGCGCTCAAGCCGGAGGCGAACGGTGACCGGGTCCTCTACAAGGACGCCGTCCCCGGCGCGGACCTGTCGTACCGGGTCGGCAACGGCCAGGTGAAGGAGGACATCGTCCTCACCGAACGCCCGGCAGGACCGGTGTCGTTCACCTTCACCCTGGACACCGAGGGCGGTCTGACGCCGAAGACCCGCAGGGACGGCTCGATCGCCTTCTTCGGCGAGGCCCCGGGCACTCCGGTGATGGTGATCCCGGCTCCGTACATGACGGACGCCAGGAAGGATCCGCAGTCGGTCACCGGCGGCACGTACAGCACCGCGGTCGCCCAGAAGCTGAGCCGTGACACGGACGGCAAGGGCTGGAAGCTGACCGTCACGCCGGACGCGAAGTGGCTCGCGGCGAAGGAGCGGCAGTACCCGGTCGTCATCGACCCGACGATCACGATCACGCCGATCGCCTCGGTCTCCGAGGACACGATGGTGCTGTCGGACCAGCCGGCGGCGAACTTCAACAACACCTGGAAGCTGTCGGTCGGCAAGACGGACACCGGCATCGCCCGCTCGCTGATCAAGTTCCCGTTGAGCGAGATCCCGGCGGGGGTGAAGGTCGACGCGGCCCGGCTGAGTCTGTACTACGACCAGGCGCACACCACCAACGCCAATGCCGTCGCCCTCGAGGCGCACCGGGCCACCGGGGCGTGGAGCGAGGCGGGGGCGACGCCCGCGACCTGGTCCAACACCAGCGCCCTGGTGGGTGAGCTGTCCGGCACCACGGTGTCCCTGGACGACGGTGACGCCGGTACGGCGGCGGTCGGCGAATGGCCGCGGGGCACCACCACCGGTGGCGCGGCGACCAACGACGACTACGCCTCCAACAAGAACGCGCTCACGGGCGAGTCGTACACCTGGCAGCCGAGGGTCCCGGAGACCGACACCTACCGGGTGGACGCGCACTACCCGGCGGCGGCGGACGCGGCCACGGCCGCCCCGTACACGGTCACCCACAACGGTGGCACCAAGAGCTACACGGTCAACCAGACCGGCACCGGTGGCGTCTGGAAGACCCTCGACGCGACGGAGCTGAGCTTCGCCAAGGGCAACGCCGGCAAGATCGTCCTGGGTGACACCGGCTCGGCCACGACCCGCACGCTGGCCGACTCGGTGCGGCTCGTGAACCCCGCCGAGATCACCAAGGCCGCCTGGGACTACAACAAGTGGCACGACTTCCCCGTCGCCGACACCGTCCAGAAGTGGGTCTCGGGCACGGCGGCCAACCACGGCTTCGTGCTCAAGGCCAAGGACGAGACGGCCACCGCTCCGCAGGGCGGCCCGCGCTACGAGGCCGCCGACGGCAACGTCTACGGCGGCGAGACGTCCACGTATCCGCGCCTGACGGTGACCTACGGGGCCGTCGGCACGTCACTGAACTCGCCGACCGTGGTCCACTCCACCGGTCCTGAGCTCTCCTGGCCGGCGTACGCCAACGGCAGCGGTGACACCGGTCTGGACATCGTGGAGTACCAGCTGCACCGCTCCACGCAGCAGGTCTTCACGCCGTCCGCCGCGACGCTGATCGCCCCGATCGCGTCCACGGCCACCGCCTACACGGACACCACGGCGGTGCCGACCCCGGACTCCTCCTCCAGCGAGATCGGCAAGTCGTACTACTACCAGCTCGCGGTCAAGACCAAGAGCGGACAGCTCCTCGGGTCGCCGACCCGGATCGTGGGCATCCCCAAGGCCGGCCGGACGATGAGGATCATCCAGGCGGGCCAGGTCGACACCACGCTCTCCTCGCAGCAGCCGACCGTCAACCACGACGGCCTGGTCTCCGGCAAGGCGCAGGCCTGGCTGAGCGTCGGCAACAACTCCGGCACGTACGGCAAGACACGCGCCGCCCTGAAGTTCCCCACCACATCCATCCCCACCACCGCCACGGTGCTGGAGAACAAGATGTACATGTGGGGCGCCGAGACCACCAGCACCACCAACGGCGCGATCTACGAACTGCACTCCCTGACCCGGGACTTCACCGAGACCCAGGCCACGTGGAACAACGCCAACTCGACCACGCCGTGGACCACCGCGGGCGGTGACTTCTCCGCCACCGTCTCCGACACCGTCCCGCAGATCACCGACGAGGTCGGCCGCCACTGGTGGGACGCCACCGGACTCATGCAGTCCTGGGTCAAGACCCCCACCAACAACAAGGGCGTCCTGGTCAAGCTGAAGGACGAGACCACCACCGGCCCGCAGGAGCGCACGCTGTTCCTGTCGTCCGAGGCCTCGGACCCGCAGCTGCGGCCGTACATGCAGGTCATCTACGTCGACTCGACCACCGAGGACACGTACTACGCGCCGACCACCCCGGCCCGGATGACCCCGAACACCACGTACACGGTGGAGTTCACGGTCACCAACACCACGTCCGCGGCGTGGGCGGCCGGTGAGCGGCAGCTGTCCTACACCTGGAAGCTGCCCGACGGCACGGACGTCACGACCGGCGGCAACCAGCTGTCCACCGCGATCCCGGCCCTCCTGCCGGGCAAGTCGGCGACGATCCAGGCACAGGTCAAGACGCCGATCAACTCCGACAACGGCAACAAGCGCAACGAGTACGTGCTCGGCTGGGACGTCCGCAAGATCGCCGACGGCACCTGGCTCTCCGCCGGCACCGGCGGCATCCCGTCGCTGAAGCAGAACGTCGCGGTGGAGGACCCCACCTCCAACACGCTGGGCATGGAGAAGTTCTACTCCTACACCGGCAAGAACACCGGCGCCGGTTCGAACTTCATGAACAACCTGGCGTCCGGCAACGGCGTGTGGCAGTACAACGCGATCACCAACCCCGGCCGCGGGCTGAGCACCTTCGCCCGCTTCGCCTACAACAGCCAGGACACCTCGGACACGGTCGCCGGTCACGGCTGGTCGTTCCAGCTCTCGGGCCCCGTCCGGCTCGGCGCACCGCTGGACTTCCACCCCAACCCCGACCCGACCGAGATCCGCCTCCCGGACGGCGACGGCACCACGCACGTCTTCCGCAAGCAGGCCGACGGCACCTGGAAGGCCCCCGCGGGCGTCCACTACAAGGTCACCATGAAGGCCGGCCTGGACTGCAAGCCCACCAAGGACCCGGTCCCCGACGCCTGGACGCTCACCCGCCCGGACGGCACGCGTTTCCTCTTCGGCTGCGACGGCTACCTGACGTCCTCCGTCGACAAGAACGGCAACACGCAGACGTTCACCTACGAGGAGCGCAAGTCCAACAACAAGCCGACCAAGTTCCTCAAGTACATCACCGACCCGGCCGGCCGACAGACCCTCACCGTCGACTACTGGACCAAGGGCCAGTCCGGCTACCAGTACGTCAATGACTCCGGCGTACTCACCACCGACGCCGGTGCGCTGAACAACTCGAAGATTTACGACCACATCCGCTCGGTGACCGACGTCTCCGGCCGGAAGATCGAGTTCCACTACACCGCCAAGGGCCTGCTCGGGCAGTTCACCGACGGTGTGGGCTCGACGCAGCCGAAGGTGTTCAAGTTCACCTACGACGCCACGCAGGGCAACAAGAACGTCAAGCTCGTCAAGGCCACCGACCCCCGCGGGAGCAACACGCAGTTCGCGTACTACGCGCCGCAGGCCGGTGACGACCCGAAGTACCACTGGTGGACCAAGACGATCACCGACCGTCTCGGTTTCCTCACCGGCTTCGCGTACAAGGCGAACACGGCGAATCCCAAGTTCACCGACACCAAGGTCACCGACGCCGAGGCACACGCCACGGACTACGTGACGGACGACTTCGGCCGCCCGGTCCAGACGACCAACGCCAAGTCCCAGGTCGCCAAGATGGCGTGGGACGCCGACAACAACGTCACATACGTGGAGGAGGCCAACGGGGCCAAGGCCGCGTACTGCTACGACCAGAAGACGGGCTACCCCCTCTGGTCGCGCGACGCGGAGAACAACAAGGGCGGTGTCCCGCCGTCCTCGGACTGCGCCCCGGGCACCTACCCGGCGAACTCACAGCAGTACAGCTACCAGACCCGCCTGGACGGCTTCTCCGCCGACCTGTTCACCAAGACCTCACCCGAGGGCCGTAAGTGGCAGTTCGGCTATGACTCGTTCGGCAACCTGAAGACGGTCACCGACCCCAAGGGCGTCGCGACCGCGACGGCGGGCGACTACACCACCACGTACGAATACGACGCGTACGGTCAGCTGACCAAGGCGATCGACGCCAACGGCAACCCGACGACCAACAGCGAGTTCGGTCCGACGGGCTACCCGGCCAAGATCACCGACGCCTTGGGCAAGGCTGCGTCGTTCGTCTACGACGAGCGCGGTCAAGTCCGCGAGACCACCGACGCGCTGGGCAAGAAGACCACGCAGACGTACGACACCTTCGGACGTCCGCTGACCAAGGTCGTGCCGAAGGACCAGGCGGCCGGAGACCTGATCACGTTGTCGGCGCCGGAGTACGACGCCAACGACAACGTCACCAAGGCGACCGCGCCCAACGGCGCCGTCTCGACCGCGGTCTTCGACGCGGCCGACCAGATCACCTCGGACATCGTGCCGAAGGACACGGCCACCTCCGCCGAGCGGAAGACGGTCTACACCTACGACCGGGTCGGCAATCTCCGGACGAAGACCGAGCCCAAGGGCGTACTCACCACGGGCGACGCCACCGATCACGTCATCACCAACACGTTCGACGAGATCTACCAGCTGGCCTCCGTGGTGAACTCCGCGCAGCAGAAGATCTCGTACGAGTACGACAACGTCGGCAACGTCGTCCGGATCGTCGATCCGAAGAGGAACGCCACCGCGGACACGACCGACTACCTGTCCCAGACCGCCTACGACCTGAACCACCGGGTCACCACGGTCACGGACCCCGTCGGCAAGTCCGTCACGACGACCTACGACAAGGACTCCCTGGTCGTCCAGACCAAGGACGCCGAGGGCAACATCACCTACGTCGACTACGACGAGCGAGGGAAGCAGAAGGAGGTCCGGACCCCCTACGAGGGGACCACGTTCCGCAAGACCCAGTACGAGTACGACCAGGTCGGAAACACCACCAAGGTCGTCTCCCCCCGTGGTGCGGCCACGGCCACCGCCGACGACTTCACCTCGCGCACCGAGTACGACGCGCTGAACCGTCCGGTCAAGCAGTACCAGCCGTACGACCCGGCGGACTCCCGCTACAACGACCCCAACGTCTACACGCAGACCGTGTACGACGCCGTGGGCCGCGTGACGAAGAGGTCGCTGCCCCCGTCGGAGGGCCAGACGGTCCGCAACGACACGGTCATCGAATACTTCGACAACGGCTGGACGCGGAAGTCCACCGATCCGTGGGACATCACGACCACGTACGACTACACCGAGCTCGGGCAGCAGAAGGCCCGCACGCTGACGTCGGCGGGCGGCTCCTCCGACCGCACCATGACCTGGTCGTACTACCCCGACGGCAAGCTCAAGTCCAAGGCGGACGACGGCGTGCCGGTGGGCAAGTCGGTGGTCCTGGTGGACAACTCCGACAGCCAGCACACCTCGGCCACCGGTACGTGGGCCAAGGGCGACGTCACCGGGCAGCAGGGCTACGACCACCGCACGCACGCGGCCGGCACGGGCACGGACGCCTTCACGTGGACGCTCAACGTTCCCAAGGACGGCACGTACACCGCGTACGTGAAGTACCCGAAGGTGACGGGTGCCGCGACCACGGCGAGGTACACGCTGTCGCAGGGTGCCACCACGCATCCCGCGGTGACCAAGGACCAGAACGCCGCGACCGGCACCTGGGTCCAGCTCGGCTCGTACACCCTCAAGCAGGGCAACGACGCCAAGCTGAAGCTCGAGCAGAACAGCGGCGGCGTCGTGGTCGCCGACGGTGTGAAGCTGGTGCGTGACACGTCCGGCGAGACGGACTCCGAAAAGAAGTCCTTCGCCTACGCCTACGACGTGAACGGCAACCTGACCTCGATCGACGACACCTCGTCGGGCGCCAAGGTCGACGCCTACACCATGGTCTACAGCGGCCTGAACCAGGTCGCCAAGGTCACCGAAGCGCTCGCCGGGACGGAGAAGAAGTCCACGTCGTACACGTACGACGCCAACGGCAAGCCGGAGACCATCACCCACCCCGACCAGTTCTCCAAGTACACCTACGACCTTCGGGATCTGATCAAGACCGTCTCGGTCGGCAAGTCGTCCACGGACGCCTCGCCGAAGGTGACCTCGTACACGTACACCGACCGTGGTCTGAAGCTCCAGGAGACCAAGAACAACAAGAACACGGTCGACTACACCTACTACCTCAACGGCGCCGTCAAGACGAGCGTCGAGAAGAAGCCGAACGGCACCCTCGTCTCCTCGCACACCTACGCCTACGACCCCAATGGGAACAAGGCGCAGGACGTCGCGAAGAAGATGAACGCCGACAGCACCTCGGCCTATCTCGAGTCGACCACCGCCTACACCTACGACCCCGCGAACCGGCTCGCCAAGTCGGTCAAGACCGGTACCGGTGCGGGCACCGAGACGTACGTCCATGACGACAACGCCAACGTCGTCAGCCAGACGGTCAAGGGCACGTCCACGACGTACACCTACGACCGCAACCGGCTGGTCTCCGCGACCGCCGGCGGTTCGGCGGCCACGTACAACTACGACCCGTTCGGCCGTCAGGAGTCCGTCACCGGCGGTGGCCAGGTCATCGAACGCTCGGTGTACGACGGCTTCGACCATGTCGTCGAGTCCCAGAAGAGGGACGACGCGGGCTCGCTGAAGTCCACCACGTACACCTTCGACCCGCTCGACCGCACGGCGTCCAAGACGGCCGACGGCAAGACCACCGACTTCACCTACCTCGGTCTGTCGTCCGAGGTGCTCAGTGAAGAAGTCGTCGGCGAGCTGACGAAGTCGTACCAGTACAGCCCGTGGGGCGAGCGTCTTTCCCAGGTCAAGCACAACACCGACGGCACCAGCGAAGACGGCTACTACGGCTACAACTCGCACACCGACGTCGAGACGCTGACCGACAAGGACGGCAACTCCAAGGCCACCTACGGCTACACCGCCTACGGGTCGGACGACGAATCCGAGTTCACCGGTATCGACAAGCCCGACGCCGGCGACCCGACCAAGGAGACCTACAACCCCTACCGCTACAACTCGAAGCGGTGGGACTCCCACGCCGGCACCTACGACATGGGCTTCCGGGACTACAACCCCGGTCTCAACCGGTTCACCAGCCGGGACATGTACAACGGTGCCCTCGCGGACATGGGGCTCGGTTCCGATCCGTACACCGGAAACCGTTACGCCTTCACCGGCGGAAACCCCACGAGTTTCGTCGAGCTGGACGGCCACATATTCGGCTGTGACTGGTGCGGCGACGTCCTCGACACGATCGGGGACGTCGCCACCGGCACGGTGAAGAAGGCGGGGGGCGGCTGGAAGACCGTCGCCGACACCTTCCTCACGGGAATCGGCTGGTACAACGAGACGGCCCCCAACGGGTACGAGTCCGAGTACACGGGCAACCGCAGCAAGGGACGGCTCGTCGAGCCCGACGGGCAGTGGGACTGGGTCGGGGGAGACACGCTTTTCCCGTTCGGGCAGGACTACTGCGACGACGACGAAAGCGTCGTCTTCTATCAGGCTCTTGACAAGTACGACCGGGCACAGGGAGCGCGGGCCTGCCTCAACTCCGGCGACTTCAGCTGGGAGAGCGGAGACAACAAGGACGTCAAGGGAAATCCCGACTCCATGATCAAGGGAACTCAGGTCCCGCGGCCCATGCGGAACTTCCCCGAGACCGTGACCCCTGGTTTCAAGCCCGGTCAGGACATGAACCGCGGTCACCTGTTGGGAAACCAGCTGGGTGGTAGCGGTACCGAGATGCGGAATCTCGTCAGCTTGTACGCCAGGCCCAATCAGAGGGTGATGGCGGCGTACGAGAACCAGGTTGCCGACATGGTGGCCAAGGGGCAGACGGTCTACTACGAGGTGACCGCCAACTACACGGGGAAGAACGCCGTTCCCGACAGCCTGACCATCAAGTGGTTGAACCTGGACACGGGGGAAATGCCACGCGATCCCATCACGATCTGGAACACACCGACGGGGCTCAAGCCGTAGGTCGGTAAGCTGGATCACCGGAGGTGCAGGCGGACATCGATCCTGATGTCCGCCTGCACCCCGCCCTTCTGTGAAAGGTCTTTACATGTGGGTGCAACGTATACTCGAATTCACGGGCTGGGAGCCGTCGGCGCACTCCGTCGACTGGGCAGCGGTAGAGGAGGAGCTTCGCATTCCTCTGCCGGCGGACTTCAAGCAACTGTGTGAGGGTTTCGGCGGAGGAACCTTCTGTGACTCCGTCGCTTTTTACGGCAGGACGGAGGGGTCTCATTTCAATTTCCTCCTGCCGTGGCAAGCACCCCTTCCCCTTCCCGCGGAAAGCGGTCAGTACCAGGAGTACACGCCGGGCGGAAAGGGGTACATCAAATGGGCCTCGACAGAATGGGGCTCTGAATACTGCTGGCTCGTCGACGCGCAGCAGCCCGGTACGTATCCTGTCCTCGCGCGGGGCGAAGCCGGCGAGTGGTGCGAATACGACATGTCGACGTCGGAATTTCTCTACAGAGTCCTGGCGGACAAGGATTTCCAACCGTTCGGCATCGCCCGGTACGGCCTCGACCCGACGTTCCAGCCGGGCCCCGGGGCTCACGGCGGCTGACGGGAGGCAAGGAGGGTGTCGACGCAGCAGCAGAGCGCGGGCCGCGGACTGAGAATCGCCGCATGGGTGCTGGTTCCTCTAGGGCTGGTCCTGGCGCTGGGCGCCGTGGGAGGGATCGTGCGCGGCGGTGGCCTGGAAGGCGAGCGGATCACTGTCAGGGGCGACGCGATGCGACCCACGTACAGTCCTGGCGAGCGGCTGACCGTCATGCGGGTCGGTGAAGGGGAGATACGCCGGGGCGACGTCGTCCTCGTCAGTGTGCCCGGTCGGTACGGGAACGCGCCGGTCCTGCAGCGGGTGATCGGCCTGGGCGGGGACCACGTGGAGTCCCGTGACGGTGTGCGGGTCGCGGTGAACGGCAAGCGGATCGACGAACCGTACGTGATGCGTGACCCGCTCGGTTCGGCAGGCTCACCGTACGAGGTGACCGTGCCGGAGGAGCGCTTGTTCCTGCTGGGCGACAACCGGCCCGTCGCGAACGACTCGCGCTACTTCCTCGACGAGCAGTCGGGCAGCGTCGCGGCCTCCGACGTGCGCGGCCGTGTCCGAGCTGAAGGGGCCGTGCCGCTGGCGCTGTGGGCACTGGTGGCCTTCGGAGCCCTGCTCGCACTGGTCGGGATCGGATCGGGAGTCTGGGGGTATATGACCAGGCAGCGCCCCTGACGTGGTGGTAACGACATGGTCCGTGGCTTGCTCTGGATCTTGCGGGAGGGTCCGCCGACGGAGTCGGCGGGCCTTTTCGGCTTTCGGGGCAGGTGATGGGTCGGGCGCGAGGACCCTGCGACGGCGTTGTCCGGTCTTCCCGGCAGCCTCGGCGGTCTCGCCATGGAGGTCACCGACCGGGTCAAGCGGCGGGTGGGCCGGCCCTCGGTGTCGGTCTGGGGCGAGCGCGCGTGGAGACCCTCACGTTGCGGGGACGTGCCCGGCGGTGTCGCTTGCGGGCCGCTCCAGCAAAGAGGGGTCCCCCGGCGCCGGCCTCCGATTACCGGGGGACCCCGATCCTCAGCCGTCGACGCGCGTTCCGCTGTCGACCGCCGGCCGCGCTCGGTACCGCCGGTGGGCCTGCGTCCCGGTGCTGCACGGCGGGCCTGATCCATGGGGATGTGGCGGTGATCACAGCGTGAAGCCGTGATGATCCCTGCGCTCGTTCCGCTGGATTCCGCGAGGACCACGAAGGACCGGGCACCGACCGGTTCGCGTACGAAGGGTGGGAAACGATGGACCACGACGGTCGGGCGCTGCGAGCCTCCGAGATGAGCGGGTATGCCGCCGAGTTCGTCTCCCGCGCGACGGCGAGGGCGCTCTTGCCGCTGGACTACTCGGTGGCCAGCCTGCGCATCGTGGATCGGGTGGTGGACGGGCTGCGACGGACGACCGATGACCCTTCTGCCGTCAGGCAAGCCCTCCAGGGGCTCGGCGCGTACGCCGGTGAGGTGTTCGTTCGCGGATTCGGCGCGCGTTGGGTCGACTTCGACGAGGAGACCTACGGGCTCTTCCAGCAGCCGGTCGGCGTGCGGAGCACGGACGGGCGGGCGTGGAACCCGTTGGGCAAGGTGGTGAACCGCTTCGAGCTGGGCGCCGCGGAGTCCGTGCACGAACTCTCCTTCCTCTTCCCGGGGCGAGTCCGGACCTCCCCGCTCACGGCCTGTGCTGGCGGACGCGTAAGGTAGCGGGCCGGGAAGGGGCCGACGGCGCCATCAGTTGCCGCGTTCCCAGACGACATCACGCAGGAAGATCGACTGGCACCGATGAAGGCTCGCGATGTTGCGCTGGGGCGTGCTGTCGAGCGAGCCCGAGCCGGCGACGAGCTCGACGGGCGCACCTTCACCCTCGACCTGGACGAGCTGCCCCGGCCCGAACCGGAGACCGGCGCGCGCTGACGAGCCGGCTGCCGGTGGCCGGGAACAACCTGGCGTGTCAGCGGTGGTCATGAGGGTGCGGGGGGTGAGTGACGTTCAGCCCCGCGACCGCGTTCGTCTGGGAGCCGGCGACCTTCGAAGTAGCCCTGCGCGAGGCCGAGGGGGATCCGGGCGCCATCGGCATGCCCCAACTGTCCGGCAGCTTCTACCCGTCGGCCGCCCACTGCTACGCACCCCACGGCACGAGCGCGGGCAGGGCCGACGAGAACCGCGGTGCCGGTCGCGAGAAGCAGCCCCCGGCCGTGGCATGGGTGAACAGGAGCAGCATCCCCGGCGTGGCCGCCGCCGCCCACCCCGGTCTCGAGGCGCTGAGCATCGGCGTGTGGGAGGACGAGCCGCTCAGCCTCGAACCGCTCGTCGGGCTTCCGCGGCTGCGGACCCTGACCGCCTTGCCGGACGTGCTCGCCGAGGTCCTGTCGAAGCGGTCCGACCCGTTCGTCGAGGACCTGTTCCAGGAGTTCCTGGATGCCCTGGGCATCGCACGCCGACCACACGAGGCCCCATGAAGGTCCGGGTTCGGCCTCCTTCACCGCGTACGCCGACCGGGGCGAACGGATCGAGGTCCCCAACACCGCCTGCCGGCTCACCCATTGGGATGTGGCGGTGACCACAGCGCGAACCCGTGATGATCCGGCGCCCGGTTCCGCTGGGTTCTTGGGAGGACGTGGAGAACCCGCGGCCTCCCAGGGGGCCGGAGGGACCGGGGGACCGCACCGGTTCGTACACGAGGGGTGGGACCGATGGACCGAGTCAGCCGCACGCTGCGGGCCGCCGACATGAGCCGGTACGCCTCCACGTTCGCGTCCCGCACGTCCGTGAAGGCACGGCTCCCCCTCGACTTCTCCGCGGCCAGCCTGCGCATCGTCGACCGCGTGGTGGACGGTGTGCGGCAGAGGGCCGACGACCCGGTCGACGTCGCACCGGTCCTCCAGGAACTCGGTGCGTACGTCGGTGAGGTGCTCGTCCGGCAGGCGCGAGCCCGCTGGGTCGACTTCGACGACATGACGTCCGAGCTGTTCCGGCAGCCGGTCGGCGTCCGGACGCCCGACGGGCGGGGGTGGAACCCGCTCGGCAAGGTGGTCAACCGCTTCGAGCTGGGCCCGGACGAATCCGCTTACGAGCTCTTCCTGTTGGTTCCGCGTCGTCCGAAGCGTCCTGCCGCTGTCACGGGGGTCGGCCGACAGCCGGCGGCCGGCAGCCGCGTAGGGTGATGCGCTGGACGGCGTGACGCGGGAAGACCGAGGGAAGATCATTTGAGGGCGGACGACGCCACTCTGCAGCATGCGGTGGAGCGTGCGCAGAACGGTGACGACGAGGCGTTCGCCGACGCGTACCGGATCGTGCAGCCCGGGCTCCTGGGATATCTGAGAGGGCTTGTCGGCGAGTCCGCCGAGGACGTGGCCTCCGACGCGTGGCTCGAGATAGCCCGCGACCTGGCGCGGTTCCGCGGGGACGGTGCGGGGTTTCGCGGCTGGACCGCGACCATCGCCCGCCACCGCGCGCTGGACCACCTGCGGCGCCTGCGCTCCCGACCGCGTACGGCCCCGTTCGAGCAGGAGATGCTCGACCTGCCCTCGCCGCGGGAGACGGCGGTCGAGGCCCTGGAGGCGATATCCACCGCCGAGGCCCTGGCCCTGGTCGCCGGGCTCCCCCGGGACCAGGCCGAGGCGGTGCTGCTGCGGGTGGTCGTCGGGCTGGACGGACCCGTGGCGGCCCGGGTGCTGGGCAAGCGGGTAGGAGCGGTACGCTCCGCCGCGCACCGCGGACTGAAGCGGCTCGCGAAGGAAATGCTGGGATGAGTGGTGAAGACGGTATGCGGGAACACGACGACGTCGAGGCGGCACTGGCCGCTGCCCTGCGCCCCACGGGCGTGGACGACGCCTCGGCCCGAGCTGCCGTCGCCGCGTTCCGTACGGCCCGCGACACGGGTCTGCACGCGTCTGGGCGCACCGGACGCCGCGAGGACTGGCGTCCCGCACCGGAACGCCGCCCGGGACGTTCGCTGAAGACCGCGCTCGCGGCCCTGGCCGCGAGTCTGACCCTGGGCGGCGTGGCGATCGCCGCGACCGTTCCGCTCGACCTCTTCGACGAGACCGAGGCCCGCGAATCCGAACCCCACCGCAGCGCCTCCGCTCCTCTGCCGTCGGAGGAACCCGCGGGCCCGCGGCCCGAGCCCCCGCTCCCGGGTTCGCCGTCTTCGCTCCGGGCCCCCGCCACCCATCCCGTTCCCCACGCCACCGTCACCGCCACCGCCGCCACCCGGTCGGCGTCGACGGTCGAGTCCCTCTGTCGCGCGTACGAGAAGGTCGTGGGCAAGGGCAGGGCCATGGAAGCCACGGCCTGGAAGCGTCTGGTCGCCGCGGCCGGCGGCAAGGACGTCCCGTCGTACTGCGCCTCTCTCCCGACCTCCGAGGCCACGCCGCCGCCTCCGGCATCCGGGAACCGGCACTCCGATCCCCTGTCCAAGAGCCCCTTCGACACCCCCGCGGAACCCGAAGCGGGCAGTTCGACCCGTCGCCCCCATAGGCCTGCCGGGAACGCGCCGACCACCGGGCACGGTCGCTGACCACGGGAAGTGCCTCGGAGACCGAGTCATGGGGCCTCCGGCACGGGCAAGAGCTTGACCGGCCGGACACGCCCTAGTCGGCGGTCACCCCCCAGTAACCGATCTGAGCGGGCTCGCCGTCGCGATAGAGCACGGTGCAGTTGCCCTGGGTGCGATCGGGATAGTCCAACCGGCCCGAATCGAGCGCCTCGTCCCATTCCTCGTAGGTGGGTCGGCCGTCCGGTGACCAGGCGCGCACCTCGTCGTCGGTCAGCGGGCGCATGAACGGACCGTCGTCCGTGTCCGTGGCGTCGATCATGCGAGGGAAGTCCAGCACGGTGGCTGTGCCGCCGGTGAAGACGTACTCGTGCCATGCCGGGTCCTGCCACAACTCCTCGATGGATCGCCCTCCGGATCCGTGGTCGTCCCGCGCGAGCGTCTCCACCCTGGCCTGCCGGAACGCGGCTGCCGGATCGCGCTGATACGGGCCCGTCTGGGTCCACGCGTCACCGCCCACCCTCGTCCCCTCCCTTTGAGCTGTCCTGACGAAAACGCAGCGTAGGGGACGGCACCGACAGCGCACCTCGCTCGATCACCCGCGACCACCCGGCCGTCGACACGGGCAGGGGCCGCCCGGCCGACGACGCTGGCCGGGCGGCCCCTGGGTGGTGGATGTGGTTACTTGACGTTGATCGCCGTCCAGGCCTTGGCGACCGCCGTGTACTCGGGGCTGCCCGCGCCGTAGAGGTCGGTGGTCGCGGAGAGGGTGGCCGTGCGGGCGCCGGCGTAGGTGGTGGAGGAGGTCATGTAGGTCGAGAGGGCCTTGAACCAGATCTTGTAGGCCTTGTCGCGGCCGATGCCCGTGAGGGTGGAGCCGTCGTAGGTCGGGGAGTCGTACGAGACGCCGTTGAGCGTCTTGGCGCCGCTGCCCTCGGAGAGCAGGTAGAAGAAGTGGTTCGCCGGGCCCGAGGAGTGGTGGACGTCGAGGCGGCCGAGGCTGCTGGACCAGTAGTCGGCCGAGCTGCCGTCGCGGCTCGGCTTGTCCATGTAGCGGAGCGGGGTGCCGTTGCCGCGGATGTCGATCTTCTCGCCGATGAGGTAGTCGCCGATGTCCGAGGCGTTGGCCGCGTAGAACTCGACCGAGGTGCCGAGGATGTCGGAGGTGGCCTCGTTGAGGCCGCCCGACTCCTTGCTGTAGCGCAGGTTCGCGGTCGAGGCGGTGAGGCCGTGGGTCATCTCGTGGCCGGCCACGTCGATGGAGGTGAGCGGCTTGGCGTTGCCCGCGCCGTCGCCGTACGTCATGCAGAAGCAGGAGTCGGACCAGAAGGCGTTGACGTACGCGTTGCCGTAGTGGACGCGGGAGTAGGCGGCGACGCCGTCGCCGCGGATGCCGTTGCGGCCGAGCTCGTTCTTGTAGAAGTCCCAGGTGACGGCGGCGCCGTAGTGGGCGTCGGCCGCGGCGGTCTCCCGGTTGGTGGCGAGGCCGTTGCCCCAGGTGTCGGTGCTGTTGGTGAAGAGCGAACCGGTGCCGCTGGTGGCGCCCTTCAGGTCGTACGTCTTGTGGCCGCCGCGGGCGGCGTCCGTGAGGGTGTACGAGGGCGCGGTGCCGAGGGTGACCGTGCCGCTGTACTGGGTGTGGCCGGTGCCCGTCTCGATCGCCTCGTAGGAGTACAGCTCCTTGCCGGTGGTGGCGTCGGTGACGACGTGACGCTCGCTCGGGGTGCCGTCGGCCTGGACGCCCGTGACGGTCGTCTCCCAGGCGAGGGTCGGCTTGCCGGTGGCCGCCCAGATCACCTTGCGGGACGAGGAGGGGGCGGCGGACCGCGCCTCGGAGGACGCCGCGGCCGACTTCCCCGCGGTCGCGGCCGTGACCTTGGCCGTCGTGCTCGCCACGGATATCCGGGCGTCGGTCGCCTTGGTGGTGGCGCGCGAACCGTTCTTCCTCTGGTGGACGACGAGGTCGCCACCGAGGACGGGGAGGCCCTCGTAGGTGCGCTCGTAACGCGTGTGGACGGTGCCGTCGGCGTCCTTGACGACGTCCCGGACGACGAGCTTCTCCTGGCCGGAGAGGCCGATGGCCCTGGCGGTGGCGGCGGCTCCGGCCTGCGCCTCCTGCACGGCGGCGGCGCGCTGGGGGCCGGTGAGGACGAGCGCGGTGGCGCCGGCCTCGCGCTGGACATCGGCGCTGGCGGATCCGGTCTGGACTCCGACGACGACCATGGCGGCCGATGCGATCAGGGCGGCGGCGCGGGTGGCGGTGGTGCGGGTGGGGCGACGGTGCGAGGACTGCTGGCGGGTCACGCGGGCTCCTTCGCTGAAAAGCGTGGGGATCGTGGGGGGTGTGGGGGGTGGTGCGGCTGGAAGCGTGCCAGCGAAGAAGCCTCTTTGACAGGTCTGCAACAAGAATTTGACCATGTGTTGTCCGAAGGACAGTGAATCGTGTTCGCTATGCGGGGCGTTGAGGGTGAAAAGGGGGATGCACTGCCCGTGATCGGGCAGGGTGGGACGACCTTGGTGGTTGTCGTCGCCATGGCACTCAGGGCGCCAGTACGACCGCCGCCCTGTGGGCGCCCGCGTCACCGTCCGGCGTCCGGCGGTTGCGTCGGTGCGGTGCGGTGCGGCAGTCGTCCGGCCCTGGCGCGGCAGGCCGTGTGCTTGCGCGGAGTCGCCTTCTTCGTCGCGGTCTTCTTCGCCGGGCCCGCCGCGCGCGCCTGGAAGCCCTCGTCCTTCTCATGGACGACATCACGCCACGTCTGGAGCGGTACGGGGCTTCCTGGCACCCCTTTTCACGCCCGAGCGGGCGGGGGAAGTGCCGCGAACGGGGGCAGGGGTGGGGGTGTCCGGCGGCCGTACAGAGGTGACGGGGAGCGGGGGCCGTGCGTTCCGGTTCCGGCGGGGGCACGGCCCGGTGGGGACCGGGGCCGTAGGACCCCGGGCCGGGAGAACCAGGATCCGGGGCCCGGAACCTGGAAGCCCCGTCAGGGTCGTGGTGCTCGGCCCGGCCGTCGGCGTCATGCGGCCACAGGCCGCCGACGAGGCCCCCGTACACCCGGAGCCGCCCCGGCAGCTCCCGTACTCGCCCCGGCTGGACCAGTTCCGCGCGCTCGTCTTCGCCCTCGACGGCGGGCCGTGCGCGTACCGGGAGAGGCGCCCGGGCTTCACCGGCCCGCCGCGTTCCCCCGCGGACCGGGCACACGCCGGGGCGCCCGTCCCGTACATCGCCTCCGGCCTCCTCGCCGCCCCCGGTCGGGACACGTACGAGGTCTGCCGCTCCCCGACCGACGAGGGCCCCTCCGCACGGCCCTGCGGGAGGCCGGGCCGCCGATCCGGCGCGTCCTCGCCACCCGGAGGCCGGCCCCGACCTGCCGGGCGGGTCCGTCCGGCCGGGCCTGACGGAAGGTCCGGCCCGCCGAGACGGGCGACGGCCCGCTGCTCGACGCCCCCGGCCCGGCCGAGCGGCCCCGCGCCCTGGTCGTACGCCTCCACGACGGGCGTACCGTGACCGTCTCCCCCCGAGGTCGGGACGCCGGACACGGGACGGTGCGGTGGGTCGCCCCGTCCACCGCGTCGACCCGCGACAGCTCGCGGGACGGCAGCGACAGGAGAACGCGGCCTTCGTCCGGTCCGGCCGGAGGGCCGAGCGGCCCCGGCGCGCCGACCGAGTCCTCGCATGGGCGTGGGACCCGGGTCGGACACGTAGCGCAACTGACCTGCTCCTTACCGTACATGGCGCAAAGAAGTCGCAAGTTGCCCTACCTGTAGGCCTGCTGGCGCCTGCAAGGCCTTGCTTTCCTTCCCGTGGTGCACACTTGCTGCCTGGTACAGCGCTCACGGGGAAGGCGGCCTGGCACATGCTGACGGGGATCGAGGAGGTCGACTGGGCCTCACTGGGGCACGCGTACGGCCCCGCGGACGACGTGCCGGAGCTCCTCCGCGGACTCGCCTCCGCCGATCCCGCGGAGCGCGAGACCGCCCTCGACGCCATGTACGGCGCCGTGCACCACCAGGGCGACGTCTACGACTCCACGCTCGCCTGCATCCCCTTCCTCCTCGAACTCGTCGCCGACCCCGGCGTCCAGGACCGGGGCTCCCTCGTCGAGCTGCTCACCAGCATCGGCGGGATCGAGCTCGACGACGACGACGAGCTCGACGAACTCGACCAGGACGACGAGGAGTTCATCCCCGCCGCCAACTACGCGATGGCCGCGGCCGCCATCGCCGCCGGCTCCGACGTCTTCCTCGGGCTCGTCTCCGACCCGGACCCCGAGGTCCGCCTCGCCGCGCCCTGCGCGCTCGCCTCGCTCCACCCCGAGCCCGCCCTCGTGCTCACCCTGCTGCGCGAGCGGCTCACCGTCGAACGGGACACCGAGGTGCGGCTCGCCCTCGTCGCCGCCGTCGGCCGGATCGCCCTGCGGCACGCCTCGCTGCGCGCCGAGACCGTCGACTGGCTCGGCTGGCTCGCCCGCGCCGCCCACGACCCCGGGCTCCGTCTCGCGGCGCTCGCCCAGCGGGCGCGCTGCGCCCCCGGCGACATCCCGGACGACATCGTGCCGTGGGTGACGGGGCTCCTGGAGGAGATCAGGGTGACCGCCCACAGATCGGCCGCCCCCGGTGCCGACGGTCCCCGCCACGCCCCGCCGACCCTCATCGGGCAGGTCCGCGAGCTCCTGGAGGAACACGCCGCCGGACGCCCCGCCCCCTGGACGGAGGAACTGCTCCGGACCCTGCACGCGGCGCTCGACGACCGGGTCGACGACCGCGTCGCGCTGATCCTCGCGCAGTTGCGCAGCCCCGACTGGGGGCAGCGTTCGGACGCGATCTGGCTGTGCGGCGGGTTGATACGCGTCTGGCGCGGGCGGTACGAGGAGGTCGTCCGGCTCGTCGGCGCGCAGCTCCAGGACCCCGAGCCACGGCTCCGGGAGGCCGCCACCTCGTTCCTCGAGCGGCTCTTCGAACTGGGCGCGCCCGCCGCCGACGCGCTCGTCGCCCGCCTCACCGACGACCCGTACGGACCCGGGCACGGCCGTGACGGCAACGGTGGCGGCGGTGGCGGTGGCTGTCCGAGCGGCTTCGTCGGACGGTCCTGGCGGGACGGCGCGCTCCTCGCGCTGGCCCGCGCCGGGGACATCCGGGCCGTCCCGCTGCTCGCCCGAGCCCTCGAGGAGGGCGAGGTGCGGCGGGACCTGCTGTACGCCATGGACGGGCTCGGGCCCTCGGCTGCGATGCTCGCGCCGCCGCTGCGGCGCCGGCTCGCCGCGGTCGAGCTCGACGAGCGGCTCTACGACCGGGCCACGCCCCTGCTGTACGCCCTCGCGGCCGTACGCGGCGGCCAGGCCGTACCGGAAGTCCTGCGGGTCCTGCGCGGGGCGCCGCCGAACCGGCGCGACTGGGTCCGGGAGGCCGCCCTGCGGACCCTGGCGGCCTTCGGCCCCGCCGCCCGGGAGGCCGTACCGGACATCCAGGAGCTCCTGCACGCCGAGTCCGCCGCGGTCGCCACGACCGCGGCACGTGCCCTGTGGGCGGCCGAGGGCGATCCGGAGGAGGCCCTGGCGGCCCTGGAGCGGTGGCTGCGGCCGGGCGCCTCGGGCGCCGACCGGTGTTCCGCCGCACAGGCCCTCGGCGAGATCGGCCCGGCCGCGGTCTCGGCGGCCCCCGCCCTCCTGCCCGGTCTGACCTCCCGGGACCTGTGGGTACGGGTCCGCAGCGCCGCGGCCCTGTGGCGGGTGTCCGGGGACGCGGCGACGGCCCTGCCCGTACTGCTCGCGGCCTGGGAGGAGAACCGGCACGCGCGCGTGGACGTCGCCGAGTGCCTGGCGGAGATGGGTCCGGCGGCGTCGCAGGCACAGCCGGCGATCCTCACGGAGCTGACCCGGCGGCGGCGGCACAACGCCCGCGAGGGCGCCTCGGGCAGCCATGACGTCCATCTCGACGAGAAGCTGCTGATCCTGTGCCAGGCCGCGTTGGCCCGGATGGAGCAGGGGGCGTTCTAGGGGGCGCGGCGGGGTGGTGCGGGTGTGCCCTTGGCGGGTGCCTGCCGGTGGGTCAGCCTCTGCCCGGTGGGTCCGCGTGGGGGCCGTTCCGGGGGTCGCATTCGGGACTGCATGATTTACGGCGCCTGCGGTCCTTGTGAGGTGCGGGGCTCTGATGCGCCACACATCACGCTTTACGTCCCGAAGACGACCCCCTCCACGTCCCCCGCTCCTGCCCGTCGGTCGACCTCGCCCTGTGGACCCTCCGGACGGCACGCCGGAGGACTGACCGCACGGCACACCGTCACACAAAAGGGACATAGGGCATACCGCTTGCTACGTTGCGGCCATGACCGCACCGCGAACGGACGCACCCCCGCCCGGGGTACGCGTCCCGAAGCGCCGCGGCGTGGAACTCTCCCTCCTCGTCTGCGCCGTCCTCATCTCCGTCTACGGCTACGCCGAGGTCGGCCTCGCCCGCAGCGGCGCCGTGCCGCCGGACGCCGCCCGCTACGGGGCCGGGCTCGGCCTGCTCGCGCTCGTCGCCCACCTCGCGGTCCGGTTCCGCGCCCCGTACGCCGATCCGCTGCTGCTGCCGATCGCCGTGCTGCTCAACGGGCTCGGGCTCGTCCTGATCTACCGGCTCGACCTGGAGACGCCGCGCGAACAGGCGGCCGCGACGCAGCTGGTCTGGTCGACGCTCGGGGTCGCGCTCTTCATCGTGGTCGTCCTGCTGCTCCGCGACCATCGGGTGCTCCAGGGGTACGCGTACGTGTCGGTGGCCGCCGCGCTCGCCCTGATGATCCTGCCGATCTTCTTCCCCGCCGTGAACGGCGCCAAGATCTGGATCCGGCTCGGCGGTCTCTCCTTCCAGCCGGGCGAGTTCGCCAAGATCCTGCTCGCGGTCTTCTTCGCCGCGTACCTCGCCGCCAACCGCAACGCGCTCGCGTACACCGGCCGCCGGATCTGGAAGTTCCAGTTCCCGGCCGGGCGGGTCCTCGGGCCCATCGTGGCGATCTGGCTGCTGAGCGTCGGCGTGCTCGTCCTGGAACGGGACCTGGGTACGTCGCTGCTCTTCTTCGGGCTCTTCGTGATCATGCTGTACGTGGCGACCGGCCGGATCGGCTGGATCGCCGTCGGTCTCGTGCTCGCCTCCGCCGGCGCCTTCCTGGTCGGCTCCCTCGAACCGCACGTGCACAGCAGGGTGCAGGACTGGCTCGATCCCTTCGCCTCGATCCGCGCGGGCGAGGGGCCGGGGCAGCTCGCCCAGTCGCTGTTCTCGTTCGCCGCAGGGGGCATGCTCGGCAGCGGGCTCGGGCTCGGACATTCCGTTCTCATCGGCTTCGCCACCAAGTCCGACTTCATCCTGGCCACGGCGGGCGAGGAGCTGGGGCTCGTCGGCCTGACCGCGCTCTTCCTCCTGTACGCGCTGCTCGTCGCCCGTGGATACCGCGCCGGCCTGTCGCTGCGCGACCCCTTCGGGCGGCTCCTCGCCATCGGGCTCGCGTCGATCGTGGCGCTCCAGGTCTTCGTGATCGCGGGCGGGGTGATGGGACTCATCCCGCTGACCGGCATGGCCATGCCGTTCCTCGCCCAGGGAGGTTCGTCGGTGGTCACCAACTGGATGATCGTGGCGCTGCTCATCCGCGTGAGCGACTCGGCGCGCGCCCCGCAGCCGGACTCCGCCGACACCGGGACGCTCGCCCCGGTGAAGGAGGGCGCCGCGTGAGCCGGTCGGGCGGGGTGGGACAGCGCCGTGCGAGTCGGTCGTGCCGGACGGGAGGCGCCTCGTGATCCGGTACGCCCGGCGGGCCGCCGCGCTCTGTCTCGTGCTTCTCGCCGCGCTCCTCGTCAACTCCGCCCGCGTGATGATCTTCGAGGCCGAATCGCTCGACGACAACCCGGCCAACCGGCGGATCGCGATCGACCGGTACGCGCAGCCCCGCGGCGAGATCGTCGTCGACGGCAAGCCGGTGACCGGCTCCCGGGACAGCGGACAGCAGCTGCGCTGGGAACGGACCTACCGTCAAGGGCCCTTGTACGCCCCGCTGACCGGGTACTCCTCGCAGACGTACGGCACCACCCTCGTCGAGCACGCCGAGGACGCGGTCCTCGGCGGCACCGAACCGATGCTGGCGCCGCTGCCGCTCTGGAACGACCTCACGCGCGGCCGGCAGCCCGGCGGTGACGTCGTGACGACGATCCGCTCCTCGATGCAGGAGGCCGCCTACCGGGGTCTCGGCGGGAAGCGCGGCGCGGTCGTGGCGGTCGAACCGTCCAGCGGTCGCGTCCTGGCGCTCGTCAGCTCGCCCTCGTACGACCCGGGCGTCCTCTCCGGTACGGGCCGGGGCGTCAAGGACGCCTGGAAGCGGCTGAACACCTCGCCGAACCAGCCCATGCTGAACCGGGCGCTGCGGCAGACGTACCCGCCGGGCTCCACGTTCAAGATCGTGACGGCCGCGGCGGCCCTCGACGCCGGTGTCGTACGGGACGTGGACGCGCCGACGGACACCCCGGACCCCTTCGTCCTGCCCGGCACCCGGCAAGTGCTGCCGAACGAGGCGCGGGGGTGCGCGGACGCGTCCCTGGCGTACGCGATCCAGTGGTCCTGCAACACCGTGATGGCCGGGCTCGGGGTGGAGGTCGGCCTGACCGGGATGGTCGAGGCGGTGGAGCGGTTCGGCTTCAACGACACGGGGCTCCGGGTGCCGTCCTGGGTGGCGAAGTCCAATTTCGACCGGGAGATGAGCCCGGACCAGCTGGCGCTCTCGTCGATCGGGCAGTTCGACACGACGGCGACCCCGCTCCAGATGGCCATGGTGGCGGCGGCGGTCGCCAACAACGGGGAGATCGCCCACCCGTACGTCGTCGACCGCACGACGACCTCGGGCGGCACGACGGTCGACCGCACCGGCCGCCGCGGCTACCGGCAGGCGATGAACCCCTCGACGGCGATGCAGCTCCAGCGGCTGATGGTGAAGGCGGTCGAGGAGGGTACGGGGGCGAACGCGGCGATCCCCGGGGCCAAGGTCGGCGGCAAGACGGGCACCGCCCAGCACGGCTTCGGCAACACGGGGACCCCGTACGCCTGGTTCATCGCCTGGGCACAGGCCCGGGACGCGGCCCAGCCGGCCGTCGCCGTGGCGGTGGTCGTCGAGGACGCGGAGGCGGCCCGTACGGACATCAGCGGGGGCGGCAGCGCGGCGCCGATCGCCCGGGCGGTGATGGAGGAGGCGCTCCGGTTGGAGGCGGAGAGGCGGAATCCGTAGCCTGGATCTTGGATCCAATATCCCGATCCGATATCCCTGATCCGAATATTGGATCCAATATTCGGATCAGGGATATCGGAGATTGGATCCAGTCTCCTGGATCCAATCTCCGGTCACGACGCCGCTTCCCCCTCCGCGACGGCCTCGGCCACCTCCGCGATCCGCTCCCGCTCCTCCGCCGCGAACCGCTCGCGGTCCAACGCCTCCGCGATCTCCTCGTCCTGGGTCATCAGCAGGTCGAGGTTGGAGTCGCCGAGGTCGAAGACGCCCATGTCGAGATAGGCCTTCTGGAGGCGTTCGCCCCAGAGTCCGATGTCCTTGACACAGGGCACGATCCGGCTGAAGAGGAGTTTCCGGAAGAGGTGCAGGAACTCGCTCTGCTCGCTGAGCTCCTCCGCCTCCTTCCTCGGGATGCCGAAGTTCTCCAGGACCTCGACGCCGCGCAGCCGGTCCCGCATGAGGTGGCAGCCCTCGATGACGAACTCCTCGCGCTCCCGGAGTTCGGCGTCCGTCAGCTGCCGGTAGTAGTCGCGCAGGGCCATCCGGCCGAAGGCCACGTGCCGCGCCTCGTCCTGCATCACGTACGCGAGGATCTGCTTGGGCAGCGGCTTGTCGGTGGTGTCGCGGATCATGCCGAAGGCGGCGAGGGCGAGCCCTTCGATGAGGACCTGCATGCCGAGGTAGGGCATGTCCCAGCGGGAGTCCCGCAGGGTGTCGTCGAGGAGGCCCCTGAGGTTGTCGTTGATCGGGTAGAGCATGCCGATCTTGTCGTGGAGGAAGCGGCCGTAGATCTCGGCGTGCCGGGCCTCGTCCATGGTCTGGGTCGCCGAGTAGAACTTGGCGTCCAGGTCGGGGACGGACTCGACGATCCGGGCGGCGCAGATCATGGCGCCCTGCTCGCCGTGGAGGAACTGGCTGAACTGCCAGGAGGCGTAGTGCCGGCGCAGGTCGCCCTTGTCCTTCTCGGTCATCTTCGCCCAGTGGCGGGTGCCGTGGAGGGTGAGGACCTCGTCGGGGGTGCCGAGCGGGTCGTACGGGTCGACCTCCAGGCCCCAGTCGATCCTGGTGGCGCCGTCCCACTGCTTGTCCTTGCCCTTCTGGTAGAGGGCGAGGAGGCGCTCGCGGCCGTCCTCGTACTCCCAGGAGAACCGGGCGGCGCCGGTGGCCGGGACCTGCCAGGTGGGGGTGGCGGGGGCCGTGGTGTAGAGGTCGCGCGTCGACACTGACGCCTCCTTCGGGGGGATCGGGCCGTTCCCGGGGTGCGTTGCGGTGGTGCGAGTGCGGTGGTCCGGTGGTGCAAGTCCGGTCGTGCGGTCGTGCGGTCCTGCGAGAGGCCTTCGGTCAGGCTCACACGGTGGTAGACGGATCGTCAACAAGTCGCACCCAAAGGGATTGACGTTGTTGCTGACGGGCAGTCTCATACGGAGTGACCACCGGTAACGCGACGGCGAGCGCAGCGAGGTGTCTCCACCATGCCCCCCTTCACCGAGCCCGACTTCAGCCTCCTCCGGGACGCCCTGGGGCCGTTGCGCGACCGAGAGCAGGTCGCCGAGCGCCTCCTGGAGTCCTCCCGCAGGCACTCCTACGACCCGGACGCCGAGCTCGACTGGGACGCGCCGTTCGAGGACGGCAAGTGGTTCTGGCCGCCCGAGCTGGTCTCCCTCTACGACACCCCGCTGTGGCGCCGGATGTCCGAGGAGCAGCGGATCGACCTCTCCCGGCACGAGGCGGCCTCGCTCGCCTCCCTCGGCATCTGGTTCGAGATCATCCTGATGCAGCTGCTCGTCCGGCACATCTACGACAAGTCGCTGACCAGCCATCACGTACGGTACGCGCTCACGGAGATCGCGGACGAGTGCCGGCACTCGATGATGTTCGCCCGGTTGATCCGGCAGGGCGGCACCCCCGCGTACCCGGTGCCGAGGATCTACCACAACCTCGCCCGGATCCTGAAGACCGTCTCCACCACCCCGGGCTCCTTCGCCTCCACCCTGCTCGGCGAGGAGATCCTCGACTGGATGCAGCGGCTGACGTTCCCGGACGAGCGGGTGCAGACCCTCGTCCGCGGAGTGACCCGCATCCATGTGGTCGAGGAGGCCCGCCATGTGCGGTACGCCCGCGAGGAGCTGCGGCGCCAGATGGTGACCGCCCCGCGCTGGGAGCAGGAGTTCACCCGGCTCAGCTGTGGCGAGGCGGCCCGGGTCTTCTCCACCTGCTTCGTCAACCCCCGGGTGTACGAGGCCGTGGGCCTGGACCGGCGCGAGGCCGTCGCCCAGGTGAGGGCGAGCGGACACCGGCGTGAGGTCATGCGGTCCGGCGCCCTGCGGCTCACGGACTTCCTCGACGACATCGGCGTACTGCGCGGGCCGGGACGCCGGCTCTGGAAGTCCTCGGGGCTGCTCGCCTGAGGTGCGCGGCTCGGGCGCTCCGTCCGGGGCTCCCGCCGCCTGGCCCGGGTGGCGCGCGGCTACGCTGCGGAGCATGACGAGTGCCGCCACTCCCGCGTACCGCAGGCTCAGTGTCGAGGAGCGGCGCGGGCAGCTGCTCGACGCGACCCAGGAGCTCTTCGCCCACCGGCCGCCCGAGGACGTCTCGCTCGACGACGTCGCCGAGGCGGCCGGCGTCTCGCGGCCCCTCGTCTACCGCTACTTCCCCGGCGGCAAGCAGCAGCTGTACGAGGCGGCCCTGCGCTCCTCCGCCGACGCCCTGAACCGGTGCTTCGCCGAACCGCCGGACGGGCCGCCCACGGAGCGGCTCGGCCGGGTGCTCGACCGCTATCTGGCCTTCGTCGACGGGCACGACGCCGGGTTCAGCGCCCTGCTGCGGGGCGGCAGCGTCGCCGAGACCTCCCGGACCACCGCGATCGTCGACGAGGTGCGGCGGGCCGCCGCCGAGCAGATCCTCGTCCACCTGGGGGTGGAGCACCCGGGGCCCCGGCTCGGCATGCTGGTGAGGACGTGGATCGCCGCCGTGGAGGCCGCCTCGCTGATCTGGCTCGACGAGGACAAGCGGCCTCCGGCCCGGGAGCTGCGGGACTGGCTCGTCGACCATCTCGTCGCCCTGCTCGCGGCGACCGCGGCGAGCGACGAGGAGACGGCACGGGTCGTCGGGCGTCTCCTCGCCCAGGAGACGCCCGAGGGGCCGGTGGCGCGGCTGGCCCGGCGGGTGATCCCGGTGGTGGGTGAGGCGGCCCACCTGCTGTGAGCCGGCGGCGGGGGAGACTGGAGGGGTGAGAAGCGAGAACACCCCCTTCCGTGACGGTCCCCTCGACGGCCGGGTCCTGCCGATCCTGCTCGGCCCGACCGGCCACCCGCCGAAGTGGTACGAGGTCCCGGTCCCGGCCCACGACGGACGTCCGCCGACCGTGTACGCGTACCGGCGCGAGCCCGCGGGCCACACGAAGCGGCTCGGGCTCCAGCGCGGCTGGGTCTACCAGTACGTGCCCGGGGGCCGCGAGCGGCGGGAGCTGAAGTGGCCGTGGTCGAAGCCGGGCGGCGGTGCGGCCCCGCCCGCGAAGGACGCTGAGCCGAACGGGTGAGGCCGCCGGACGCGCCCCGATTCGTGCGGTAATCAGATGAAGTGACACGCCATCATCCCCGTGGAGGTGGTGACGTGTCACGAAGGCTGCTCCGCACGGTCTGCACGGGGGCGCTGGCCGCGGCGACGGCGTTCACCGGGGTGGCGGTCCCGGCGGGTGCCACCGCGCCCGACCCGCCGGCCGACCCCGCCGTGGAGGCCCCGATCGCCTGGGCCGACCCGGCGGCGGAGCCGGTGGAACCCGTCGACCCGGAGGCGGGGGGTTCCACGGCGGCCACGCGGGAGGACCCGCCCGAGCCGGAGAACCCGAGCAGGCCGGCGGGCCCGGGCGAGCCGGCAGGCCCGAGTGCCGTGACCGGCCCGGCGGACCCGGCCGATCCCGAGGCCCCGGCCGGCGCGGCGGACCCCACCGACCCCGGTGGCCCGGCAGGCGACGCCGAGGACCCCGTCGTCCCCGGAGCCCCCGAGGCCGCCCGTGACCCCGGAGCGTCCCCGGCGGCCGTGGCCCCCGACCCCCTCGACGACGGCGCCGCCCTCCCTCCCCCGGGCGGCGACTCCGTCACCGCCCTGCTCACCCGGTTGCGCACGCTCTACCAGCAGGCCGAGGAGGCCACCGAGCGGTACAACGCGGCCGAGGAGGCACTCAAGCTCCAGACCGCCGACACCAAGAAGGTCACCGCCCGGCTCACCGCCGCCCGGACCGCCCTGGCACAGGGTCGCGCCGCGGCCGGGCGGATCGCCCGCGACCAGTACCGGGGCCGGTCCGAGCTCTCCTCCTACCTGCGGCTGCTCTTCGCCCCGGACTCCCGTTCGGCCATGGACCAGGGGCAGCTGATGGCCCGGGCCGCACGCGACCGCGCCACGGCCGTCCCGCGGCTCGAGAAAGCCGAACGGCAGGCGGACGCGCTGGCGAGCGCCTCCCGCAAGGCACTCGACCGGCAGCAGACCCTCGCCGCCGCGCAGCGCACCCGGCGCGACGAGGTGCGGGCCCGGCTCGCGGAGGTCGAGAAGCTGCTCGCCACGCTCTCGCCCGGGCAGCTGGCCCGGCTGACCGAACTGGAGCGCGTCCAGACGGCGGGCGCGCAGCGCGAACTGCTCGACTCCGGCGTCCTGGACGGCCGCCGCACCCCGACCCGGGCGGGCGCGGAAGCACTGCGGTTCGCGGTGGGCCAGATCGGCAAGCCGTACGAGTGGGGTGCGGAGGGCCCGGAGACGTACGACTGCTCGGGGCTCACCCAGCAGGCGTGGGCGGCGGCGGGCCGGAAGGTTCCGCGTACCAGCCAGGAGCAGTGGGCGACGCTGCCCCGGGTGCCGCTTTCGGAGCTGCGCCCCGGGGACCTGGTGGTCTACTTCCCCGGCGCCACGCACGTGGCGGTCTACCTCGGCGGGGGTCTGGTGGTGCAGGCACCGCGTCCGGGCGGGAAGGTGAAGGTCTCCCCGATCGCGGCGAACCCGCTGCTCGGGGCCGTACGCCCCGACCCGGACGGGGAGGTCCTGGCCTCGTACACCCCGCCGGAGCTTCCCGCGGGGGCCCGGGACGGCGAGGACACGGGGTACGACCGCGGCTGAACCCGGCGGAGCGGAGCCGGCGGGGTTCAGCGGAGCCCAGCGGAACTCGGCGGAGGCGGAACTCGGCGGAGTCCGACGGAACTCGGCGGGGCTCAGTCGAAGAGGGCGATGACGCCGATCACCCAGACCGTCAGGAAGGCGACGACCCCGACCAGGCAGCCGGCGCCCAGCAGCACACCGCCGACCGTCCACGGTTCGGAGGGCGCCTCGTGCTCCTCGTCCGGGTCGTCCTCGTAGGTGGCGGGGTCGTCCCAGTCGACCGGGTGCCCGAGTTCCTCGGCACAGGCCGTCCTCACCGCCACGAGCCGCCCCTCCGCGAAGGCGGTGCCGGCCAGCGCCTCGGGGCCGCGCCAGGCGAGGGCCTTCATCCGCCGCCCGGGAGACCCGTACCGCTCCTCGAAGGCGGCGGTCTCGTCGGCGCTCCGGTCCTCTTCGAGGTACATCCAGCGTCCCGCCTCCGCGGCGTCGCCGTAGAGCCGGTACACCCCGGCCAGGCGGCGGCGGAGGGTGAGGTCGTGCGGGAAGGACGAGACGAGGTCGCGCAGGCGCTGACGCGCCATCGGCACACGACCGGCGGCCAGGTCCGCGTCCACGCGGGCCAGGGTGTTCGACAAGGGCATGCCCACATCATCGGGCGCCGGAGGCGGTCACTTCGCGAGGCATAGCGTTCACTCTCATTTCATTGCAACGTCCGCACACCTGACGTTGCATTACCCCTCAGGGGCGTTGCAACGAAATCCTTGCCCTGACCTGCATTTATGGCATTCCTACGCAACAAGCCTGTTGCTGAGTTTATGAACGCAACGTAGCGTTTCATTCATCAGAAACAGCGAGCCGAAGGAAAAGGCCATGCAGAAGTTCGACACCACCGCCCCGATCGCCGCCGTCCTCGACGTCCCCGCCGGACACATCCGGTTCATCGCCGCCGACCGCACCGACACCACCGTCGAGGTCCTCCCCGCGGACGCCTCGAAGAGCCGCGACGTGAAGGCGGCCGAGCGGGTCACGGTCGAGTACGCCGACGGTGTCCTGCGGATCGCGGCGGCGGAGGCGAAGAACCGGATCCTCGGCAACTCCGGGTCCGTCGAGATCACCGTCCAGCTGCCCGCCGGCTCCCGCGTCGAGGCGAAGACGGCCAGCGCCGAACTCCGGGGCGTCGGGCGCCTCGGCGACGTCACCTTCGAGAGCGCGCAGGGCACCGTCAAGCTCGACGAGACCGACAGCGCCCATCTCGCCCTCGCCGCCGGAGACATCACCGTCGGCCGGCTGGGCGGCCCCGCGCGGATCAGCACCCTCAAGGGCGACCTCACCATCACCGAGGCGGTACGCGGCACGGTCACCCTGCGCACCGAGGCGGGCGGGATCCAGGTCGGCGCCGCCCGCGGGGTCTCCGCCTCCCTGGACGCCGGCACCTCCTACGGCCGGGTGCACAACTCCCTCCGGAACACGGAGGGCGCCGCCGCTCCGCTCGACATCCACGCCACCACCGCCTACGGCGACATCACCGCCCGCAGCCTCTGACCCGCACCGCACGGCGCCCCACCCGCACGGCATCCGACCCGCAAGCCAAGGAGCACCCACCCATGTCCGACCCGGCCATCGCGGCACACGGGCTGCGCAAGTCCTACGGCGACAAGACCGTCCTCGACGGCCTCGACCTGACCGTCCCCGAAGGAACCGTCTTCGCCCTGCTCGGTCCGAACGGCGCCGGCAAGACCACCGCCGTCAAGATCCTCTCCACCCTCATCACCCCCGACGCCGGCCAGGCCCACAT